>CAJFMF010000120.1 GCA_904391375.1 Candidatus Gallimonas faecavium | reverse complement strand
GTCAAGCCCGCCGTAGCATTCCCGCCCTTTGAGTTTTTCCGGGTCAACCGCAAAGGCACACTCGTCCCACTTATCCATCGGCATCCATCGAACGGATTGCTTTACCCATTGGTTCAACCGTAGTTGTCGAAACAGGTTTTCTTCAGCGGGGTTTTCCTTTGCCGATGTATAGGCGGTCCGTAGCTTATCAATGTCAACCGTTACTCCGAGTGACGGGTTTGCCTTATACCATGTCCGCTCATCTCCCCAATCGTCATCGTCCTCTGCCCCATAAATCACGGGGTAAAAAGACGGGTCGTGTTTACGTCCCTCGAGAATGTCTTTGGCTTTTTGATGCACTTCCCAACATATCGAGTTTCGATCCGTTCCCGCTGTCGTTATCAAGAAAAACAGCGGCTGTTTTCTCGCGTCGCCCGAGCCGTGGGTCATGACATCATACAAGGCACGGTTCGGCTGCGCATGGAGTTCGTCGAAAACAACGCCGTGAACATTCAGTCCGTGCTTAGTATAACTTTCTGCCGACAACACCTGGTAGAAGCTGTTCAACGGCGCATACACAAGCCGCTTTTGCGACATCACGGGCTTTATCCGCTTTTTTAAAGCCGGGCATTGTTCCACCATCTGACAAGCGACATCAAAAACGATGGAGGCTTGCTGTCGGTCTGCCGCACAGCCGTACACCTCCGCGCCCCATTCACCATCGCCCGCCAATAAATAAAGCGCGATTGCTGCGGCAAGCTCCGACTTTCCCTGTTTCTTGGGTATCTCCACATAGGCGGTATTGTATTGCCTATATCCGTTTTCCTTTACCGTGCCGAATACATCCCGCACGATTTTTTCCTGCCACGGGAGCAGGTCAAAGTTCTTGCCATGCCATGTGCCTTTGGTGTGTTTGAGCGAGCGAATAAATGCCGCCGCCCGATCCGCAAGCTGTTCATTGAATGGCATTCTCCCTCCTCCCGAAAATAAATGGGAAGGAAAGCACCGAAGTACCTTCCTCCCCAGAGACACGTATATTCTGTTTTATTTTTTGCCCTCTATCTTTTCTGCTGTCCGCACAAGTGCGTTTTTGAGATATCTCGTGTCGAGTCCTATGTCCTCATACCCGCCCATGATCGTTCCATAGTATGACTTGTTCGGAAGAGCATATCTCCCCTGGTCTTCATTCATGATATAGACCATTGCATCCACTTTTTCCTTTCCCATGTCTACCGTCACTATTTCCTTGCGGTACAGGTGCGGGTATCCCTCATACCTGTCGAGTGCGATTTCGTCATCGGGGAAGATTCTCCATACCCCGACAGGCACTTTCGAGCCTTCCTTTTTCTCGATTGTTGCCACCCTTCGGAACAGAAGTTCATATTCGTCGATATGCCCTTTCCCGTACACCGATGCCCACGGGCAACGGTATGCCATCTGCCCCGTGTTCAAGTTGCTACCATACGCTACATATAATTTGGTCTTTCCTTTCATTGCTCTATCCTCCGATTGTGTTTACCGCAGGGCAGCGGCTTA
The DNA here is from genome assembly GCA_904391375.1 of Candidatus Gallimonas faecavium. GTDB lineage: Bacteria > Bacillota > Clostridia > Christensenellales > Borkfalkiaceae > Gallimonas > Gallimonas faecavium. The sequence continues at coordinate 1,211 of CAJFMF010000120.1, read as the reverse complement.
TGCCGCAGTGCTGTCGGGTCTTCCATTTCTGAACGCTATGTCGCCGTCCAAGTTCTCGAGTAGGAACTTCCTTGCCGTATCGAACTCTTCGCCTATCATCCCCATCCGCAGGAGCCAGGTGCGGAAGGTGTACTTCTCATTTGAAGTCTCCGTTTTCCTCGCGCTCGCTCCTCGCTGAGTCATTGCTTGGTTGCATATCGCCAGGCAGAGTTGGATGTATGTCTTCAGCTTTCCCGCGTGGGTCGTGCCGTTGAAGCATCGGAACTCTATCCCCTTACCTTGCCACAGGCTGTGCAGGTTAAGTGCATGGTAGCGACTGTTATCGTAGTGGCTGTGATATGAACTCGACCTTTCGCCATACCACAGGTTCTCTATCGCATTCCTGGTTCTCGGCTTAAAGCGATTGATGTTCGTTATGAACTGTGGCTCTGCCTTTTTGCACCACCGCATTGCCCGACTCGGCGTTACCCCGAGTGCCTTGAACAGCAGGTCTTCCTTTGCCACCATGATGTTGACCAGGTTTCTTAAACTCTGCGCTGTCTGTTTGCTTGCATCGACATGGATGTGGATGCCGCAGCTTTGGTTGGCGATCGCTCCGTTGTGCCGCAGTTGACGCAGTATCTCTTGGATGTCTGCGATGTCTTCGTATCCGCACACGGGGGTGACGATTTCGGTTTGGTAGGCTTCGCTTGCCATCCCGCCGTCTTTCGTCCGCGCGTCGATGCTGCTGTCGCGCATCGCTTTCCATGTTCTGCCCTGCCTGTCTTCCACGGAGTAGGCTTTGTATGTCCCGCCGTCATAGGTCTTCGTCGTGCCGAAGTATTTGGCGATGACGTCGGCTGCCTTTGCCCTGGTGATGCCTGTGAGTTCGATTTCGACTCCGAACTTTTGCTCTTTCATTTTTACGTGTCTCCTTTGCTTGCGGGGTTTTCCTTGTCCCGTTTTGCAAGCAAACAATACCGTAAAAAATCAGAAGAGCCCAGCGAAATCGCGCCGAAAAACACACTTTTTCAAAGAATATTTTTGTTTTTTCTAAACCTTATATCGTCCGTATATCGTCCGTCCAAATCGACCAAATCCACGTGTTCGGCAATGATTTTCAACGCCTCTTGGTAGCTTTTGGCGTTCTGTATCCGCTCCCACATATCATTATATTCCGCGATCCTGTGCTGTTTTTGCATAACGCCTCGCACCGCCCCGATGATATAATA
>CAJFMF010000119.1 GCA_904391375.1 Candidatus Gallimonas faecavium | reverse complement strand
GGTGGTCAAATATCGGGTGTGGCAGGAAGAGGAGGCAAAAGCACGGGAGGACTACAATGACTGAAGTGGAGATCAGGGAATACCTGCAAAATTATAGAGGCAGGAAAACAATAGCCGATTACAAGGCGCAAAACGGCAGGAAGGACGACAGGGACGTGGTGTGCATCCAGGCAATCGAGAATTGTATGCGGTTACTGCCGGACGGACTCGGAGATATTCTTCGGATGCACTATATCGAGAGAAAATCCCTGCGGAAGATCGCAGCGGAACATTTCTATTGCAAGGACACTATTGCCAAGCGCAGGGATGAGGCAATAGCTCTTATGGGCGAATGCTTGGCAAGCGTATGAAAGCATAGACAAGGGTAGACACTTTTCCTCCGAAAGTAGCCAAAACGTGCGTATAATGAGAGTAGGTAATATCCTCCGAGGGGGAAGGGAGCGACCCGAGCGGCGTGATGCAGGGAGAGAATATGAGAATGGGGGAAACGCTCCCTTCCCTTGTGTTTATGAGGAATAAATAATGCCAAGAAAACCCAAACGCCCCTGCAGCTATCCCGGGTGTCCGAGACTGGTGGAGGGGCAATATTGTGAGGAACATAAAAAATTAACGGATGCACAGTACAATAAATATTCGAGGGACAACTTCTCAAAGAGTTTCTACAAGACCCCCGAATGGCTGTTCGTTCGTAAGCGGCAGCTCGCAGAGCATCCGTTCTGTGAGGAGTGCATGAAGAGAGGGCAAGCGGTGCGGGCGGTTATTGTGGATCACATCCGCCCCATCAAGCAGGGCGGTCAACCTTTCGCACCATCCAACCTGCAGTCGCTGTGCTGGAGCTGCCACTCGCGCAAGTCAGCCGAGGAGGGCAGCAGGTGGAGGACGCCACCCCGCAAGGGCTGACCTGCGCAGGGGAGGGGGTATCAAATACCCGGGGCTTCCACCCCATACAGCGGGGCCGCACTCTCGCGCGAAAAATCGCATATTCAAAAATCAAAGGGGAAATCAGCCTTTGGGGGATACCCCACTAAAGTGGGAGCGGGCAAAACAGCCCGCTTTTTGATTTCCCAGGAAATCAAAATAATCAATGAAATCAAATAATCAAAAACGGAGGGACTATGCCAAGCGGAGGAAGAAGACCTGGGGCAGGGCGACCGAGAAAAGCCGCCGCCCAAAAGATACTTGACGGAAATCCGGGCAAGCGTCCCATCGAAGTGCTGAACTTCGATACAGGGGGAATGGAACTGCCAAGCGAACCGCCGGAGTATTTAACGCCAAAGGCGAAAGAGATATACAGGACGGTATTCGGATGGCTGAAAAGCATCGGCTGCACCAACGGCATACTTCCATACAACCTCGAGGAGTATGCATTTTGTAAAGCGCGATGGCTTGAATGCGAGGAGATGAACACGAAACACGGGCTCCTCGTAAAAGACCAGAACGGCAAGGCTGTTCCGTCGCCGTTTGTGACGATGGCGCAGCAATACCTCAAGCAGACAAACGAGGTGTGGAGCAAAATTTATCTTGTCGTGCGGGAAAGTAAACTCTCCAAGTGGGATGAAAACAACCCGAACGACGATATCATGGAAAAACTATTGGGAGGTAAGTCGTGATGGAATACACGCAAGAAAACCCGTTGCGGCTTATCGAGCTATTTGCGGGTATCGGCTCACAGACACAGGCACTTAAAAATGTGGGAGTGCCGCATACGGTAGTGTCGATCTCAGAAATAGACAAGAACGCCATCAAGAGTTATACGGCTTTGCATGGCGAGACGGTCAACCTGGGCGACATAAGAGAAATCCGGGAACTCCCCGAGGCAGATTTTTGGACATATTCGTTCCCATGCCAAGACATCTCGGTGGCGGGGCATGGTGCGGGCATCAAAGAGGGAACGCGGAGCGGACTGTTGCTTGAAGTCGAGCGGCTGTTGAAAGTCGCCGCTGAAAAAGGAACGCTTCCCAAATACCTGCTCCTCGAAAACGTAAAGAATCTTGTGGGCAAGAAATTCAAAGCCGACTTCGACAGTTGGCTTTCTTTTTTGTCCTCGCTCGGTTATACGAATTATTGGCAGGTACTCAATGCCAAAGACTACGGCATTCCGCAGCATAGGGAGCGAGTGTTTTGTGTTTCTATTCGGGGAGAACATACAGCATTTGTATTCCCCGAAAAGCGCGAATTGACACTTCGTCTCAAAGACATGATTGACGAACACGTCGATGAAAGGTACTATCTCAAGGAAAGCACGATTCGCAGCATCGTGACGTCGAAGTTCAATTCGCGCCGTGACTCGATCCGCCGCCCGAGCGATTACGCATACTGTTTGCGGGCAAGGGATTGTTATGAGCCTCAATGCGTACAGGTCGGGGATGTTGTCGGCGAGAAGTGGGAAAAAATGCACGAAATGAGCCGAAGAGTATTCCAGACGGATGGAATATCGCCAACGGTGCATTGCGCGGGTGGCGGAAATACGGAGCTAAAAATCGCAGAGAATTTTGTCCTCGGAGGGTTACAGAAACATCAAGTGCCAAGAACGGACGGGGTGAGTCCTACATTAACGGAGGCTATGGGGAAAGGCGGCGGTCAAACACCTATAATTGTGGCAATGCGCGGGCGAAATCCGGATGATCCATCGGACAGGACACCCGGGATACCATTGCGACAGCGACTTGAAGTGAACGAAAAGGGGCTGTGTAATGCGCTTACCACGGTTCAAAAAGACAACCTTGTAATGGATGCGGACTATGTATCCAGGAAATACGGCGAATTTATC
>CAJFMF010000118.1 GCA_904391375.1 Candidatus Gallimonas faecavium | reverse complement strand
ACTGAATGCAAACTTGTTTTATCAAGTTCGTGGAGATTATATGACGAAAGTATTCGTTATATGTTTCTGCAATTTAGAAAATTTGATATTGATAAGAAACATTTTTTAGGGAAAACTCCTCTACGCGATGGGCGCGGTGATGAAATTATGGCGTATCTAAAATCACATCCGCAAATTGGTACTTATGTTGTGCTCGACGATCACCCATTTCGCTGCCCGAAATTTCCGAATGACAGATTGGTTCTAACGCGCGGTGAAACAGGAATTACAGAAGAAATCAAGCAATTATGTATTGAAAAATTAAGTGCTATAAATGGCTAAATTTCAAAAGTGTTGTCAAAGGGGCCAAATTTTTTGGATTCGTCGACAAAGCGATTTATAAGATTATCAACAAATTTTATCGTTCTTGGTAAATTAAGGTTCGGATCTGAATTTGGTCAATGATTGGATGGATAAAGATAAACGGAAGGACTGCGCATTTGTGCAGTCCTTCCGTTTATCTTTTATGAGCCGTAGCGCACCGATTACTTTACTTCTTGTCGTTCAGGCAGGCAATGCCGGGAAGGACTTTGCCTTCAAACAGTTCCAGCGAAGCGCCGCCGCCCGTGGAGATGTGCGTGATCTTGTCTGCGAACCCGAGCTGGGTGCAGGCAGCCGCGCTGTCGCCGCCGCCGACGATGGTCGTTGCGTCCTTTGCATCCGCAAGCGCCTGCGCGACCGCGATGGTGCCTTCCGCAAGGACGGGGTTCTCGAACACGCCCATGGGGCCGTTCCAGATGAGCGTCTTTGCGCTCTTGATCTTATCGGCATAGAGCTTGCGGGTTTCGGGACCGATGTCGAGGCCCATCATATCGGCAGGGATCTGCATGGAGGGGACGACGCTCGTCTCGATCTTGGCATCGATGGGGTCGGGGAATTCCTTGGTGATGACGGTATCGACGGGCAGGAGCAGTTCTTTGCCCATGTCCTGTGCCTTCTTCATCATGTCCTTGCAGTAGTCGAGCTTCTCGTCGTCCACGAGCGAGGTGCCGACGCTGCCGCCCTTCGCCTTGAGGAAGGTATATGCCATGCCGCCGCCGATGATGAGCGTATCGCATTTTTCAAGCAGGTTGGAGATGACGCCCAGCTTGTCCGCGACCTTTGCGCCGCCGAGAATGGCAACGAAGGGACGGACGGGGTGCTCGAGGGAGTCAGCCATGACGGAGAGTTCCTTCTCGATGAGGAAGCCGCAGACGGCGACTTTGACAAGGCCGTATTCGACGATCGCCGCCGTGGAAGCGTGCGAGCGGTGAGCCGTTCCGAACGCGTCGTTGACGTAGATGTCGCAGAATGCCGCGAGCTTCTTGCAGAACTCGAGATCTCTCTTCTCCTCTTCCCAGTGGAAACGGAGGTTCTCGAGAAGCACGCATTCGCCGTCCTTGCATGCGGCGACCTTCGCCTGTGCATCGGGGCCGACGACGTCGTGCGCGAACGTCACCTTGTTGTCAAGCAGCTCGTTGAGACGCTTTGCAACGGGCGCAAGCGTGAGCTTTTTCAGATCGTCCTTCTTTGCCTTCTCGATGATGGCCTCTTTTGCCGCGGCCTGCTCTTCGGCGGGAAGCGCCTCGACCTTCGCCTTGTCCTTCTTGTTGAGCTTGACTTCATCGGAGAAGATGGAGTGCGGCTTGCCCATGTGCGAGCAGAGAATGACTTTCGCCCCGTGCTCCATTAAATATTTGATGGTGGGAAGAGCGCCCATGATACGGTTCTCGTCGGTGATGACGCCGTCCTTCATGGGGACATTGAAGTCACAGCGCACCAGTGCGCGCTTGCCCTTCCAGTCTTTGATGTCTCGAATGGTCATTTTGTTCATGATGGTTCTCTCCTTCTATGAATTTCCACCCAGTATTTTAGTTCTTTTTGTCCTTTTTGTCAATACCCTGTCCGAGATTTTTCCCCGCGGAACGCAAAAATTACCCTTCCCGCCGGAGGGGAATGTCGATGAGCGTTTTTCCGCCGTCCGTGAGCGTGAACGCGTTGAGGCGGATATCCTCGCTGACGCCGTCGTGGGCGGCGGCGTCGTCCGGATAGGGCCCGAACTGCGTCGCCGTGTAGTACTCCGAGACAAAGTCTGGCTGATAGCCCGGGGTCACCGGCGCGTCCACGCCGTATACTTTCTGAATGTACGCTACGAGGAAATTGGCGCGCGTGACGAAGGCGTACCCGCTGCCCTCGGGACGGAAGTGGTAGGAGACGACCTCGTGGATGATGACGTTATAGCTGACGCTCACCTCCTCGACATGGCCCTCGACGAGGACGACGTCGCCCGATGTTTTGACGGCAACCGACTCGATCGTGCCCTGCCCGCCGAGCGCATAGATGACGAGCGTCCCGTTGGGCGCCGCGCTCAGACAGGACTTGTCCTCTGGAATGACGGAGGCGGCGTCGCCCAGCTGCGCGTCGAGCGCCTCCCGCTGTATTGTTTTCACGCCCGCCGCAAGCAGCTTTTCCTCGTCGAGGGCTGCGCCCGAGAGCAGCTGCTCGGAGACGCACGACGCGATGACGTCGCTGACGGGATGGACGAGATAGGCGTCCAGCGGATAGTCCGCGCAGGCGGTGAGGGGGAGCGCGGCGGCAAGCGCGGCTGCCGCACCGAGCATGGGGAATATTTTTTTCATAAGATATCTCGTTTTTTTCATATTTTACCTCCACAAAATTTGTATATACTATAACATACTCAACATTAAAATTTGTCATTAAGTTGTATCCGAGTTGTAATATTTTTGTAAATTTTTTCCTATTCTATTGCATTTTT
>CAJFMF010000117.1 GCA_904391375.1 Candidatus Gallimonas faecavium | reverse complement strand
ATGCAACGTACCCCTGCGAACCGTGTCAGGGTAGGGATACAGCAGCACTAAACAGACAGGTGCGTGTGCCATAAGGTAGCTTTGCGGGAGTCACCTGCCCGTTTTCCGCTTCGGTAGGCTGCAACAAAAAAAGCCCTCACAGTTTTTTTATGCCCTTTTTCCCCTGTGCCGCGGCTCCGTCTTTGTGCTTTCTCCGTGCGGCCTCCTCTGTTTGAAATATCCCCTTTCCGATCCGTTTTGGGGAACTTTTTTCTCCTCGGCACCGTTTCCGCGGCGGAACAGACGCCCTGTGTCCGCCGCCAGGGTAGTTAGTCATCAGGGGGCGCTTCCATATCGGAACACGTCTCCATCGGAGCGCATCGGCCAAATCATAAAACAAAATCCCCCGGGCAGTTTGCCCGGGGGATTTATCTGTTGAAATGATGCGAAAATGCGGTCTTTCCTGCGAGAATGTCTTATGCAAAAAGACAATTTTTTGCAGGAAAGGGCTCACCGCGCCGCGTTATTTCATGAACGCGAGGAATGCGCGGTAATTGCTGTACAGGTCGGCCTTGGAGATGAGTTCCCAAGGAGCGTGCATGGAGATAACGGGAACGCCAAGATCGACGGTGTCGATGTTGAGGTTGGCGAGGAACTTTGCGACCGTTCCGCCGCCGCCCGCGTCCACTTTGCCGAGCTCTGCGGTCTGCCAGATGACGCCCTCTTTGTCGAACATCTTGCGGACTTCGGCGACAAACTCGGCGGAAGCGTCGTTGGAACCGCTCTTCCCGCGTGCGCCCGTGAACTTGCTCATGCAGGTACCGCAGGAGACGATCGCGGCGTTCAGCTTTTCAAAGACGCCGGGGAAGTTGGGATCGTATGCGGCGGTCACGTCGGAGGAAAGGCACTTGGACGCATAGCGCACCTTGCGGAAGTTTGCGCCGAGCGCCGCACAGATGTCCTCCATGAGGTCCTCATAGATCTTGGACTGCATACCCGTCGTGCCTTCGCTGCCGATCTCTTCCTTGTCGACGAGCATGGCAAGCACGGTGTGTTCGCTCTCCTCGTTGAGGACGGCGGTCAGCGCGGGATATGCGCAGACGCGGTCGTCGTGGCCGTAAGCGCCGATGAAAGCGCGGTCAAAGCCGATATCGCGTGCGGAATATGCGGGAACGGCGCACAGTTCGGCGGAGAGGAAGTCCTCCTCGCACATGCCGTATTCCTTGTTCAGATAGTCGAGCACGGTGTACTTGATGCGCTTGCCCGCCTCGGCATCGGCGCAGGGCAGGCCGCCGACCACCACGTTGAGCTGTTCGCCCTCGATGATCTTGCCGCCCGTCTTTGCCATCTGCTCGCCGCCGAGGTGCGGAAGAAGGTCGTCGATGTAGAACACGGGATCCTTGGCGCTCTCCCCCACTTTGAGGGAGACCTTGGTGCCGTCTTTGAGAATGACAACGCCGTGCAGTGCAAGCGGAATCGCCGTCCACTGATATTTCTTGATGCCGCCGTAGTAGTGCGTTTTGAGATAGCACATGCCGCTGTCCTCATACAGAGGGACCTGCTTGATGTCAACGCGGGGCGCGTCGATGTGCGAGGCGATCAGGCGCATACCGTCCGTCTCAAGATCGCGCGTTCCGACGCGGAACACGACGACAGACTTGCCGCGGTTGACAAAATACTTCTTGTCGCCCGCAACGAGCGCATCGCCGAAATGATATTCCGTGAATCCCTTCTCCTGCGCCATCGCAACCGCCACTTCGCAGGCCTCGCGCTCCGTCTTGGCGGCGTCGAGGAATGCCTTGTAGCCCTCGGCATAGGCGTAGATATCCTTGCGCTCCTTCTTGGAAGCTTCTTCAAAATAGTTCTTCTTGACATAGGCAAGCTCGTCGTAACGCGCCTGTGCCTTTTCTTTTTTATCCGACATAAGAAAAAACTCCTTTGTTTCTTTTTCGGCTATATTATAGCACGCTCCCCGCGAAAACGCAACAGATTTATAAGCCTGTGCGACGATACCGCTTTGGCTCTCATATGCCAAACCCGACGCACGCTTTTCAGCTAGCCTTTTCCCCGCGCACGGCGAACTTGACGCCCGCTTTTCAGGTGACCTTTTGTCCGCGCACAGCACAGCAGGCTTGACGCCGCAGCCCCTTCTGTTTTTTGCAAGCAAAAAAAGAGCTGTCTCCCAACGGGAACAGCTCTTGCATGTTTTTCCGAACGGTTATACCAATTCGATGACGGCAACTTCGGCACCGTCGCCGCGGCGCTGGCCGAGAAGGTAGATGCGGGTGTAACCGCCGCCCTGACCGATCTCTTCCTTGCGCTGCGCATACTTGGGTGCGATCTCGTTGAACAGCTTCTCCATCAGGGGATGCTGAACCTTTGCCGTGCGCTTTTTGAAGTCGCTCTTCTTCTCGTTGAAGGGCTTGATCTCCTGCAGATCGTACGTCTTTGCCATGATGGCGCGACGGGCAGCAAGGCGCTTCGTACCGTCCTTGACGGCAGTCGTCTTGATCTCCTTGCCCTTCTTGTCCTTTGCAACGACCTCGTACTCGACGACGTCGTCATAGGTGTTCACCGCCTTGGTGATGAGTTTCTCGACATACGGACGAAGCTCCTTTGCGCGGGCAGCCGTCGTCTCGAGTCTTCCGTACCAAAGGAGCTGGGACGCCTGGTTGCGCAGAATGGCAAGGCGCTGCTCCGTCGTTTTACCCAATTTGCCGGGCATAATTTAATCCTCCTTTTTTGCGAGCGAAAGACCGTACGCTTCCAGCTTCTGCATGACTTCGTCAAGCGACTTCTTGCCGAGGTTGCGGACTTTGAGCATCTCGTCCTCGGTCTTGCTGATAAGGTCTTCCACGGTATGAATGTTGGCTCTCTTGAGACAGTTGTAGGAACGGACGGAGAAGTCCATGTCCTCGATCTTCATCGAAAGAATCTGCTGCTGCTTGTCGTCGTCCGTCTTGACGAGGATGTCCATATCCTTGATGGTATCGGACAGGTTGACGAACAGGTTGATGTGATCCTGCATGATCTTTGCCGCGAGCGACACGATCTCTTTTCCCGAGAAAGTACCGTCCGTCCACACTTCGAGCGTGAGCTTATCGTAGTCGATGTTCTGACCGACGCGCGCAGGCTCGACGTTGTAGTTGACTTTCTGGAC
>CAJFMF010000116.1 GCA_904391375.1 Candidatus Gallimonas faecavium | reverse complement strand
AGATCGCCTTGTCCTGCGCGTCCCGATGGAAAAAGGTCGGAAAGGGCTTTTTCATTCCGAGCGGCGAACAGCCGCCGTGGATGTAGCCCGTGAGCGGAAAGAGTTCCTTTTGCGGAAGCATTTCGACGGCCTTTTCCCCCGCCGCCTTCGCCGCTTTTTTGAGGTCGAGTTCCGCCGCCACGGGGATGACAAATACATAGTATTTTCTGGGCGAGCCGACGGTGACGAGCGTCTTGTAGACACGGTCCACGTCTTCTCCGAGCGAGCGGGCGACTTCCACGCCGGACAGCGCCCCGCCGTCATAGGTGCGCACCGAATACGGCGCTTTGCCGCGCTCCAGAATGCGCATGGCGTTTGTCTTTTCCATATCGTTCCTCCTGTCTGCGTGCAAAAACGCGCCGCGCGGCGCGTTTTGTCGCATTTGTATTCAAAGTATGACGATCTGACAGCTCTTCATCGTCCCGATGGCGGCCGCATGCGCCGCGGGCGTTGCCCCTGCGCAGGCGGATTCCACGGCCATGACCTTGCTCTCGGGCGAAAAGGCCTTGATGAGCAGCGCGTTGCTGACGACGCAGATATCCGTACACACGCCGCACAGCACCACCTCGTCATACGCGCGGGCATATTCCGCGAGCGGCACGCTTCCGAATGTCGGTTTTTCAAAGATACGCGCGTTTGCGGCGTCCAGTCCGTCCGCAAGGAGCCAGCCATGTGTCCCCCTGATACAGTGCGGGACGGGGAGCATACGCCCTTCCTGCGTCGAAAGATAGTCCGCGCCGTGGGTGTCCAGCGTAAAGGCGACATCGCTTCCCGCCGCGCGTTCCCGCGCGATGAGCGCGCGAACGGCGGGCAGAATCGCCTGCGCCTCGGCCGTCCCGAGCGCGCCCGTCACGAAGTCGTTCTGCATATCCACGACGACGAGCAGCCGTTTTACAGACACTTTTTCAGCTCCTTGATGAGAAGATCGGCGATGTAGCGGCAGCCGCGGTGCGTGGGATGCACGCCGTCCGTCGTAAACTGCGCGGGATCGATGTCCTGCGTGACACCCATAAAGATCTCGTCCACGGGAACGAGCGCGACGTCCCTGACGTCTGCGATCTCGCGGATGATGTCGTTGAACCGCTCGAGGAAGGGACGGAACCGCTGTTTGTCCCCCATTTTAAGCGCATACGGCTGAATGAGAAAGAGCTTTGCCCCCGTCGCGAGAATGGTATCCACAAGCTGCAGATAGTTGGCGCGGAAGGCCTCGGGCGTGACCTCCTCTCCGCGCGAGAAACGGCACCAGACATCGTTGATCCCGACTTCAAGCACGACGTAATCGGGATTTTCGTCCACAACGTCCTTTTTCACCCGCTGCAGAAGCTCCGCCGTGCGGTCGCCGTCCACGCCGCGGTTGACAAACTGAAATGCGGTATCCGGATAGAGCAGGCGCAGTTTTCCCGCCGCGATCTTGACATACCCGACCCCGAGATCTTCGGGATCGAGCAGATTGCGGTTGGAGGCGGTAATGGAGTCCCCGAAAAAGACCACCTTGACGGCGGGCGTCTCCTCCGCCGTCGGAGTCTGTGTCCGTTCGCTCATTTCACACCCCCGAATTTTTCCTCATACATTGCAAGACACTTCTTGATGATCTCGATCGCCTCTTCACGGTGGGCGATCTCCTTGACCGTCGTCTTCTTGTGCTCCAAAGACTTATAGACCTCAAAAAAATGCATCATTTCCTCAAAAATATGCTTGGGCAGCTCCTGAATGTCATAATAGCCGTTGTAGGTGGGATCCTTGAACGGAATGGCGATGATCTTTTCGTCGAGCGCCCCGCTGTCCACCATCTTGATGACCCCGATCGGGTAACAGTTGACCAGCGTCATCGGATAGATCGACTCATTGCACAGAACCAGGACATCTAGCGGGTCTCCGTCGTCCGCATAGGTGCGCGGAATAAATCCGTAATTCGCCGGATACACCGTCGAAGTGTAAAGGACACGGTCGATCTTCAAAATGCCCGTCTCCTTGTCCAGCTCGTACTTCGTCTTGCTCCCCTTCGGAATTTCAATGAGCGCTTCAAAGCTCTTCGGCGTGATACGCTTCGGATCAATGTCATGCCAGATATTCATGCGATTCTCCTTATATCCTTTTTCCCCTGAACCTTGGGCCGACCAAGTTCTGTCTTATTTTACCACACTTTTCCCACGCCCGCAAGATATGAAAATCATTTTTTTGGATTTTTTTGCATTTTCCCGAAAATATACTTTGACAATTCGGCGCAAGTATGGTATAGTGATAGAGCGCACTGAGAAAAGCGCACCCCCGCGCGGCGGACACGCCGCACATTGAGCCGTATGCAGAAGTACCCAAGAGGCTCAAGGGGCTCCCCTGCTAAGGGAGTAGTACCTTTACCGGTAGCACGAGTTCGAATCTCGTCTTCTGCGCCAAACGATGAGCATACGAACCCTGATGAAATATCAGGGTTCGTATGCTTTTTCTCGCACGATTATTTCGGAATATGCTTACAAAGATGACTTCTCGGATTTGCTTTTTCGGTCGGCTATGGTAGCATAGTTCCTCGCGAATGTCAACGGCCGGAAAATTGTCACAGAAAACATCAAACAAAAAAAGAATGAGTCGAAATCGGATATTTCCGGTTTCGGCTCTTTTTGTTTTACGTAAGTCTTGTACGCAACAATTTTCCTTTGTCCCGTTGACTTCCGCAGACCGATTGAGAAGATACTGTCCTTTTACCGTCCTATGCACCTTCGCCTGTTGCCCGAAAAAGGCAAATACAATTCGAGAGGTGTTAAGATGGAAATGTTAGTCACAAAGTTCTCAAACGGAAAGTATCGGAATGAGGGCGAACTCTTTGCAGAAGTTATCTCTGCCGAGAATGTCAAACTTATGGGCGAAATGATCGCATTGCAGGCATTGCGCACGCACAAAAAGTTTGATATGAAAGTGGCAGACAGACTGTATATCGGGCTCATCAAAGATCTGCATCACATGGGCGAGATTGACTATATCGTATCTGACGGATACGACGTTGCACAAACCGCTATCTGTTTCCTGTATCAATATGTCGGTCATACCGTTCACGAGATTTACGGTAAAGACCGCAAAGGAAAAGAAATCTCTATCAAACTTGCCTGCTACCGTGAGGTAGATCGTTTCATCAATCTTCTTCGTAACAGACCGGACAGACGAGGAACGATCGTCGAATCTATCGATTTCACAAATCACAAAGCTCTCCCCACCGATCCCATAAACTGCTTTGAACAGGAACAGACAGATTATACGAAATACGATGAACTTGTAGAAGCGTTACAACTCTCCGCATTGAAGCTTGCAATCCTGAACTGTTATATGAGCGGAATGGGACAATCTAAAGTCTGCGCCGAACTCGGAATAGGTCGCGGAACGATAAATCACCGCAAGGCAAGTATACGTCAAAGATATTACAGCCTCTACGGCTCGCTCTGATATGACGCTCAACTTCATACTTTTTTAAAGGCAGTTGCTTTATATGAAGCGACTGCCTTTTTCTATGTCTTTCCTTCAAAAGTGTGTCCTACGGATATGCGGTAGATATAC
>CAJFMF010000115.1 GCA_904391375.1 Candidatus Gallimonas faecavium | reverse complement strand
TTAAACGCCAGGCCCAAGAAAGTTTTGCATTTTCGAACACCGCAAGATTTGTTCCAAGAAAATCTCACAAGGTGTTGCACTTAGTTTGACAATTCATCTACAAAACACGGGCATCGGCCGATGCCCGTGTTTTTCAATCCGACGTAAGACGCATACCATGTCCGCTTGCATATGGTATCCTGCATGGCCGCGGCAATCACCCTGCACCCCTGCCATGTCCGCGGGAATCACTCTGCACCCATGCCGTGTCCGCGCACAGGCCATCTCTTGCGCGCCCGCGGCGAACACCCTGCACCCCTGCCATGTCCGAAAATACAGAAAACGGCGGCCCCCATGTCCGCATGGGGGCCGCCGCAGAGCGTCTTTCCCTGAAAGCAGGGCAGACGATCAGAGGTTCCAGATGTTTTTCGCGTACTCGGTGACGGAGCGGTCGGCGGAGAACTTCCCGACGGCCGACATGTTGATCAGGCACTTGCGGTTGAACGCCTCGGTGCCGAAGTCGTGCAAAAGCTGGGTCTTGACGCGAATGTAGTCGGCAAAGTCATAGAGGACGAGATAGCGGTCGGGTTCATAGCCGGACGTCATGCTCTCGTAGAGCTTACGGAGCATGCCCGAATCGTCGGAAAGCGTGCCGTCCACGAGCGTCTCCAGCGCGCGCTTGAGGCGCGGATTCTGTTCGAGGATCTCGCGCGGGCAATAGTACTGCTTGATGGCGGCCACTTCCTCCACCGTTGCGCCGAAGATGTAGTTGTTCTCGCGGCCTGCCTCTTCGCAGATCTCCACGTTTGCGCCGTCCAGCGTACCGAGCGTCACGGTGCCGTTGAGCATGAACTTCATGTTGCTCGTTCCCGACGCCTCCATCCCGGCGAGCGAGATCTGCTCGGAGATGTCCGCCGCGCAGACGATCTTTTCCGCATACGAGACGTTATAGTTCTGCACGAACACCACCTTCATCCGATCGGAGACGGCGGGATCGTTGTTGACGAGGCGGGCGATCTCGTTGATGAACTTGATGATCGCCTTGGCAAGGTAGTAGCCGGGCGCCGCCTTTGCACCGAAGAGGAACACCGTGGGCGGGAAGTCGGTGATCTCGCCGTCCTTGATGCCGAAATAGTACCACAGCACGGAGAGCGCGTTGAGTATCTGGCGCTTGTACTCGTGCAGGCGCTTGACCTGGACGTCAAAGATGAAGTCGGGAGAGATCTCGATGCCCTCATGCTCGGCGATATAGGCGGCGAGCTTTTTCTTGTTCTCCTTTTTGATGCGCTCGAAGGCGGGGAGCATCTCGTCGATGAACGGGCGGATCTTTTTGAGTTCGGGCAGACGGGTATGCCAGACGGTGCCGATCTTCCCGTCGATGAGGCGTGCCATCTCGGGATTGTTGAGCAGCAGCCATCTTCTGGGCGTGATACCGTTGGTGATGTTGACGAACTTGTCGGGATAGCGCTCGTACCAGTTTTTGAAGGTCTGCGTCTTGAGAATGTTGGTGTGGATCTCCGCGACGCCATTGACGTGCGCCGAGACGTAGATGGCGAGGTTCGCCATATGCACCACGTTGTCGCGCACGATGTAAAACACGTTGGGATCGACGCCCTCGCTCTGCAGCCGACGCTGGCACGCCATGATCTGTTCGTACACGTCGGGAAGAAGGTCGGAGAGCGCCAGAACGTCCCACTTTTCGAGCGCTTCCGCCATGATGGTGTGGTTGGTGAAGTGGAAGCACTTGTGACAGACATCGAACGCCTCCTCGAAGGAGAGCCCCTCCAGCTGAAGCAGGCGCAGAAGCTCCGGAATGGCGATGACGGGATGGGTGTCGTTGAGCTGGAAGCAGCGTTTTTCGGGCAGCGTGCGCAGATCTTTGCCGCTCTGCTTGAACTTGCGCACGATGTCCTGCAGGGACGCGCTGACCATGAAGTACTGCTGTCTGAGACGCAGGATCTTGCCGACCATCGTGTTGTCGTTGGGATACAGGACGTCGGTGATCTTGGTGGCGTTGAAGTTCTCGTTCGCCTTGACCTCGCCGCGCATCTCGTTGAACGCCGCGAAGTCGAATGCCTGCACGGGCTCCGCCTGCCAGAGGCGCAGCGTGTTCACGACGCCGTTCTTATAACCGAAAATTGGCATATCGTAGGGCACGGCGCGCACCGTCTGATCGGCAAAGCGGACGAGCACGGCATCGCGCTCCACGCGCACGCTCCAGGGATCGCCCCATTTGAGCCAGTCGTCTCCTTCCTCGTGCTGGAAGCCGTCCTCGAAGGTCTGACGGAAGAGCCCGTAGCGGTAGCGGATGCCGTAGCCGTCGAGGGCGATGTCCTTGCTTGCCGCGGCGTCCAGATAGCACGCCGCAAGCCGCCCGAGGCCGCCGTTGCCGAGGGCGGCGTCCTCCACCTCTTCAAACTGATTGAGGTCCTCGCCCACACTGCGGAGCGCATCCCCCACTTCTTCGAGAATGCCGAGGTTCAGGAGGTTGGAATAAATGGCGCGGCCCATGAGAAATTCGGCAGAAAAATAGCCGCAGCGGCGGCGATTGGACTTCTTTTCTTTGCTCCAATCGGCATAGGTCTGCTCCATGACCGCCTTGGAAACCGCATTGTAGAGTTCTTTTCTTCCCGCCGACTTCAGATCGCAGGCATAGTCGGCATTGAGGACGCGCTCGACGTCCGCAAGAAAGGTCGCCTTATCGAATCGCATGATACACTCCCCGTTTCCCGCCGCAAACCGACCCCTTGGCGGGATTACAATATATCGTATGAAGATTATGCCGGAAGTTACACCCGACACGCGGATTATTTTAGCATACCGCCCTGGCAATGTCAATATGTTTTTCCGCGCAGACGGGCGCGCGCGTCCGAAATGTTCGCAATAAAAAAAATTTCGACAATTTTTTACAAATCCCCAAATAGGATTGATAAATTATCTCGGTTATGATATAATAGACACAATGTCATCGCGCCGCTGCCGGCGGGAAGACCTATCCGGCAACGGAAAGAACATATGATAGGAGGTTGTTATGAAAGAGTGCGAAGCATCGTGCGGAACGCCCGAACAGCTGGAAAAGCTCAAGGCGGTCATCGAAGAATCGCGCACGACGCCGGGATGTCTGATGCACATCCTGCAGGAGGCACAGGGAATTTACGGGTATCTTCCGCTGTCTGTGCAGAAGACCATTGCGGAGGGACTGAATATTTCGCTCGCGGAAGTGTACGGAGTCGTTACGTTCTATTCGCAGTTCTCGTTAAAGCCCAAGGGAAAGTTCCGCATCAGCGTCTGTCTGGGAACGGCTTGCTACGTCAAGGGCTCGGACAAGATCCTTGCGGAAGTGGAAAAGGAACTCGGCATCAAGTGCGGCGAATGCACGGCGGACGGAATGTTCTCCATCGACAGCTGCCGCTGCGTGGGCGCCTGCGGACTTGCCCCCGTCATGACCATCAACGAGGACGTGCACGGCAAGCTCACCCCCGAAATGGTCAAGGGCATCCTTGACAAGTACAGAAAGGAGGCACAGGCATGACCATTCAGGAATTGGAAGCCATCCGCAAGAAGAAAAAGCCCCTCATCGACGTGCGCCGCGTCGTGCGCGAACAGGACGAAAAACTCGCCGCCAAGACGGGGTACCGCAAACAGGTACTCGTCTGCGGCGGTACGGGCTGCACGTCATCGCACTCCAAAAAAGTCATCGAGCAACTGGAACAGTCGCTCGCCGAACTCAACATCAAGGACGTCCTCATCGTCAAGACGGGCTGCTTCGGGCTCTGCGCGCTCGGCCCCATCATGATCGTCTACCCCGAGGGCGCGTTCTACGCGCAGATGACCCCCGAACACGCCAAGACGGTCGCCGAAAAGCACCTCGTCAAGGGCGGGTCCATCGTCAAAGAGCTCCTGTATCAGGGCACGGTCGCCGAGGACGGCTCCATCATCCCCTTTGCGGAGACGCCCTTCTACAAAAAACAGATGCGCATTGCGCTGCGCAACTGCGGCGTCATCGCCCCCGAGGACATCGAAGAGGCCATCGCCGCGGGCGACTATGCGGCGCTTGAAAAAGTGCTCACCTCCATGACGCCCGACGACGTCATCAACGAAATGCTCGCCTCCGGCCTCCGCGGCCGCGGCGGCGCAGGTTTCCCCACGGGCAGAAAGTGGTCGTTTGCAAAGGCGTCCCAGGGCGACGTGAAGTACGTCTGCTGCAACGCCGACGAGGGCGACCCCGGCGCGTTCATGGACCGCTCCGTGCTCGAGGGCGATCCTCACTGCGTGCTGGAAGCCATGACCATCGCAGGCTATGCCATCGGCGCGCACCAGGGCTACATCTATGTGCGTGCCGAATACCCCGTCGCCGTCGAGCGCCTCAAGATCGCCATCAAGCAGGCGCGCGAATACGGCCTTCTCGGCAAGGACATCCTCGGCCTCGGCTTTGACTTCGACATCGAGATCCGCCTCGGCGCGGGCGCATTTGTCTGCGGTGAAGAGACGGCGCTCATGACCTCCATCGAGGGCCACCGCGGCGAACCCCGTCCCCGTCCTCCCTTCCCCGCCGTCAAGGGTCTGTTCGGCAAGCCCACCATCCTCAACAACGTCGAGACGTGGGCAAACGTCAATCCCATCATTGTCAACGGCGCGGCATGGTTCGCCAAGATCGGCACGCCGACGTCCACGGGAACCAAGGTGTTCGCTCTGGGCGGCAAGATCACCAACGTCGGTCTGGTGGAGGTGCCCATGGGAACGACCCTCCGCACCATCGTCGAAGAGATCGGCGGCGGCATTCCCGGCGGAAAGAAGTTCAAGGCGGCTCAGACGGGCGGCCCCTCGGGCGGCTGCATCCCCGCGCAGTGCATCGACACCCCCATCGACTATGACAGCCTGATCGCCATCGGCTCCATGATGGGTTCGGGCGGCATGATCATCCTCGACGAGGACACCTGCATGGTGGATATTTCCAAGTTCTATCTGGAATTCACCGCCGACGAGAGCTGCGGAAAATGCACGCCCTGCCGTATCGGCACCAAGCGCCTTTTGCAGCTTCTGACCAAGATCACCGAGGGCAAGGGCGAACCCGAAGACCTCGTCAAGATCGAAGAGCTCGCCTCGCACATGAAGCAGTCCTCGCTGTGCGCGCTCGGGCAGTCCGCGCCCAACCCCATTCTTTCGACGCTGCGCTACTTCCGTCAGGAGTATGTCGACCACATCGAAAAGAAGCACTGCGAAGCGGGCGTGTGCAAGGCGCTCCTGACCTATTCCATCGATCCTACCAAGTGCCGCGGCTGTACGCTGTGCGCGCGCAACTGTCCCACGCACGCCATTACGGGCAAGGTGCGGGAAGCGCACGTCATCGACAAGGACATCTGCATCAAGTGCGGCGTATGTATGCAAAACTGCAAGTTCGGTGCAGTTGTGAGAAGCTGAGGTGAACATTATGGCAAAAGACGTTACATTGACCATCAACGGAATTTCCGTCACCGTTCCCGAGGGAACGACCATCTTGCAGGCGGCGCGCAAGGCGCACATCGAGATCCCCACGCTGTGCTATCTCAAAGACGTCTCCTGCGTCGGCTCCTGCCGTATGTGCGTGGTGGAAGCGACGGGCGCAAGAGGACTTGTCGCTGCGTGCGTCTACCCCGTCTCGGAGGGCATGGAGGTGCGCACCAACACCGAAAAGTGCCGCGAAAGCCGCAAGATGACGCTCGAACTGCTTCTCTCCAAGCACAAGAAGAAGTGCCTCTCCTGCGAACGCAACCATAACTGCGAACTTCAGAAACTCTCCCTCGGCTACGGCGTGGACGAGGACCGCTTCAAGGGCGAGGACTTCGTGCTTCCCATCGACACCTCCGCACCCTACGTCGTGCGCGACAACGACAAGTGCATCAACTGTATGCGCTGCGTGGCGGCATGCAGAAAGCAGCACGTCAACGCGATCGGCCCCATCGGCAGAGGCTTCAACGTCCACATCGGAAGCGCATTCGACATGCCCCTGTTTGAATCGGTGTGCGTCGGCTGCGGACAGTGCATCGTCGCCTGCCCCGTCGGCGCCCTCTCGGAGCGCTCCACCATCGACGAGGTATGGAAGGCCTTCGCCGATCCCACCAAGAAGGTGGTGTTCTTCACGGCGCCCTCCATCCGCGCGACGCTGGGCGAGGCGTTCGACATGCCCATCGGCACCAACGTCGAAGGCAAGATGGTGGCGGCGATCCGCCGCCTCGGCCCCTGCGAAGTGTTCAACATGGACGTGACCGCCGACCTGACCATCATGGAAGAGGCGAGCGAGCTCATCAACCGCATCAAGACGGGCAAGCCCATGCCCATGTTCACGAGCTGCTGCCCCGCCTGGGTCAAGTTCGTCGAACAACGCTATCCCGAGATGATCCCTCACCTCTCGTCGTGCAAGTCGCCTCAGCAGATGTTCGGCGCCCTTCTCAAGGCCTATTGGTGCGAAAAACACCACATCGATCCCAAAGATCTCTTTACCGTGTCCGTCATTCCCTGCACGGCGAAAAAATACGAGTGCCACCGCACGGAGATGGAGGGCGAAGTCAACGCCGCCATCACGACGCGCGAACTCGCCCGCATGATCAAGACGGCAGGCATCAAGTTCACCGAACTCCCCGACGAGGAATTCGACAACCCCTTCGCCATTGCAACGGGCGGCGGTGCCATCTTCGGCGCGACGGGCGGCGTCATGGAGGCCGCGCTCCGCACCGCGGCGCATATGCTCGACGGCAACTTTGAAGTGCTCGACTTCTTCGCCGTCCGCGGCACCAGCCCCATCAAAGAGGCCACCTACCTCGTCGCCGGCCATACCCTGCGCGTCGCCGTCGCCTCCGGGCTCTCGAACGCCGTCACCCTCCTCGACGAGATCAAGTCGGGCGAAAAACACTACGACTTCATCGAGATCATGGCCTGCCCCGGCGGCTGCGTCAACGGCGGCGGACAGCCGACCCTCTCGGACAGCATCCGCAACTCGACTGAGCTCAAAGAGACCCGCGCAAAGGCCCTCTACATGAGCGACAGCCACAACGAACAGCGCCGCTCCTCCGATTCCCCCGTCATCGACATGCTCTATGACGACTACTTCATCTTCCCCAACAGCCCCAAGGCACATGAGGTGCTCCACACCAAGTATAAGGAAGACAAACGCATCTGAAAAACGACACAAAAAGAAGCCGTGCATCTGCACGGCTTCTTTTGTTTGCCTTGAATTTTTATCCCCGCCGATCCGGACACACGCTCCTGTTCGACGCGGACAACGGGCGTTTTCCGCGTCGGACACGTTGGCCCGCCGATTCGGGAGCTGACCCTCGAAATCGGTCGGATGCGCCGTCTTGCCGCTGTGCGTTGCTTTCCCGCATAATGATATGTTTCTGCCCGCCGATTCGGGAGCGGTTTGCCGCTCAGTCGGAGACGGGCGTATAGTCGATGGTGCTCTCCGCGTCGGTCGTTTCGAGCTTGAAGATGACGGGACGCAGACCGTCGTTGCACGAACAGATCGCGTCGCCCGGGTCTTTGATCCAGTCGCCGAAATAGAAGGTCTCTTTTCCGCCGTGCGCGAGGGCAAAGACGTATTGGTAGATCGCCTTCCAGGCCTCGTCGCAGAACCCGTCCGGGCGGGCGTAGTCGGCGTAAAACGCCTGGCCTTCCCGCAGCATGGGACATTTGCCCAGCCCCGCGACGCCGTATTCGGCGGCGAGATCGGCCTGCAATGTCCTGCGCAGGACGGTGATTCGGACCTTTTTCACTGCTTGATGACCTCTTTCATCTTTTCCGCCGCCTCGGAGCGGGAGGCGACGCTCATCTTTTCGTAGATGGAAGAAATATAATTGCGCGCCGTGCCGTCCGTCAGTTTCAGGGCGGACGCGATCTGCTTGTTGGTGAATCCCTCATAGATCATGACGGCGATCTCCACTTCGCGGTCGGAGAACCCGAATGCGCGCTTGAGCTTGATCTCGCGGTCGGAAGAGACCATGCGCGCGACATCGGCAATGCGCTTCGCGATCTTGGCAGGCAGGATGGTGTCCCCCGCATAGGCGTTTTTGATGGCGTCGATGAGCGCCGCCGAGGAGGTGTCTTTGAGCAGATACCCGCTCGCGCCGTTGTTGATGGCGTTGAGGATATAATCGCTGTCGTCAAAGGTGGTGAGAATGAGCACCTTCACGTCGGGGCGGCGGCGTTTGATCTCCTGCGTGGCAATGACGCCGTTCATGTTGGGCATGCGGATGTCCATGAGCACGACGTCGGGCGACTTGGTGTCCGTCATGGTGAGCGCCTCAAATCCGTCGGACGCGATCCCGACCACCTCCAGATCGGGGCAGGAGGAGAGCACGCTCTTTATGCCGTCTGCAAGAATGGACTGGTCGTCTGCAAGTAGTACGCGAATTTTTCTTTCCATCATGTTTCCTCACTATGCTTTGTCATTATCCGCCGGCAGGTCGATGCGCAGTTCAAACCCTTCGTCCGGCTCCGTCTCGCAATGCACGCTTCCGCCGAGCGCTTCGGCGCGCGCGTACATGCCCTTCAGCCCGAACCCCTGGTGCAGCTTTTGCGGGTCCATCCCCTTGCCGTTATCGGAGAGAAGGAAGGAGATCTTCTCCCCCTTCCGTTTCAATTCAAAATAGAACGCCGTCGCATTGCCGTGCCGCAGGCCGTTGGAGATCCCCTCCTTGAGCGTGTTGCACAGAAACCGACGCTTGGCTTCGCACAGCGAAATGTCGTCGAGGTCGGTGCGGATCACGATTCCCGTGCCGTCCGTCGATTCGTGCACGATCGCAAGAAGCGCTTCCCGCAGCGACAGATCGTCCTTCCCGCCCGAGAGCAGATGCACGCTCTCGCGCAGTTCCTCCAACGCATTGCGCGCCTGCAGGTTGGCCGCCGCGATCTTCCGCTTGGCGTCCGCGGGATCGCTGTCGATGACCAGCTTTGCGGCCTCCGTCTGCATGATGATCGTCGTGATCGAATGCCCCGCCGTGTCGTGAATGTCCTTGGCTATGCGCTGACGCTCTTCGAGCGCCGTCACTTCGTGCAATTCGCGGTACGCCGCCTGCAGTTTTTTGTTGCTCTCGTCCAGCTCGTTGTATGCGTCGCTCACGCGGCGGTTGCTCTCCTCCAGCTCTTCCAGCGTGTCGGCAAGTTCGCTGTTCTTGCGCCAGAGCTGAACCGCCAGATTAAACCCGAGAAAATGCAGCACGAGCAGCAGAAGATCGTTGAACGCCCCCGCGATGAGCGACGTCACATGGACGCTCTCCCCCTTGAGCGCGCCCGAAACGGCAAACGCCACGAGAAAGAGCACGATGCTCGCCACGCACATCGCAATGCTTCCGGTGATGTTGTTCTGCCCGAGGTAGAACTCCGACAAGATGATGATGTACAACGTGGAAATGAGCGTGCCGTCCGTGAAGACCGTGAGAAGCGTAAGAAGCAAAATATCGATGACGTAGCAGGCGATCTTTTCACGGAAGGAGTGCAGGCCCCAGATCTTGACCGCGTTTTCGGCGGCAAGCACCACGCAGACGGGCAGCACGACCCACCACGCGCGCACGACGTCGAAGTAGACGGAATGCAGGCTTCCGAACACGAGCAGGCCGCTGACAAAGACCAGCAAACAGAAGATGAAGACGTTCCCCCAGCGGTTGAGGAAGTCGGGTTCCAGGTGAAAGCGTCTGCGCTTATCCACGGTAGAGTCCCTCCCCGACGATCGTCGACAGATTGAACTTGCGGCGGATCTCCTCCATGCGCCCGACGAGGAAATAGCTGTATGTGCCGTCTTTTCCCACGATGATGTGATCGTACAGACGCACGCCGTTCATCGAACAGATCACCTGCATCTGCGCGGTGAACGCATCGTCCTTCGCGGACGGACGCGCAAACGATTCGGGATGATTGTGCGCGATCACGAGCCCCGACGGCTTGCGCGCGGCAAGAAAGGCATTGACGTCCTCGGGCGTCAGCGCCGCGCGGTCGCTGAGTCCGAGCGTAAACCGCTTCGCCGACCGAATGCGCTGCTGCGCGTCAACGGAAAACAGGTCGATGACTTCTTCCTTCATCCCCGCAAAGCGCGCGAGCAGGTATTCCGAAAACTTTCCCGCGCTGAACAGGACGGGCGGGTCTTTCTTCTTCCCGGAGAGGCGCTCCGTAAGGATCCCGATACAGCGCAGATAGGCCGCCGTCTCGGGGCCGACGCCGTCCACGTCGAGCAATTCTTCATAGCTCGCGCCGAAAAGCTCGCCGAGCGAAGAAAACGCCGTCAGCAGTTCATGCGCCAGGGGATTGGTATTCTTGCGCGGAATGGCATTGAACAACAGGACTTCCAGGAGCTCGTGATCCTGAAGCCCTTCGCCGTGCTCCAACCGCTGCAGCATACGTTTTCTGTGCCCCTCATGCATGGTTTTGCCTCATCCGAAACGGACAGGACGCCTTCTCCTTCGGAGCCCTTCCGGCGGTTCGCCCGTTGCTTTTTTTCTATTGTACCATATTTCCATAATTTTTGCACCAAAATCACGACGTCTTTTGCATAATTTACAAGTTTTTTTGTCCTCTTTTTGTAAATCCTTTCATCCGCTTCCGTTTTTCCTGCAAATATGCACTTTTGTGCATTCCTTCATTTTTTGAACAAATTTTCTGAATTTTTCTCAAGATTTTCACAATTATTTAGTCGAAAATTGTCCGTAACGTTCGGCGGGTACGGCGGCAAACACTTGACAAGCCCTTGCGGCAAGTGTATAATATTGGAAGATTTTCAGATATTGGAGAAGCTGTATGACTGATTTTCTTGACCAAACCGTGAAGAGTATCTCCGAGAGCATCCGATTCGATTCCTCTCTGTCCGATTCCGATTCTGCCATGCCGTTCGGCAAAGGTGCCGCCGACTGCCTGGCTCATTTTCTCAATCTCGCACAGTCGTTCGGGTTTGAGACGCATAACTATGACAACTATGTCGGGGAAGTCATTTTCGGCGACGGCCCCGAATTTGCAATCCTCGGCCACCTCGACGTCGTTCCCGCAGGAAACGGCTGGACAAAAGATCCGTTCGGCGGAGAGATCTCGGACGGCAAGATCTGGGGCAGAGGCGCCATCGACGACAAAGGCCCCGTCCTGTGCGTTCTCTATGCGCTCAAAGCCCTCAAAGACGAGGGATTCGTCCCCCATCGGAAGATCAAGTTCATCGTCGGATGCAACGAGGAAAACGGCTGGGCGTGTATCGACCACTACAACGAAGTCGCTTCCATGCCGGACGAAGGGTTCTCCCCCGACGGCAATTTCCCCGTCATCTATGCGGAAAAAGGCATCCTGCACATTCGCCTGCACTTCCCCATGGGCGATAAACCGCCCTTCTTTTATCTGGAAGGCGGCTCGGCGGCCAATATGGTCTGCGACGAATGCTCGGCAACCCCGCGCACGCTTACACTCACCCGCGCACGCGAACTCGGGCTTGAAATCCACAACAAAAAGATCATCGCGCACGGAAAATCGGCGCACGGCTCTACTCCCGAGCTCGGCAAAAACGCCATCCTGCCCATCCTTGAATTTTTCGCACCGAAAAGCGAAAAGGTGCGCTGCATCATCAACTGTCTCTTCCACGACTGCTTCCATCTCACCGAGCTGGAGGACGAGACGGGCAGACTTACCTTCTCGCCCGACATCATCAAGTACCGCAAGGGCGAAGTTCAGGTGATCTGCGATATCCGCTACCCTGCCACGATCCCCTATTCCGCCGTAATCGAACGCATCAACCGCATCGGCGTCAAATATGAGACCATCCGCCATCAGCCGCCGCTCATGCAGGACAAAAACGGCGCGCTCGTACAGACGCTGCTCAAGGCGTACGAACAGGTGACCGGCAAGCACGAAGAGCCGCTCGCAATCGGCGGCGGAACCTATGCGCGGGCGCTGAAAAACGGCGTTGCGTTCGGCCCGGAAGTGGAAGGCGACGAGCCCGTCATGCACCAGGCAGACGAATACATCACCATCGACCGCGTCAAGTTGCTTCTGGATGTCTACAAGACCGCGATCGAAGCGCTTACAAAATAACCGAAAATACACAAATCGCCGCAACCGTTGCGGCGATTTTTTTACCATTTCCCCTTTTTTCGGGGTTGTCAACCGATATTTGAGAGACATCCTCCCTTTTGCAAACGATCTTATGACTGCTCCTATATTCGGATATGCCGCAAGTGACGCCGTTTTCCGCGCATTGGCGGGATCCTTGGAGCAGGACAAAAACGGGCATCGGATATTTTTTCGGAAAAGGCAAAAAAAGTTGCGATATTGTATGAAAAAAAGTTGCAAAGAAGAAGAAATTATGCTATAATTACAAAGCTTTTGCGAAATGATTGTCATGAGCTTTTCGGCGGGACAGATCGCGCAGGAGCAGTTGCATGACAAAACACGGCCTTGTGGTCAAGCGGTTAAGACGGCGCCCTCTCACGGCGCAATCCCGGGTTCGATTCCCGGCAAGGTCACCAAATTGGAGACGGCGCCCTCTCACGGCGCAATCCCGGGTTCGATTCCCGGCAAGGTCACCAAATTGGAACTATCCGAACACCACTATTACTCAGCAGTGGGTTCGGATAGTTTTTTTGTTGCCGCCAAAAGAATAGGTTTACCGTATAAAAGCTAAGCGAATCAATTTGTCCTAATCGCACCCTCAATCAGTCTATGGTGATTATTTATTAAAAAAACAAACAACCTTTCTGATGTCAACCACAGCTACCGAACACACTATTTTCGTTTATCATTCCAAATAATAAATCGTCGGTAATCTTTAACTCCCAAGACAATCTTTTCATAATAACGATTATATGTATTGCAGACTATTGATTTTCTTACCAAAATGCAGTATAATTTGTTCAAATATCTATTAAGAAAAATTTGGTGAATACTAATGAATAAAACAGTCAAAAATTATTACATTCTTAAATCAAAATGGTTACCGCAAGATACTGTTAGTACATTCATGCCGTTTGTAATAAATTTAATACGTTCTGAAAAGATAGAGTCTTGCACTATCGAAGAATTGTCCGAGCAATTCAAGCATAAATATGGATATAGATTGGAAATGTTTATTTTGCGTCCGATCTTAAACAATATGAAACAGAATGGTTATGTGGATATAAAACACGAACAATGGATTTTTCATAAAGATACAATGCCAAATGTTGACTTGGACTCAGAGGCAAATACTTTTGATGAGAAATATAATAAACTTATCAATGGGTTTGTAGATTTTTGTAATGCTCCCGATGAAATTAACTATAATACAGCGGATAAAATTATTACTGATTTTATTGATGATAACAACTTTGACACCAAAGTATATACAGGGCGCGGAACTTTATATGATGAGAGTGATACTTATAGGTATTTTTTATCAGGATATATTCAACAACTGAAAGAACAAAATGATTCCTTATTTAATTTTATTGTTTCCCTATGCGAAAGCACTCTGATTAAGTCTTATATGTTTAATGAAGGGCTAAAAAGCAGTGCTTTTATAAATAAAACTTTATATATTGACACCCCGATTATTTTTAGATTGCTTGGATATTATGGTAATTTTTATGAACAAGAATATAAGTTTTTAATCCAAAGTTTGATTGAGAAGAACTGCAAAATTTATATTTTTAAGCGAAACTATGATGAGGTTTTAAAAGTTTTGCGTACAGCCGAAAAATATGTTGAGAGCGTTCAATATGATATGGCTCGCTCTTCAGACGTTTGCAATTATTTTAGAAGTCAAAATATGCGCGCCGAAGATGTTGCCGAAGAAATAGAATTATTGAATAGTCACTTGACTAAATTGGGGATAAACCTGTTTAATACTGACATTGATTGGGATGATAAACTTTTTGTGGAAAGCTATGATAGTATCCGTAATGGTATAATGCAGGAATATTGTTCATTTTCTAAAGATAAACGATATTTACCGGAAACAGCTATAAATATAGACACTGATAGTACAATGCATATATATAGTTTGCGAAAGAATAACAACATAATAAAATTGTCAGATGCTCCTTGTTTTTATATAAGCAGTAATTTTGGATTTGTAAATGCAATAAGAAAATATAATAACGAACATTATAAAGCAACCATATCTCCGGTAATAAGTGATGCATTTATAGGGATGATAATAAGCGGTGAAAACTCACAAAAAGCGCAACAGGTTGCAACAAATAAAGTGTTGTCATTCTGTTATAGTGCATATAAGCCGTCCAGAGCTATGTTAAGCAAATTTGTAGAATTAGTGGAACAAGAAAAAGCAGCGTCAAGGATGACGGAAGATGACTATATTGCAATTCGAAACCATACAATGGTTAACGACTTTTTGGTTCAAAGTACACAAAATAATATTGAAGAATTGTCTCAAAACACGGTATATGAAGTATTGGATCTTATAAAAGCCAAGCATATTTTTGATGCGCAGAAATCTTTCGATAGGCAAACACAAGAAAGAGAAAATCATCACAAATCAGAAATTGCATCTTTGACAAAAATAAAAGACGAAGAAATTGAAAAATTGCGGCATGAGAATTATTCTTTACGAGTACAACAAGCACAAAGACAGTTTAATGTATATAAATTTAAGATTAAAATTGGCTTTGGAATCATACTATCACTAATTGCCGTGCTTTTGTTAGGTGGAACCATTTCTCAAATAGTGTTGGTGTGCTTAGACAAAATTTCTAAATTCGCGATTATATCAACAATCATAACGGGATTAGGCTCTCTTTTAACAATTGTGTTTGAAATTATTTCGTATAAAAATGATTTTGATAGATGGTTTGTTAAAAAGTTATTTGACAAACGCAAACCAAAGATTTGTCAAATAAATAGCATATCCATTGAGGATATTGAATAAATTTTAGTCCACACTACAATAGCAGTATCTCCAGTGGATTAGCTTTGCTAGTTTGCTTTAATTCCACTGAACTATCCGAACACCGCTATCACAAACCAGTGGGTTCGGGTAGTTTTTTTATTGCCGCTGAAGGAATAACTCTCCGAATTTTTTGCCCTTCGTTGTGGCTATCGTAGCACAGTTCTCGCGGAAGTC
>CAJFMF010000114.1 GCA_904391375.1 Candidatus Gallimonas faecavium | reverse complement strand
GTGAACGAAAAGGGGCTGTGTAATGCGCTTACCACGGTTCAAAAAGACAACCTTGTAATGGATGCGGACTATGTATCCAGGAAATACGGCGAATTTATCGACGAAAAAGGGTACATCCCCGAGATGTTCGTGGCTTACAACAAGCAGGAAGTTCATGATGTTGCGCCGACATTGACTGGGCAATGTTCCTGTCCCTCGGGCAGCTCGGCGGTACTGAAACTCGAAAAACCGATAAAGGTCAAAGTGGCGACCAAGCAAGGATACGAGGAGGCAACGTCGGGGGACTATGTGAACATTACTTTCCCGAGTTCCAAGACCAAAAGAGGTCGGGTAGGGAAAGGTGTTGCGCAAACGCTGACCTGCGGAGACGGAAACGCAGTCATCACGGAGAACGTGCGCATTCGCAAACTGACTCCGAGAGAATGTCTGCGGCTCATGGGCTGGACAGATGAGCAGATTGACAAAATCGAGAGCGCAAAGGTCAGTTCGACGCAGCAATATCGACAAGCGGGAAACGGAATCGTGGTGCAGGTCTTGGAGGCAATCTTCAAGGCTTTATTTTTTGATAAATCAATCAAGGAACGGTGAAGATGAATAAAAGGATTTACACGGCAGAGTCGGTGACAATCGGACACCCGGACAAACTTGCAGACCTCATTGCGGACAGCATTCTCGATGAGTGCCTGGAACAGGATGCGGACAGCCGCGTCGCAGTCGAAGTAATGCTCACTCACGATAAGTGCTTTATCGGTGGTGAAATCACCACGAAAGCAAGGGTGGACTATGAGTTCATCGCCAGAGCGACCATTGCCCAAGTCGGCTATGACCCGAGGGGATTGGACTACGACATTCATATTCATGAGCAGAGCATGGACATAGCCGGCGCAGTCGACAGAACAGAGCAGGGAGCGGGCGACCAGGGAATCGTGTACGGCTATGCCACAACGGAAACGCTGAACTTCATGCCGCTGCCTGTCGAACTTGCGCACCGACTGACGGATAGGCTTGAGCAATGCCGTCGCAGGGGCATCATCAAAGGACTTTGCCCGGACGGGAAAAGCCAGGTGACCGTGCAGTTTAACGGCGACCGCTTTGATAAGATCGTTTCCGTTCTTGTATCGGCGCAGCATGAAGCGTGGAAATCGCTCGACGACCTTATTCCCGAGATCAGGAAGAAAGTCATCGGCTATGTGTTAGCCGAGTATGATATGTCCGATGCCGAGATACTGGTCAATCCGTCCGGACGGTTTGTGATTGGCGGGTTCGAGGCCGATACCGGTCTGACCGGAAGGAAGCTCATGGTCGACTCCTACGGCGGGATTGCGCACAACGGGGGCGGGGCGATGAGCGGAAAAGATGCGAGTAAAGTGGATAGGAGCGGGGCATATCTCGCCAGATATATTGCAAAGAATATTGTGGCGGCGGGACTTGCGGAGAAATGTGAGGTCGCACTGACGTATGCGATAGGCATTCCGGCCCCGACGAGCATCGACATCAATACCTTCTTCACGGGAACGGTCAATGAACAACTCATCCGTAATGCGGTTGAACAGGTTTTCGACCTGCGCGTGGGAAAAGCAATCGATGCGCTCGCCCTTAAACGTCCCGTCTATGTCCAAACCGCAGTAGGAGGGCATTTCGGGAAAGAAGACTTCGCGTGGGAAAAGACGGATAAGGCGCAGGAGTTGAAGAATGCAATCATGCCGTGAGACCCTGGTATGCGACAACATACGGCTGGTATATTATGTGTTCGGGAAATTTTCTCAAACGGAAGTCACTTCATTGCATAGGGACGACATAATATCGTCCGGGCTGTTGGGACTTGTAAAGGCAGCAAATACATTCGATAGTGAGCGCGGCACAAAGTTTTCTACCTATGCTGCACTTTGTATTCGAAACGAAATGCTGATGTATATGCGGAAAGTGCGGCGGTACTTTGGGAAAGAGATATCGCTTGAAGAGCCTGTTTCAACGGACGAAACAGGAACGGTCTTAACTATCGCCGATACCATCGAGGCAAACGAAAACCCGCAAGACGAATGCCTTGCGGGTATAATGTTTGCAGAGTTTCAGCGAAGACTGTCGACGCTTGACAGAAGTGTCCTCAAAATGAAGATGGAAGGGTACCGGCAAAAAGAAATTGCGAGGCGCTTGGGCTATTCACAGGGGTATATAGCCAAACGAATCAAGGGAATACAAGCAAAAGGCAGGCTTTGGATGCTTAATTCTCTCGACCGAGGATAAATTCGACGGAACAGTCGAAGTAATCAGCCAAAGCGATAATGCTTTCAAGGCTCGGTGTACTTCTTCCTTTTAGCCAATCATAGATAATGCTTTCATCGATATGGGCTTCTTTGGAGATGTTGGCTTTGGTTTTTTTGAAGAAATCCACCAGGTACGGTAGCCTGTCCTTGAACGGTGGAAGGGGAAGAGGCTCAAATTCAGAGCCTTCATCGCTGCGGCCGAGCAAAAAGTCGATAGAGCAATGGAAATAGCCCGACAAACGGAAAGCCATGTTCAAACTGGGAAGTCTCTCGCCGTTGGTATAGCGGCAGATGACTTTCCTTGTAACACCAAGCTCTTTGGCGAGGTGAGCGGGCTTCATTTCGTGGTCGGTAAGCAGCTCTCGGAGCCTTTCGACAAATTTCTCCAATATACTCATAAATAAGTCAAAACCTCTGTAATAATTATCTCGGATTGCGGACACAAAAAGTTGATTGTGTCCGCAAACCAAGTTATAATAGTAGTACATAGCGAGCGCGCAGCTATGAAATCAATTAGGAGGTTTCAAAATGGCAAACTTTGAACCTGCACGGAGCAATCCGAGCAGCACGGACTGGATGGAACAGGAGGGTGAGATGCACGATGCCGTAACGGATTCGCGTGAACTCGCGGCAGGGCTGTTGTTCCTGCTGAAAGAGTATTACATAGGTTCGTTTGAACTGAATGAAGGTAAGATCGCCGTCAAGTTCAATAACGGACAGCAGTTTTCCATATCAGTCAATGAGCGCGCATAAGACAAAGCCGATAAATTAAGTATCGGCAAAAAATACAAAAGACAACCCGTGAAGACACATAAAGCGAAGAAGACCGCCGAGAACTCGGCGGTCTTGGCTTTTTCTTTCAGTTTTAACTGGACTAAATAGGAATTATACGGTATTGTTCAAGCTACGGAGGTACAGAAATGAAAAAAGGAAAGGTTGAGTTCCATAGCCAGGGACAATCTGGTAATATCTATTATATCATCGGGGCGGTGCGAGGCGTTATGCAAAAACAGCACAGGATCGCGGAATATAATGATATGTGGGAGCGGATACAGAACGCCAAAAGCTAC
>CAJFMF010000113.1 GCA_904391375.1 Candidatus Gallimonas faecavium | reverse complement strand
GGGGTGGAGACGAGCAAGAAGTTCTCCGCCGAAGATCTGGAGGAAAAGCTGGAGGCACTTGCTTCGGGCGAATACGGACAGGTTCTGCGCGCGAAGGGGATTGTGGAAGGAGACGGAAAGTGGCTGTACTTCGACTATGTTCCCGGGGAGCCGGATATCCGCGACGGTGCGGCCGGCGTGACGGGCAGACTGTGTGTCATCGGCTGTAAGCTGGACGCAGACAAGCTGAAGGCGCTCTTTTTGGGGTAAACCATGCCGGAGGAAATTCCCGTCTATCTGTTTCTCGGCTTTCTCGAGTCGGGCAAGACAAAATTCATCCAGGAGACGCTTGAAGACGAGCGTTTCGATTCGGGCGAGCACACGCTTCTTCTTGTTCTGGAAGAGGGAGAAGAGGAGTACGACGTCTCGCGTTTTGCCAATCCCTCCTATGCGGTAGAGCATATGGAGGCGGACGAGATGACGGAGAAAAACCTCTCCGCGCTCGTGAAGAAGTATTCCGCCGAGCGAGTGCTTGTCGAATACAACGGCATGTGGGAGCTGCAGAGGTTCTTCGACGCCATGCCGGACGGCTGGTCGATCGCGCAGGTGATGACGTTTTTCGACGCAACCACGTTTTTGACCTACAACAAGAACATGCGCCAACTCGTGTACGATAAAGTGCAGTATGCGGATATGGTGGTGTTCAACCGTTTCCGCGGCGAATATTCCAAGGAAGAGTTTCACAAAATCATCCGTGCGATGACGCGTCGGCCGGGGATCGTCTATGAATACCTCGGCGGAAAAGCGGAGTATGACGAGATCGTCGATCCGCTTCCCTATGACATCGATGCGCCAGTCATTGAAATTGCCGATCGGGATTATGCCTTTTTCTACCGCGATCTTGTGGAGGAAACGGACAAGTACCGCGGCAAGACCGTGCGGTTTAAGGGGCTCGTCGCCGTGGACAAGAGCATGAAGCAGGGGACGATCGTCGTCGGACGCCATATCATGACCTGCTGTGAGGCGGATATCGCATACAGTGGGTTGGTGTGCCTGCATCATTCCGATCTTCCCTTCAAGACGCGCGACTGGGTGATGGTCACGGCGCGCATCGACATCCGCTATCACTCCATTTACGGGCAGAAGGGGCCGGTACTCACCGCCTCCGAGATCGAATACACTGCGCCGCCCGAACAGGAACTTGCCACGTTCTATTGATTCTTTCGATCGGCGGTTCTGTACAAAAGAGAAAAACGAAAAACCCGCCCCTTCGGAACACCGAAGGGGCGGGTTTTATGTTTTGTGTCCGTAGAAAGTTCGTCGGCCGTCAAACGCAACCCTTTTTTTAAGCGCGAACCTTGCTTTGTCTGTTGGGGCTCCGCAAAGCGTATTCCGTCATTCGATCGCGCAGGCGATGTTTTGCGGAAAACGGCACTTTATGCGATGTCGCTTTCTTGGAAAAAGGGCAGGCGTGCGGAGCGGTACATTCGGAGAAAAGTGTACCCGCGCGGGGATTTAACGGCAGTTCTCCTGACGGATGCGATGATAGCCTTTTTTCGGGCGGCTGCGGAAGAGGTCGAGTTTTCCGCCGAACTTGACGTAGAGGACGGCCCCCGCGACGAGCACGATGCCGACGCAGATGACGACGATCGCCCAGGCATCGAGGGTTTCGCTCTTGATGCGCGACCAGAGCTCGTTGATCGTCTCGTTTGCCTCTTCGCCGTAGTAATCCATGACGGCACAGCGGCGCGTCACCTCATAGGTGGGGTAATGCGCGTGGAGCTGGCGTTCTTCCGCCTGAACGCGGTCGGCGGGGAATATGGCGTTGTCTTCTTCCACGGTATCGCCGAAGAAGTAGGAGAGGTCGTAGTCGACGACTTCCTCATCGGGGTTTTCGTACTCGGCGGGGTCGACCTCGTAGCATTCCTTGACGTAGTCGAGAACTTCCTCGCCTGCGATGACGCCCGCATAGCCGATATAGTACATATTGCGGACGGCATTTTCGGGCATGGACAAGAAGTTGACGAAAGCCTGAGCGGCCTGCTTGTTGGCGCCTTTGGGCATGACCCAGCCGTCAAACCAGAGATTGGCGCAGCTTTCGGGGATGTAGAAGTTGAGCAGGGTGCTTTCGGTCTCGTTGCCGTCCTCGTCCTCGCCGGCCTCTGCCAGGTCCATGGCGTACACGGCGTCGCCGCTCCATGCGAAATTGAGCCAGATCTTGCCGCTCACGATGTCTGCCTTCCCGGTGTCCGTCTCATAGCCGTAGATGTTCTCGTCCATCTCGCGCATGACGGCTTCCACCTTTTCGATGGTCTCGGCATCCGTGCGGTTGAGGATCTCGGTGAGACGGGCGTTGTAGTCCGCAGACGTGGGGTCGAGCGCCTCGATCTCGTCTTTGTAGCAGATGGCGAGCGCGACGAAGTAGGAATCGCGCACGTTGTCCTTGGTCGTCACCTTGTTTTTGAACTGCGGGTCGATCATGATATCCCAGCCGAGTTCGGAGAGTTCGCTCCCTTCGACGTAAGCGGGGTTGTAGGTGAATCCCGTCACGCCCCACATGTAGCCGGCCGCATAGTCCGCCCAGGTGGAGGGATCGGAGGCGTCTTCCTTGTTGATGCGGTTGCTCTCAAACATATTCCGGATATAGGGAGATACGTTCTGCGCGTAGTAGTTTCCCTCGATGGAGGGGTCGTGGAAGGACGCGTCATAGGGCTGCAGATAGCCTTCCGCCGCGAGCTTCATGATCATGTATTCCGAGGGGCAGAGGAGGTCGTATTCGTCGCCGAGCTGGAGCTGGTTGTACATGTCCTCGTTGGTGCCGAAGGTGGAATATTCCACGCGGATGGGAGTGCCGTACGTTTCCTCGTACCAGGTCTCGAAGCGCTGGATCATGGCAGGGGCGTCCTCGGTGCCGTCCCAGGAGTCCTCGCCGCCTTCGTCGATGTACTCTTCCCAGTTGAAGATGCGCAGGGTGACGGTCTTGTCGTTGGAACAGCCGGCGGTAAACATGAGGGTCGGGATGGCGGCAAGCGTTGCAAGGGCAAGCGCGCCGAACCGTTTCAATTTCATTTGTTGACCTCCTTTTTGCGTCCTGCGAGGTTCGCGCAGATGACGACGATGAGAATGATGAGGAAGATGATGGTCGTCAGCGCCCAGAAGGAGGAGAGCGTTTCCGCCGTATGCGCGTTGCCGCGGATGGTCGCATTAAAGACGTAGGTCGAGATGGTGTCGAAGCCGGCGGGGCGGGTATAGACGGTCACGATGTAGTCGTCGAGCGAGAGCGTGATGGCGAGCATGAACCCGGAGATGATGCCGGGGACGATCTGGGGCAGGATGACGCGGAAGAGCGCCTTTGCGGGCGAAGCGCCGAGATCGAGGGCGGCCTCATAGAGGGAGTTGTCCATCTGTTTGAGCTTGGGCATGACGGAGAGGACGACAAAGGGAGTGCAGATGACCATATGGCCCATGAGCAGAGTGAAGTAGGACTTGGGCAGGCCGAAGGTGACGAAGAGGATGGCGAGGGAGAGCGCCGTGACGATCTCCGCATTAATGATGGGGATGCGGGAGACGGCGCCGATCGCGGTCTTCATATGTTTTCTGCTGTAATACATGCCGATGGCGCCCAGCGTGCCGAGCACGGTGGAGAGGGCGGCGGATGCAAAGGCGAGGCCGACGGTATTTCCGATCATGGTCATGACCTGTGCGTCGGTGAAGAGGTCGGTGTAGTGATCGAAGGTAAACCCGCCCGTGGTGCCGATGACGTCGGTGTCGATGAAGCTGTAGACGGCGAGCAGGAGAATGGGGGCGTACAGGAGGAGAAGGATGATTCCGATGAACGCCGCTTTGACGCATTTGAGAAGGATCGCTTTCTTGTTCACAGGTTTGCCCCCCTTACGGTTTCGTCTTCTTTGAGGCCGCCGGTCAGCCAGGTGGAGAGGAACACGACGATGAGCAGGATGAGAGCGACCATCGAGCCCATATGCCAGTTGGTGCCGAAGTACTCGTAGATAAATTTACCGATGATGGTGACTTTGGAATTTCCGAGCATATCGGAGACGACGTAGTTGGTCATGGACGGCAAAAAGACCATCGTGATGCCGCTTGCGACGCCGGGCATGGAGAGCGGAAGGGTCACGCGGGTAAAGGTGGTGAAAGCGCTTGCGCCGAGGTCAGAGCTTGCCTCGTAGAGGCTCTCGTCGATTTTGAGCATGGTCGTATAGAGGGGGAGAATCATGAAGGGCAGGAAGTCGTAGACCATGCCGAGGATGGTATTGAAGTAATTTGCCTCGCCGAGCAGGCCGACCCAGCCGAGTAATTCGCGGATGGCGTTGATGCGCAGGACGAAGTTGATCCACATGGGCGTGACGAAGAGCAGAAGGATGACGAACTTTTTCTTCATCTTGCTGCGCGCGAGGATATAGGCGACGGGATAGGCGATGAGCAGGCTGACCGCAGTCGTGATGAACGCAATGACGAGCGAATAGACGATGGTGCTCAGCTTGGTCGGGTCGGAGAAGAACCGGATGAAGTTCCCGAACGAGAGGTGCATCTGTTTGTCCGTGAAGGCGTAGAAGAGGATGACCAGCATCGGGAGAATGACGAAGAAGAGGAGAAAGACGGCATAGGGGATGCCCAGCATCTTTCTGGAAAAGTGCAATCTCATTTCTTCTTGTCCTCCGGGTGCTTGAGCGTGAGTTTGATCTTGTCCTTGGGGACGATGACGGAGACGCGGTCATTCTCGTTCCACAGGTCGTCGGTGGAGAAGACGAAGTCCTCCTCGTCCTCGCCGTCGGTGCGCACGATGAGGCGGTAATGGTCGCCCTTGTAGATCATGGAGATGATGTGACCGGTCGTGCCGCCCGCATTCTCGTCGTCGCTGATCTCGATGTCGTCGAGGCCGATCTCCACCTTCACCTCGGTGCCGGTGAGGTCGAGTTTTTCGCCTGCCGCCGTGACGAGGTACTCCTCCTCGTCGATGTGGCTTCCGGGGTAGAGCTGCGTGACGTCGCATTCAAACTCGCCGTCGGCAAATTCGACGGTGTTGCGCTTGGTGATGACGCCGTCAAAGACGTTGGAAGTGTACTTGGGCTTCATGAGGTGGATGCCGTCGGGGGCGATCTTCATGCCGATGACGTCTCCCTCGCGGCGGCTCTCCGTGCTCTGGACGACGACTTCGTATTTGCCGACCTGCACGGTGATCTCGTAGTGGATGCCCTTGAAGACGACGGAGATGACTGTACCGGTCAGGGTTCCGTCCGCGGGGGCGACCATCTGAACGTCCTCGGGGCGCACGACGACATCGACGGGCTCATTGCGGTCGAAGTCATCCACGCAGTCGAAGGTCTTTCCGCAGAACTTGACCTTGCGTTCGCCGACGACCGTGCCGTTGAAGATGTTGCTCTCGCCGATGAAGTCGGCGACGAAGGTATTGGCGGGCTCGTTGTAGATGTCGATGGGGGTGCCGATCTGCTGGACGACGCCGTCGGCCATGACGACGATGGTATCCGACATGGTGAGCGCCTCTTCCTGGTCGTGCGTGACGTAGATGAAGGTGATGCCGAGGCGCTTATGCATCTCTTTGAGCTCGATCTGCATTTCCTTGCGCATTTTGAGGTCGAGGGCGCCGAGGGGCTCGTCGAGAAGGAGGATTTCCGGCTCGTTGACGATGGCGCGGGCGATGGCGACGCGCTGCTGCTGTCCGCCCGAGAGGGTGGAAATGGAGCGCTTTTCAAAGCCCTCGAGGTCGACCAGTTCGAGGGCCTTTTCCACTTTTTCGCGGATCTCCTTTTTGGAGAGCTTTTCTTTTTTGGAATATTCTGCGCCCTGGTCGTTGCGATATGTATTGAGCACTCGCTTGCACTTCAGGCCGAACGCCACATTCTCAAACACGTTGAGATGGGGAAAGAGGGCATACCGCTGGAACACGGTATTGACGGGACGTTTGTTGGGGGGAAGGGCGGAGATGTCCTTTCCGCTCAGGAGGATCTTGCCGCTGGTGGGCAGATCGAACCCTGCGATCATGCGGAGCGTCGTCGTCTTGCCGCAGCCCGACGGGCCGAGGAAGGTGATGAACTCTCCCTTGTTGACGTAGAAACTCACGTTGTCGATGACGAGGGTATCGTCGAAGTACTTGGTGACGTTCTGAAGTTCGATGATGTGTTCGGCCATAGTGTTTCCTTTTTCTATAATAAATTATTATTTTGTCCTAAAAATTGGGAGGGGTGGAGATCCACAGGAATTTTGCGCGGCCCTTGCCCTTGTTGAGGATGCTGTGCTCGCGGTTTGCGGTGTAGTAGAAGCTCTCGCCCTTTTTGGCGATGTGCGCTTTTCCGCCCACGAGAATGGCGATGCGCCCTTCAAGGACGTATCCGAATTCTTCGCCGTCATGGGGGAAATCGACGGGCGCGGAGGCATTTGGCTCGAGCTCGACGAGCACGGGCTCCATCATGTTTTTCTGGGCATTGGGGATGAGCCAGTTCCAGATCATGCCGTCGGCCTGTTTTTCAATGTACTCGTCCTGCGAAAAGACGAGCTTTTCTTCGGTGTCCTCGCGGAAGAAATCGGACAGATTGCTCCCGAGGGCGTTGAGGATGTCGGTCAGCGTGGCAATGGAGGGGCTTGTCAGATCGTTTTCCAGCTGCGAGATATACCCCTTGGTCAGCTCGCATCGGTCGGCAAGTTCCTCCTGTGTGAGGTTGTACTGTTGTCGTAGGTCTCGGATCTTTCTGCCGAGCTGCATAAAAAACTCCTTTGTTTGGTATTTGTAAACTTTTCGTCATTTTTTACGGAACTTTCGTAAAATTAAACGAAAAGTTTACTTTTAATAAACCAACGCCGTTTATGATAATATAATCGCAGAAGAATGTCAACTGTTTGAATCAACTTTTTTCGCAAATCCGACAAATTTTTTTCACACGGGAGCGGATTGCGGCCGCAAGGCGGGAAACGGAAAAATACAATGCCGAAAACTGCCCGCTTCCTGCGTCGGATGGGGCGAAGGAAAAGCGGCTCGCTCACGGACACATGCGCGGCGGGAAAAACAAAAAAACCGCCGTGCGGCGGGGCGGCGGGAAACAACACGCAAGGGGCGCATGGGCAAGGCTCAACGGGGGGGCATAGCAAACCTTGTTTTTAGGAAAAAAGGGCATGAAAAAACCCGCCGTGAGGCGGGTCATTTTCAGAAATTTTCGTTACGCGGAAATAGAGGCGAGCTTCTTTGCGAGTCTTGCCTTCTTGTTTGCGGCGTTGTTCTTATGCAGAACGCCCTTGCTGGCTGCGGAATCGATCGCCGAGACCGTCTCGGGATACAGCGCGTTTGCCGTCTCTTTGTCGCCGGCTTCGACAGCGGCAAGGAACTTCTTGATACTCGTCTTGAGCGCGGACTTGATCATTTTGTTCTCTTTCGTCTTCTTCTCGGTAACCAGCACGCGCTTCTTCGCAGATTTGATATTGGGCACG
>CAJFMF010000112.1 GCA_904391375.1 Candidatus Gallimonas faecavium | reverse complement strand
CGATATGTTCACGACGAGCCGCGGCGTGCGGCTGATCTCCTACCATTGCCGCACCAATTACTTTATCGAGAAAAAACTCTCGCGGTCAAACAATTTCCACTATCTGTATCTCTCGCAGTACGATTTCAATTCGGACGGCTGGCCCGTTATGAACGCCAACCGCTATGCGGGCGAGGAGATCCAGGACGTCAACGAAGACGAACTGCTCAACATCACGGCTGGAAAGTTTGAAGCGGTGCTCTTTCAGCAGGGCGTGGAACCGCTCACGGCAAAGCGCGTCGTCCTGCACAAGGACGGCTCGATGGACGGCGCCTGGAAGGGAAGCTGGAAAATGTACGGCGCCCGCTACATCGCCATCGAAACGCAGGGGGACGAATACCTCGGCGTCGTGATGCCCGCCTGGATCGATCACCAGAACACGGCTGGACTGACCGTCACGGCGATGGGCCGCCGCAGCGGCATGGCGCTCATCATGGACAGCACCAATCGGATTGAATAATTAAAAAAAGGGGGCGCCGCCGTAGATTCTACGGCGGCGCCCCCTTATTCCGTTTTCCCTTGCACAGAGGCAGAAGGGGTTTTTTCGCGGCCAGCGGCCCGAAATGAGCTCTTGTCGGGCGGCGGCGCGGGAGTTGTTCCGGTCGGGCAGAGACGCGGGGCGAATCCTTTTTCGTCAGCCGTCAGGACTTGTCCTTGTCGGACGGCGTTTGCGCGGGGGTGTTCATGAAATCGGGGCGGTCTTTTTCGGCCGTCCTTTCCGCGCGGTCGTTTGCGCGGGCGCGCGCGATGAACATGAGCACGCCGAAGAGCACGGCGGCGAGCAGCAGACAGAGCACGACGGTCAAGTCGCGCAGAAACGCCCCGACGATCGCGGCCGCGGTCACGCACAGGCAGGCAAGGATGCAGAATACAATCTGAAAGGTACGCATGGCGTCCTCCCGTCACTTATTTTTTTTCATTGTAGCACAAAAGCAAAAAAAGTGCAATCATTCATAGAGGAAAGAGAATTGCAAAGGCGGAAACGGGCGCTCTCTCCGCGCCGCGTCTCTCGCCGTGCCGCACATTTCCCGCCTCGCATCGTCACAGCGCCTCTGACGGCGTCTCTCTTCGCGCCGCGTCGTTCCGCCTTTGCATGGTTTGCCCGCGGGGGCGGCGGAGCTTGCTCCTATTACTATATATATAATATAATAGATACAGAGGCCGTGCCGCGGCAGAGGACGCGGACAGAAAGGGCCGACGACGTGCGCCAAAGTACGGGGGCCGCCGAAGCCGCGGGGCGGAAGGAGCAGGGCAAAAGGAGTGGCGAAAGAAGCGGGACAAAAGCCGAAGAAAAAACGCAGAGAGGAAAAACGGAGCAAACGGGAAGACCTGCCCGCCCGAAGAACGGAAAAAAGATTGGAGGGGGAAGGAAGGAAACGGGGAAAAAGGGACAGCGATTGTGTCTGAAAAGAAAGCGAACCACAAGCGGTTGTAGCCTCAAAAAAAAGTCAAAAAAATCCCAAAAAAAGACAAAAACGTTGCGAAAAACAGTTGACATTCCCATAGAGGTATGATAGAATAGCCGAGCTGTCTGAGCGAGAGGATAACATCTCCGAGGGAATGCAGGGATCCGAAAGGATCTGAAAAAATTCCAAAAAATCCGAAAAAAGTTGTGAAAAACGCTTGACACGGATATAGAGAGTATGTTATAATGCTCAAGCTGTCTGAGCGAGAGGGTAACTTCTCCGAGGGAATGCAGCGGATCCGAAAGGATCTGAAAAATTCCGAAAAAAATCCGAAAAAAGTTGTGAAAAACGCTTGACACGGATATAGAGAGTGTGCTATAATGGCAGAGCTCTCCTCGCGAAGGGATAGCAACCGAGCTGTTGTTCGGTCCAATGCAGATTAAAAATCGAATAAGAAAGAAACGATTTTTTGTAACACAAAAAGCAGTTTCTGTCAATTTTTTTGAGCATCAAAGTACTCAAACAAAGTCAGCAAGATAACGAATTTTCGTTAGAGCCGTCGGTACGGTTTAAGCCCCGTATCGGCTTTAAACAATTAAACTTAAGAGTTTGATTCTGGCTCAGGATGAACGCTGGCGGCGTGCTTAACACATGCAAGTCGAACGGACATGAGGGGCTTGCTCCTCATGTTAGTGGCGGACGGGTGAGTAACGCGTGAGCAATCTGCCCATATCTGGGGGATAACAGTTAGAAATGACTGCTAATACCGCATATGACCACAGAGAGGCATCTCTCAGGGGTAAAAGATTTTATCGGATATGGATGAGCTCGCGTCCTATTAGGCAGTTGGCGGGGTAACGGCCCACCAAACCGACGATAGGTAGCCGACCTCAGAGG
>CAJFMF010000111.1 GCA_904391375.1 Candidatus Gallimonas faecavium | reverse complement strand
ATCTGGAATGATGCACCGAACTCTTTGCGGGCGGCATACGATGACAGTGCGCTGCCGCGCAGGGAGGTGCTATGAAATATTTCGGAACGGACGGCTTCCGCGGACGGGCGAACGAGACGCTCACGGCGATCCATGCTTTTCGCGTGGGGCGTTTTCTGGGGCATTATTTTGCCCGGGGACGGCGCGCGCGTATTGCGGTCGGGAAGGATACGCGCCGCTCCTCTTACGCCTTTGAGTATGCGCTTGCGGCGGGCGCGGCGGCGTCGGGGGCGGATGTGTGTCTGCTCCATGTCACGACGACGCCCTCCGTCTCCTACGTCGTGCGCACGGAGGGGTTTGACTGCGGCGTCATGATCTCGGCGAGCCACAATGTGTTTTCGGACAACGGACTCAAGCTCTTCGGGGGAGACGGAGAAAAGATGCCCGAGTCCGTGCTCTTGCTTGTGGAAGAGTATCTCGACGGCGGAACGCTGCCCCTTGCGACGGGTGCGGAGATCGGGCGCACGGTGGACTATGTGGCGGGACGGAACCGCTATCTTGCCTACCTTCTGTCGCTTCCGCGCGCCTCCCTGCGCGGGTTGCGGGTGGGGCTGGACTGTGCAAACGGCAGTGCCTGGGCGATTGCCAAGACGGTGTTCGACGCCCTCGGCGCGCAGGTGTGGTGCATCGGTACGACGCCGGACGGCACCAACATCAATGACGGTTGCGGTTCCACGCATCCCGAGCGCCTGCAGGAACTTGTCCGTCTGCAAGCGCTTGACGTCGGCTTTGCGTTTGACGGCGATGCCGACCGTTGCATTCTGGTGGACGAGCGGGGGAATGTCGTGGACGGAGACGGGATTCTCTATCTCTGCGCGCGAGACATGGCGGAGCGGGGCGAGCTGGGCAGCGGCGGCGTGGTGACGACGGTCGTCTCCAACGGCGGGCTTGTGCGTGCGCTGGAGCGCATGGGGATCGTCTGTTCCCGAACGCAGGTGGGCGACAAGTATGTGGCGGAGGAGATGGCGCGCCGAAAAAGCCTGTTGGGCGGAGAGCCTTCCGGACATATCGTGTTTCGGAAATACGCAACGACGGGCGATGGCATTCTCACGGCGATCAAGGTCGCCGAATTGCTCACGGAGCGCAAGTGTCCGCTCTCTCTCTTGACGCGCGGGCTTGTCCTTTTGCCGCAGAGAACGCGCAACGTTCCCGTTTCGGGGGGCGCGGAAATCCTCCTGCGGCCCGCGGTGCAGGAGGCGATCGCGGCGGCAGAAGCGGGCGGCGTGCGCATGGTCGTGCGCGCCTCGGGAACGGAGCCCGTCATCCGCATTCTTGCGGAGGGGGAAGAGAGCCGCGCGCAGGAAGCGGCGGACAGCGTCGAGCTGATGTGCGGGATCGTCGGCTACATCGGAAAAAGGCAGGCGGCGCCCGTTCTTCTGGACGGTCTGAAACGACTGGAATACCGCGGGTATGACTCGGCGGGGATCGCGCTCTCGGACGGCGGAGAAATCTGTGTCATACGGCGAAAGGGGCGTGTCTCGGAACTGGAATTTGCCCGCTCGTTTGCGGGGACAATGGGGATCGGGCATACGCGTTGGGCGACGCACGGAGCGCCTTCCGAGCGCAATGCGCACCCGCAGTCCTACGGGAGAATTTCGCTCGTCCACAACGGGATCATCGAGAATGCGTCCGAGCTTCGGAAGGAGTGCGAAGCGCGCGGCGAAGTGTTTTCGTCGGACACCGACAGCGAGATCGCGGCGCATCTTGTGGAGGAATATCTGGACGAGGAAGGGGAGCTCCTGCGTGCCGTCCGTCGGGCAACGGAGCGGCTTACAGGTTCCTATGCGCTTGCCGTACTCTGCAGGGGAAGGCGGGAGATCGTCTGCGCAAGAATGCACAGTCCGCTCATCGTGGCGTGGGGAGAGGAAGAGGGGCTTGCGGCAAGCGACGCCTCGGCGATCGCCGGGGAGGGCCGCCTCGCGTGTGTGCTGGAGGACGGCGATTTTGCCCGTCTTACGATGCACGGGGCGGAAGTCTTTGACAAGAATCTTTGTCCGATCGAACGTCCTGTTTTTCCGCTTGGGGCGGAGGAAGCGGCGCCCGAAAAAGGGGAATTCCGTCACTTTATGCGTAGGGAAATCGCAGAAGTCCCTTTTGCCGTTGAATCGACGCTGAAAGCGCTGTCAAAAGGGGATTTTGACGCAGTT
The DNA here is from genome assembly GCA_904391375.1 of Candidatus Gallimonas faecavium. Lineage (GTDB taxonomy): Bacteria > Bacillota > Clostridia > Christensenellales > Borkfalkiaceae > Gallimonas > Gallimonas faecavium. Next base: position 499 of record CAJFMF010000111.1, on the reverse strand, counting down.
TGCAAAGTACTATGTCAGACAAAGTACCTCCATATTGTCGCTTGTGGCACGGCATATCACAGCGGATTATGTCTGAAATACGCTGCAGAAAGGCTCTCACGCGTCCTGACAGAGGTTTTTCTCGCAAGTGAGTACCGTTACGCGGACCCGATTGTCCCCGAGAAAACGCTCACGATTGCCGTCAGTCAGAGCGGGGAGACGGCAGATACTCTTGCCGCAGCCGCCCTTGCCAAGGAGCGCGGATCGTTGGTCCTTGCCGTCACCAATGTCGAACGTTCCTCGATCACCCGTCTTGCCGACTTCGTGCTTTTGACGCGTGCGGGAAAGGAAGTTGCCGTTGCCGCGACCAAGAGCTTCAACACCCAGCTTGCCGCGCTCTATTCGATTGCCGCGGAACTTGCCCGTTTGCACAAAGGGCCGACAAAGTCGCTTGCGGCATTTCCCGTTCTCGCGCGGGAGACGCTCCTTGCGAGTGAGTGCGTTGCCTCCTGGACGCCCT
>CAJFMF010000110.1 GCA_904391375.1 Candidatus Gallimonas faecavium | reverse complement strand
GTCCGCCGCTTTGAGTCTTGTCTGAGGTTGTATCATATTCGTTCTCCTCCCGCGTTACTTCGCCCTTTCGACGATCTCGGCGACGCGCCAGTTCTTGTCCTTGCTGAGCTTGCGCGTCTCGACGATACGCACCGTGTCGCCGACGCCGCACTCGTTGGCTTCGTCGTGCGCCTTAAAGCGGCGGGTATAGGTGATGGTCTTCTTGTAGAGGGGGTGCGGGCGCTTCTCGGACACGGCGACCACGACGGTCTTGTCCATTTTGTCGGATACGACGATGCCCACGATCTCTTTTCTCAGATTTCTTTCCATGTCTTGCCTCCTCACTTCGCCTGACGCGCGCGCAGCTCGGTGTTCACGCGGGCGATGTCCCTCTTGCACGTTCTGATCGAAACAGGATTTTCAAGCTGTCCCGAAGCGTGACGGAAGCGGAGGTTGAAGAGCTCGCTCTTCAGTTCCTGCAGCTTCTTCGTAAGCTCGACGTCGGTCATATTGTGAAATTCATTGCCTTTCATCAGGATTCACCGCCTTCTGCCGTTTTCTCGGTGTCCGCCTTCTTCACAAACTTGCACTTTACGGGCAGCTTGTGGGCAGCCAGACGCATTGCTTCGCGAGCGACGTCCTCGCTCACGCCCGCCATCTCGAACATGATTCTGCCCGGCTTGACGGGAGCGATCCAGTACTCGACGTTCCCTTTTCCGGAACCCATACGGGCTTCGGCGGGGTGACGGGTAATGGGTTTATGAGGGAAAATGTCGATCCAGACCTGGCCGCCGCGCTTGATAAAACGCGTCATTGCGATACGGGCTGCCTCGATCTGGTTGGACTTGATCCAGCCCTGCTCTTCTGCCATGAGGCCGTACTCGCCGTATGCGACGATGTTTCCCTTCTGCGCACTGCCCTTCATGTTGGGGCGATGCTGTTTTCTTCTCTTGACTCTCTTCGGGATTAACATTATCTGCCTCCTTCCGCCTTCTTTGCGGCTCTCAGGACTTCACCCTTGTAGATCCAGCACTTGACGCCGATCATGCCGAACGTCGTGTGTGCTTCCGCAAAGCCGTAGTCGATGTCCGCACGCAGCGTCTGAAGCGGAATGCTGCCCTCGTGATAGTGCTCGCACCCCGCGATCTCGCGTCCGTCGAGACGGCCGCTGACCTGCATCTTGACACCCTTGACGCCCGCGCGCATCGTTCTGCCGATCGCCTGCTTGAGCGCACGGCGGAACCCGACACGCTTCTCAAGCTGCGCCGCGACGCCTTCCGCCACGAGCTGTGCGTCTGCGTCGGGCTTTCTCACTTCGGTGATGTTGACGCTGACGGTCTTGCCCTTCGTGATCTTGGCAAGTTCCTTCTTGATGACCTCGATCTCGGAGCCGGCCTTGCCGATGAGCACGCCGGGACGCCCCGTGTAGACGGTCACGACGATTCTGCCCGCCGCGCGCTCGATGAGGATGCGCGACACGGCCGCCGCATAGTACTTCTTCTTCAGGAAGGTACGGATGGTGTGGTCTTCTTTGAGGAACGCGGAGAACTCCTTTTTGTCGGCGTACCACTGCGTGTCCCAACCCTTGATGATGCCTACTCTCAGTCCGTGAGGATTGACTTTCTGACCCATGTTAGATTTCTCCCTCCGCCTTCTTGACGTCCAGAATGACCGTGATGTGACTCGTTCTCTTGAGGATCGCGTGCCCTCTGCCCTTGGAAACGGGCTGCATTCTCTTGAGCATCGTGCCGCCGTCTGCGAAGCAGGCTGCGACGTACAGGTCTCCCCTGTCCATGCCCTGGTTGTGTTCTGCGTTTGCGACCGCGCTCATGAGCACCTTCTTGGTGGGTGCGGCGCCGCCGTTGACGCTGTTGTCAAGGATCGCCTGCGCCTCGCGCACGCTCTTGCCGCGGATGAGGTCGAGCACCGTGCGCACCTTGTAGGGAGAGACGCGGACGTACTTCGCGACGGCGTAAGGACGCGTTTCTCTCTTCTCTTCGACGCGTGCCGCCTTCTTCTTCATATTCGTCGCCATGGCTTATCTCCTTACTTCTTCGCGGGCGCGCTC
>CAJFMF010000109.1 GCA_904391375.1 Candidatus Gallimonas faecavium | reverse complement strand
CCGCCGAAAGACAGCGCATCAGGTTGGGGTGCGGACTGCAGTCGAGGTACACCTTTTCGTCGTCGCAGAGCCAATCGAGATCGCGCCACACTTCGCACCCGTACACCTTTTCGGGGCGCTCCTCGGGCGAAAGGGTGCGCAATGCCGCGATGACTTTAAGCGCCGTGGCAACGTGCGTCTCGTGCTTGTCCGCGAGGTTGTGCGTATAGAGATACTTCGGTCTTGCCCTTCGGATAAGGTCGGCAAGTTCTTCGACGATTTTGGGATTGCCCGCGTCCTTCACCTCTTGGGAAGGGTGGGAAAGCATGGCTAAAAATCCGTATTCGCCCACCATCGCCGCCTTCTTCTGTTCGATGATGCGCACTTCCTTCATCTGCTCGTCCGTGTAATCGGCGTAAAGCCCGCTCCTCGGGCTGCCCGCGCCGTCCGTCACGACGATGGCGCCAAACCACTTGTCTTGATTCCCGAAGCACGCCGCGATGGGCGCATACGCCATAAATTCAATGTCGTCCTGATGCGCGGAGATCGCAAGGTGTGTTGTGCGGGAAATCGCCGCCTGTTCCTGCATTCCGTCCGGAATATATGTAATCATTTTATCTCCTTTGCGAGCATTGCCGCTCCCACCAGCCCTGCGTCGTTACCGAGGCTCGCCGCCCTGATGGTCACGGGCGCATATCTGCCGTGCCCGAGAATTTTTGTGTCCACCATCTTCTGCAAGGGTAGCGTGAGCGCTTCCCCTTCCGCGGAGATCCCGCCTCCGATAAGTACCGCCTGCGGACGGAACACGTTGACGATATTCGCGATCCCTTCCGCCAAATAGTTCAGATACCGCTCCACGACTTCTTTCGCCGTTTCATCACCCTGCCGCATCCCGTCGAACGCCGTTCTGCCGTCCGCATTGTCGGCGTTCCCTCTGCAAAGTTCCCACATTTTGCTTTCGGGGTGGCAGACCATTGCGTCTTTCGTCTGCCGCACAAGTGCGCTTGCCGAGGCGTACGCCTCGAAACAGCCCCTTCTCCCGCAGGCGCAAGGCTCGCCGTCCATGCGGATAACTTCATGTCCGAGCTCCGCGCCCGCGCCCAGCTCGCCCGTGAACAGCTTTCCGCCGAAAATGATGCCGCTCCCCACGCCCGTGCCGAGCGTGATGAGAACGATGCTCTTATACGCCTTTCCCGCGCCGCAGGCGTACTCTCCGTACGCCGCCGCGTTCGCGTCGTTACAAAGCGTGACGGGAATGCCGAACTGTTTACCCAAGTCCTGCGCGAGCGGTTTATTCTCCCAGCCGAGATTTCCGCCCGTGACGACCATACCGTGTTCGCCGTCTATAACCCCAGGGCAGCCGATGCCCACGCTTTCCGGCATACCCATGTCTGCGATCATCCCTTTGACAGCTTTTGCGATCGCGGACACGGTCGCCCCGTAATCGCAGCCCGCGGGCGTGGAGATTTTATCTTTTTTGAGAATGCTTCCGCTCTCCCCGACTGCGCCGAACTTTACGAACGTGCCGCCCAGATCGACGCCGATATAATAGCTCATAACTTTGACGCCGCCTCACGATCGGCAATAAGAATACAGTCGGGGTGGAGCTGCAATACGGACGCGGGGACACTTTCCGTCACATCCCCTTTTACCATCTTGTAAACGGCGTCCGCCTTGTTCGCCCCGCTCGCCAAAATGAGGATTTTCTTCGCCTGCATGATCTGACGTATCCCCATCGTGAACGCTTTTCTCGGCACTTCGGAGATGTCGTCAAACAAGCGGGCGTTGTCCTCCACCGTGCTCTCTGCAAGCGTGACAACGTGCGTGCCGCTCCCGAAGGGCGTGCCCGGCTCGTTGAACGCGATATGCCCGTTGCTGCCAAGGCCCAAAAGCTGCAAGTCGCGCGGGAGCTGCTCCAGAAGCGCATCGTAGCGGGCGCACTCCTTCGCCTCGTCCTCCGCCATGCCGTTCTCGATATTGGTGTTAGCGGGGTCGATGTCCAAGCCATTGAACAGGTTCCTGTGCATGAAATAGGCGTAGCTCTGCGGGTGTGACCTCTCCAGCCCCTTGTACTCATCCAGGTTGACCGTGCGGACATGGGCATAGCTCGTGCCGTGCTTTTCATGATCGGCGATCATGTGCGCGTACAGCCCAAGCGGCGTGGTGCCCGTCGCAAGCCCTAAAACGGCATACGGGTTTCCCTTCACCGTTTCCAGCATC
>CAJFMF010000108.1 GCA_904391375.1 Candidatus Gallimonas faecavium | reverse complement strand
TTAAACGCCAGGCCCAAGAAAGTTTTGCATTTTCGAACACCGCAAGATTTGTTCCAAGAAAATCTCACAAGGTGTTGCACTTAGTTTGACAATTCATCTCGGAAATTGCTGTCTGTCATGAAAGAATTGAAAAAATGTCATATATTTTGTTGACAATGGTTGTATTCCATGATACAATGCTGTCATAAGAATTTGTTACAATACGCCGTGACATCCTGTTAGGGCGGAGGGAATTATATGAAGAGAGAAAAAAATCGGAACGCGCAGGACATGATGACGCTGGAGGGAGACTCCATTCCGCAGCCTGTCCGCAAGAAGGGGCGGCTGCGGCTCAAGGCGAAGCATCATCGTCGGCTTCTCAAGGGCCTTGCGGCGGCGTCGGCGTGTGCCATTCTGGTGGGGGGAACGTTCGGGATCAACGCGCTCTTTTTCAACGAGGCGTCGCCCAATACCGTGCAGGAGGGGTTTGCGACCGTAATATACGACCTTCCGACGGACGGCTCCACGCCCGATCTGCACTCTGCGCTTGAGAACATCGGGTATATGAATGCGCGGTTCCGTGCGCAGACCGAGTGGTATTCGGAGATGGCTGGCACGGTGGACACCATGCTTTCGCAAAACGTCAATACCTGGAAGCAGTTTTCGGACGGCATTCTCATTCAGACGGATATCACGACGTCCAGCCTGATCAACTCCGCCAAGCAGTTTTGCTGGGTGGGCGATCGCGTCATCTGGCGGGAAGCGGCGGGCGGGCCGTCCACGTACAACGGCGTCGACACCGTCTGGAAGACGGGCGAACCGTACGGAAATATGTCGGTGGAGGACTTCAAGGCGACGCGGGGACTTCCGGGAACGGAGTTTTCCGTCTATGTCATCAACGAAGAGACGCTTCTCGACGCCTCGGCGGTTTCGGACAACGGCGACGGAACGTACACGCAGACCTATTATCTCAATCCCGCGACCGACAAGGCGCCTGCGTACTATGTCAATCAGATGATGTTCACGGGCGGACTTACGTCGCTGCCCGTCTTTGAGTATATCACGGTCACATACACGTTCGATGCGACGTGGCAGGTGCTTTCGTCGGACATTGAAGAGGCATACACCGCCACCAAGGGCGTAAATGCAAAGTGTACGGCGAACTATCACACCGACTATGAATACGGGACGCAGCGTTCGCAGTCGTCGGCATATGAGGACTACTACAAGGACTATGCCGATCGGCCTGCCACGGGAGCGCCCGAGGACAAAGAACTGACGGCGGTCGACTGCCTTGCCGAGGCGTTCGGTCCCGTTCTCAGCGGGCCCGTCAATTTTGCGCTCGACCTCACGCTGGACGGAACGCCCTTTTCGGGAACGGTCACGGTGAATGCCGCCGACACGGCGCATCTCGATCTGCGGGCGCAACTCGGCGCGCTTGCCTTGTACTATGCGGACGACACCGTCTATCTCCGATACGGGGACGGAGTACGCGTCCGCCTTACCGTTGCGGAACTGACACAGTTCTTGGGCGCTTCGGAAGGGGACGGCAAAGGGGAAATTGCGTTCGATACCGACGCCTTGCTTTCGCAACTCGGCGGCGGGACGTTTACGCTCTCCGAAGACGGCAGAAGTGCCGAGCTCGTCTCCGTGCTCTCGCTTTTCAATCTGCAGATCCCTGTCCGTTTCACCTTCCTCATTTCGGAGGACGGCGCCGTCTCGCTGGGCGGCGTGCAGGCCGATCTTACGCTCGGCGGAATGCAGCTCGGCGCTTCGCTTGCCTATACCGAAACCGCCGTCCCTGCGCTGACCGAGGAGGAAAAGGAGGAATACGTCTCGATCGTTCCCTATTTGTCCACGGTTGCGCAGATCCTCTCGGGGGACACGATCCGCCTCGGCGTCTCGTACGCGGCGGGTGATCTTTCGCTCGACGGAACGCTCGATCTCGCATTGCGGGAGGAGTTCCGCGCCAACGGGACATTCATTCTGCACTATCGCTCGGCAAAAAAACAGATCGGGATCGCCTTCGAGGACGGAACGATCTATCTCGAAATGGACGGCATTCGCCTGAAAGCGGACGCCGCAGAGGGCATGGCGTTCCTGGAACAGTTCCTTGTTCTTCCCGAGCTCCCCGCAGAGCTTCCTTCTTTCGACCTTTCCCAACTTCTCTCCACGGTGCTCTCTCCCGCGTTTGCCGCCAACCTTGCGGTATCCGAACAGGACAGCGCATTGCAGATCGCGCTCAAAGGTACCGAACTTCTGAAAGCGTTCGGCATTGATTTTGCGCTCGGCGATGTCGCCATCGGCGTGGACGGGGATCGCGTGACGGCATCGGCGCTCGGCATCCGCGCGACGCTGGAAACGGGCGCGCCGTTCACTGTCGTGACAGACGGCTATGTGGACGGCGTGGAGCTTGCACAGAACATCCTCGGCCTTCTGACGCAGGATTACCTCGCGGCCGATATCTCTTACGCGGCGGGCGATCTGTCGGTTGCGGGCACGGTACAGCTTGACATGACGACGCTTGCGGCAAAGGCAAATCTGACGCTTCGCTATAAGACTGCCACCAAGACGGCGGAAATCCTGTACCTCAACAATGCGATCTATTTGAATGTCGAAGGAATCAAGGTAAAGGCGGACGTCAAC
>CAJFMF010000107.1 GCA_904391375.1 Candidatus Gallimonas faecavium | reverse complement strand
TGCCCCGACCATGATCTTGGTGGCGAGCTCCACCATCGGAACCCCCGTCACCTTGGAAATATAGGGAATGGTACGCGATGCACGCGGATTGACTTCGATGACGTAGAGCTGGTTCTGATAGATGAGATACTGGATGTTGATGAGGCCCTTTGTCTTCAGCGACAGGGCAAGCTTCGTGGAGATGTCCACGATCTTCTCCAGCATGGCATCGCTCAGATGATAGGGCGGGTAGACGGCGATGGAGTCGCCCGAGTGCACGCCTGCGCGCTCGATGTGCTGCATGATGCCGGGAATGAGGACATCCACGCCGTCCGAAATGGCATCCACTTCCAGCTCGCTGCCCATGAGGTACTTATCGCACAGGACAGGATTTTCGATGTGCTGCGCGAGGATGACATCCATATAGCGGGAAATGTCGTTCTCTGTGAAGGCGATGGTCATGTTCTGGCCGCCGATGACGTAGGAAGGCCGCAGCAGGACGGGATAGCCGAGCGTCTCCGCGGCATGAATGGCCTCCTCTTTGGTCATGACGGTGAGTCCCTTCGGACGCGCGATGTGGAACTGCTCGAGCAGTTCGTCGAAGCGCTCGCGATCCTCTGCCATGTCGACGGAGTCCGCACTCGTGCCGAGGATGCGCGCCCCCGATTTATCGAGATAGCCGCACAGCTTGATCGCCGTCTGGCCGCCGAAGGTGATGACAACGCCGTAGGGCTTTTCCACGTCGAGCACATTCTGTACGTCCTCGGGCGTCAGCGGCTCAAAGTAGAGCCTGTCCGCCGTATCGAAGTCCGTCGAGACCGTCTCGGGGTTGTTGTTGATGATGATGACTTCATAGCCGAGTTCTTTCAGCGTCCACACGCAGTGAACGGAAGAATAGTCGAACTCGATACCCTGCCCGATCCGGATGGGACCGGAGCCGATGACGACAATGCGCTTTTTGGTGCTGTTTCTGACGAAAGGAAGCGCTTCGTCGTGATCGGGATCGTCATACGTCGAATAGAAGTACGGCGTCTTTGCCGCAAACTCTGCCGCGCAGGTATCGACCATCTTGAAGGTCGCGCGGCGATGAGAAGGCAGTTTTTCTCCCGAAATCCGTGCAAGCGCCTTGTCGGGATAGCCGAGCTTCTTTCCGAAGAGATATTGGCCGCGGGACAGCTTTTTACCCTCGATCTCCCCTTCGTAATCGACAAGGTTTTTGAGCTTGTTGAGGAACCATTCGTCGATCATCGTGACCGCATGGATTTCGTCCACGGTGATCCCCTTTTTGAGCGCGGCAAAGACGGCGAAAAGACGTTCGTCCGTCATCTTGCCGATCTCACTGCGGAGCTGCTCCTTCGTCATCGGCTCAAATTTGGCATGGTTGAGCGTATCCAGCCCGATCTCCGCACCGCGGACAGCCTTCATGATCGCCTGTTCGAAGGAAGTGCCGATCGCCATGACCTCGCCCGTCGCCTTCATGCGCGAACCGAGTTCACGCTTTGCGTACAGGAACTTATCAAAGGGCCACTTGGGAAGTTTGACGACGACATAGTCGATTGCAGGCTCAAAGCAGGCATAGGTCTTGCCTGTGACATCGTTGCGGATCTCGTCCAGCGTATAACCGAGCGCGATCTTTGTCGCAACCTTTGCAATGGGATAGCCCGTGGCCTTACTGGCAAGCGCCGAGGAACGCGACACACGCGGATTGACCTCGATGACGGCATACTGGAAGCTGTCGGGATGCAGCGCAAACTGACAGTTGCATCCGCCCTCGATCCCGAGTTCGGTGATGATGTTGAGGGATGCCGTACGCAGCATCTGATATTCCTTATCGGAGAGCGTAAGGCAGGGCGCAACGACGATGGAATCGCCCGTATGAATGCCGACGGGGTCGAAGTTCTCCATGGAGCAGACGGTGATGACGTTGCCGGCGCTGTCGCGCAGAACTTCAAATTCGATCTCCTTCCAGCCGCCGATGTACTTTTCAATGAGCACCTGCGTGATGGGCGAAAGCATGAGCCCGTTGTGCGAGATGAGACGAAGCTCCTCTTCGTCGTATGCGACGCCCCCGCCCGCGCCGCCCAGCGTAAATGCGGGGCGCACGATCACGGGATAGCCGAGCTTTTCCGCAACGGCGACGCACTCGTCCACCGTGTAAGCAATGTCGGACGGCACGACGGGCTGCCCGATCTTCTGCATGGTCTCCTTGAAGAGTTCACGGTCCTCCGCGCGGTCGATGGCGTCCAGTTTCGTTCCGATGAGCTTGACGCCCCATTCGTCGAGGAATCCCTCTTTTGCAAGTTTACAGCCCATCGTGAGTCCCGTCTGTCCGCCGAGCGAGGCAAGCAGGGAGTCAGGCCGCTCCTTGATGATGATACGCTTTAAGCTGTCTTCGGTGAGCGGTTCCAGATAGATCTCATCCGCGAGCATCTTATCCGTCATGATGGTCGCAGGGTTGGAGTTGCAAAGAACGACGTTGACCCCCGCATCCTTGAGGACACGGCAGGCCTGCGCGCCCGCGTAGTCAAATTCTGCCGCCTGTCCGATGACGATGGGCCCGGAGCCGATCACGAGTACTTTCTTGATATCACTTCTCTTCGGCATGGTTTTTCTCCTTCTGCATATTGGCAATAAAGCGGTCAAACAGGAAATTGGCGTCATGCGGCCCGCCGCAGGCCTCGGGGTGGAACTGAACCGTAAACGCGTTCACTTCGGGATAATCGACCCCCTCGCATGTGCCGTCGTTGCCGTTGATAAAGGACAGAATGCCCTTCCCCTTGAGCGATTCGCTCACGACTTCATAGCCGTGGTTCTGGGAAGAGATGAAGACGCGCCCCGTCGCAAGTTCCTTGACGGGCTGATTGGCGCCGCGGTGGCCGTACTTCATCTTGCGCGTCTGCCCGCCCATTGCAAGC
>CAJFMF010000106.1:2977-3336 GCA_904391375.1 Candidatus Gallimonas faecavium | reverse complement strand
TCAAACAAATAAATTTTTATCATAAAGCAGCCGTCACATGACGGCTGCTTTATGACTCTGCGAAAACTCTGTTTGCTATTGTTTGCTACCGCACCCGAAAAAGGCAGTTTCAGGGCGTTTTTGACAGTCCGAAAAATATTTTTTCTGCCTTTCGTGCCCAATACCGATAACAGACGTGAAAATGCCGAAAATGTTTGCTATTGTGTTTGCTATTATTTTTTCCTGTTTTTCCTTCGTTGTGGTTTTTGCCCCGAAATATGAAGAAAAACCACAATATCTTGTGGTTTTTCGCTGGAGCTGATAGCGGGATTTGAACCCGCGACCTCGTCCTTACCAAGGACGTGCTCTACCTCCTGAGC
>CAJFMF010000106.1:0-2894 GCA_904391375.1 Candidatus Gallimonas faecavium | reverse complement strand
CAGCATATTCAATTTGTTGGATATTACTCCGTCTTTTCAGGGCTCGCTCACGCACCTTGTTATTCCTTACCAAGGACGTGCTCTACCTACTGAGCCATATCAGCATTTGGCGTTCCATGCCACTCGCGCAGCACCTATTCAGTATAATAAAAAGCGCGAATTAAGTCAAGCGATTTTCTCATATTCCTTGCAATCGGATAAAATTTTTTCTGCGCCGCCTCATGACCGCGGCGTCAATAAAATCTTACAGAAGGCATATACTGTCCCTGTGAAACGTATTCTCTTTACGGGCGGAGGAAGTGCAGGTCACGTCATTCCCAATCTCGCCGTCATGCAGGAACTGAAAGGGCAATATTCCATCGCCTACATGGGGACGGACGGCATCGAACGCGCCCTCGTCGCATCCTTCGGCTGTCCCTATTTTCTCGTCGACTGCCCCAAGCTGGTGCGCTCGCTTACGCCCCGAAATCTTACGATCCCCTTCCGCCTTGTTCAGGCAGAACATCACGCGCTTGCCATCCTGCGCGATCGTACGCCCGATCTCGTCTTTTCCAAGGGCGGGTATGCGAGCTTTCCCGCGATCTGGGCGGCGCATCGTCTGCACGTCCCCGTCCTGACCCACGAGAGCGATCTCTCGCCCGGTCTCTGCACGCGCCTGGCGGCAAAGAAATGCCGCTTCGTCCTCACATCCTTCCCCGAAACGGCAAAGCGGTTTCCCAACGGGAAATATGTCGGATCGCCCATCCGCCGCTCTCTGTTCGCGGGAGAACGGCGCATGGCACGCGCAAAATACGGCTTCTTCGGCGAAAAACCCGTCCTGCTTGTCCTCGGCGGCGGGAGCGGCAGCCGCGCCCTCAACGAGGCGATTCGCAGGCATCTTCCGAAGATCCTGCCGCGCTTTGACGTCCTGCACCTGTGCGGGAAAGGGAACATCCAAGCCGACGCCCCGCACGGGTATGTCCAGCGCGCCTTTGAAAACGACATGGCCTCCGCCTATGCCTGCTGCGATCTCGCGCTCTCGCGGGCAGGAAGCAACACCGTCTTTGAGCTTCTCGCCCTCGGAAAACCCGCCCTGCTCGTCCCGCTGGAGCACGCTTCCCGCGGCGATCAGGCGGAAAACGCGCACTATTTTTCGCAGCGCGGACTGTGTGCCGAACTGCACGAAAACGAACTCGACCGCCTTCCTGAGGCGCTTTTGTGCCTGTACGGGAATGCAAGCGTACGCAACGGCTTGGCCCGACACAAGTCGGAAAACGGCACAGATGCCATCATAGGCATCATCCGCGGGATGCTCGGCTGACGCCGCCGAAGATATCCCCTTGCAGATAGACCTGCGGCACGTCGCCCAAAAGAACGCTCTCCGCGATGAGTACCTCGGACGAGGTGGAATAGTTCTGCGTGCGTCCCGGAAGGACGACGGAGATCTCCGCCGTCACGTCGAGAAAGACGGCATGGCGCGTCTGATTGATGCCCGCGTCGGTAAATTCCGAAGTAAAACGGCTGGTCACGACGGCAACGGGAATGAGTCGGATCCGCACGGACGGGCCGAAGCCCGCCAGCGCCTCGATGCCCGAAAAAGCGCCCAACGGGATTGCGATCCCCTCTTCGCCCATTGTCTGCAATTTCTTCTGCGCAAGGTATGCCGTATCGCGCGCGATGCGGTTGATCTCATAGGCGTTGGCGAAAATGGCGCGGATCTCCCCCTGTGTGCCGCGCTCCACGGTGACAAGATCCTCATAGCGGATGCTGTCGGCGAGCGTCTCGTAGACGGCCTCGTTGACGGCCGTCGCCGTGCGGGCGCGCATGGTCTCCTCCGTGACGGAGAGCATGATGTCCGTCACCCTGCAATACAGCACGATGAGAAAGACAAGAATGAGCGCTGCCCCGAGGAGAAAGACGACGCGGCGCACGATACGGTTGCGACGGGAACGATATTTCACAGGCTATCCTATGCAGAACAACGCGCATTCATGAGAAAAACGGAACGCAAATGCGTTCCGTTTTTCCATTTTCTTGCGTTTTTGTCCTTGGCTCAGTCGTTCGACTCGTAGTAGCAGTCGGAACGCTGCGTGGGAGGCATCGTCTCGCCTTCGCCCACATAGACGGTGTTGATGACGTTGCCCTGAGCATCCACGACCTTGTAGGAGCCCGTCTTAGGGCAGGTATCGCCGCAATTCAGTCTCATAATTCACCTCCGATACTCCTATGATGCGGAGTCCGAAGAAAACTATGCGCTGCGGCGGGAAAAAATCTCGGTGTCAGAAAATGGCGAGAGCGTCCAGCCAGAAACAGGTCAACGAGATACAGACGAGGTAGACGCTGAACCAGATATAATTGGCCTTTCGGATGACGCGGAGCATGAGCTTGATGGCGAGAAATCCGAAGACGACGGAGAGCACGATCCCGATCGCAATGCCGACAAATCCGTTTGCGCCGATCTGAGTGATGGCCGCGGGGGTCTTGGCGACGTCGTACACTTCGACGGCAAAACTGCCGAGAATGACGGGAATGCTCATGAGGAAGGAGAAACGTGCGACGTCCTCCCGTCTTGCGCCCGTGAGCGTGCCCGCCACAATGGTGGAACCGCTGCGCGAAATTCCGGGGAAGAGCGCGACCGCCTGCATGAGCCCCATCGATACGGAATTGCCCCAGCCGAGGGGGCGCTGTTCCTTCTGGCGCTTGGCGACCAGTTCGGCGACGAGCAGGAGCAGGCCCGTCAGCGCAAAGCAAACGGCAAGCCAGAGCATGCCCTGCGGCCCGTCGAACAGGGCCTCGATGCGGTCTTTGAAGAGCAGACCGACGACCCCTGCCGGGATGGTCGCAACGATGAGCATGAGAAGCGTCTTAAAGGGCTTGCGGAAGAGCGCGAGGATGTCCCGCCAAAAGACGACAAT
>CAJFMF010000105.1 GCA_904391375.1 Candidatus Gallimonas faecavium | reverse complement strand
AGCAGACCCTTTTCGGGGCGCTTGTCCCCGGGGAGGGCGTCCCACTTCGGCCCGCCCACGGCGCCGAGGAGGACGGAGTCGGAGGCGAGACAGCGCGCGACGGTATGCGCGGGCAGCGGTTCGCCGCAGGCGTCGATGGCACAGCCGCCCATGAGGAGCGGCTCGAAGGTGAACGTATGCCCGAAGCGCCGCGCGACCTGTTCCAGGACGTTCACGGCGCCGTCGGTGATCTCGGGACCGATGCCGTCGCCCGCGAGAACGGCGATGTGTTTGTTCATGACCGTTCCTCCAGCGATTTCAGGAGCCCGCCCGCATCGATGATCTTCTGAATGAAGGGGGGAAAGGGCTGCGCCCGATAGGACGCGCCCGTCGTCTCGTTGCGGATGATGCCGTTCGCAAGATCGCAGGAGACGATGTCGCCCGCACGGATGCCCTTGACGGCCGCGGGGCATTCGAGAATGGGCAGGCCGATGTTGATGGCGTTCCGGTAGAAAATGCGCGCGAAGGTGTTGGCGATGACCAGGGCGATGCCGCTCGCCTTGATGGCGATGGGGGCGTGCTCGCGCGAGGAGCCGCATCCGAAGTTGTCCTCCGCGACGAGGATATCGCCCGCGCGGACGTTTTTCACGAAGGCGGGGTCGAGGTCCTCCATGCAGTGCGCGGCGAGTTCCTCTTCGGACGACGTGTTGAGATAGCGGGCGGGAATGATGACGTCGGTGTCGACGTCGCTGCCGTATTTATGCACCTTTCCGCGGATCATTGCAAAACCTCCTGTGCCGTTGCCAGCCGCCCGAGGACGGCGCTCGCCGCCGCCGTATAGGGCGAGGCGAGATATACCTCGCTCGTGACGTGTCCCATGCGCCCCACAAAGTTGCGGTTGGTGGTGGACACGCATTTCTCATGGTCGGCGAGGATTCCCATATATCCGCCGAGGCAGGGCCCGCAGGTGGGGGTGGAGACGACCGCCCCCGCGCGGATGAAGGCCTCGAGCAGGCCTTCCTTCATCGCCTGCAGATAGATCTCCTGCGTGGCGGGAATGACGATGCAGCGTACGTTTTTTGCGACCTTCCTGCCCGCAAGCACCTCGGCCGCCTGTCGCAGATCGGAGATCCTGCCGTTCGTGCAGGAGCCGATGACGACCTGGTCGATGGCAATGTTTCCCCAGGACGTATGCGTGTTTTCGGGTAAACTCGGGAAGGAAACCGTAGGTTTGAGTTGCGAAAGGTCGATCGTATAGGTCGCGTCGTAGGGAGCGTCCGCGTCCGCTTCGTACACGCGCACGGGCCGACGGAACCGCCCCGCAAGATAGGCAAGCGTGCTTTCGTCCACGGGGAAGATGCCGTTTTTGGCCCCCGCCTCGATCGCCATGTTGCAGACGGTGAAGCGGTCGTCCATCGAGAGGGCGGCAACGCCTTCGCCGCTGAATTCCATGCTCTTGTAGAGGGCGCCGTCCACGCCGATCAGTCCGATGATGTGCAGGATGAGATCCTTTCCCGTGACGAAGGGGGGAAGAGCCCCTTTGAGCACAAAGCGCAGCGCCGCGGGCACGCGGAACCAGCAGCGGCTCGTCATCATGGCGGCGGCGAGGTCGGTGGAGCCGACACCCGTCGAAAAGGCGCCGAGTGCGCCGTAGGTGCAGGTATGGCTGTCCGCGCCGATCACGCAGTCGCCCGCGCCGACCAGCCCCTGTTCGGGCAGAAGCGCGTGCTCGATGCCCATAGTCCCCACGTCAAAAAAATGCGCGATGTTCTCGCGCAGAGCAAATTCCCGCGTGCATTTCACCTGACACGCCGCCTTGATGTCCTTGTTCGGCGTGAAATGATCCATGACGAGGGCGATCTTTTCCCGATCTTTGACATGTCCGCCCGCCTTCTCCATTTCCCGAATGGCGACGGGCGCTGTAATGTCGTTTGCAAGGGCAAGATCGAGGTCCACCTCGATGAGTTGTCCCGCGGTGACGGAGGGAAGATCCGCGTGCGCCGCGAGAATCTTCTGCGTCATCGTCATACCCATATTTTTCCGCTCCTTTTTCGCATATAACTTGACAAAGTTCTCTTGACAAAGTATATCATATGTGATATACTTTCGTCAATCATTTGAAAAACGAATTATTACATAGGAGTAATCGAAAAATCGAATTGTGAATACGGACGGCCTTCGTACCTTTTTATTGGTTTCCAAACTGAAAAATTTTACGCGGGTTGCGGAGCAGTTGTTCATCGCCCAGTCCACCGTGACCAATCGGATTGCGGAGCTGGAGAAGGAACTTTCCGCCAAACTTCTGCGGCGCGATACGCGAAACGTCGCCCTGACCGAACAGGGGAAGGCATTCTGCGAATACGCCCGCCGCATCGTGGAGATGGAGGATGCCTGTATCGCCGCCATCAAGGGCGGAAAGCGGCAGGTTCGCATCGGAGCGGTCAACGCCGTCTATGAGGGCGCGCTCAAACAGCACATCCTCGCGGGCGTCGAAAAGGGGAAGTATTACCGCGTGACCATCGGCCACTCCTCGGGCCTTCTGGAGATGCTCTGGGACGGCCTTCTGGACGTCGTCTATGTCTATCAGGATATGCGGCGTTCGGGGTATTCCTGTAAACTGTTCAACGAGGACGACCTCGTCTTTCTCGCCCGTGCCGACCGCAACGCCTTCCCGAACGGCATCCGCCGCGAACAGCTCTTCGAGATCCCCTGCGCGATGTGCAACTTTTCACTGCAGGAGATCGGCTCCTACCTGCGCGAACTCTTCCCCGCAGGTCAGCTCTTCCCCTTTGAAGTGGACAACTCCACCAAGGTGAAGGACTTCCTCGCGGCAGGGCTGGGATATGCCTTCCTGCCGCGCGGCATGGTGCGCGAGGAACTCGAAAACGGCACCTTTGCCGAGATTCAGCCCCTCGATTTCAAGCGGATGAACCTTCCCTGCTACTGCATCTGCCGCACCGACGACGAGGACCTCTGCTTCTGAACGCTGCCTCGCAAAGAAGATGCCCGCAGCGGCATACGGGGCGATTTTTTGCGTGATATGCACAAGAATACGGCTGCCGCCCGACGCATTTGCGTCGGGCGGCAGCCGTTTGTCTTTTGGGACGCGCCGCGCCCGCCCCGTTC
>CAJFMF010000104.1 GCA_904391375.1 Candidatus Gallimonas faecavium | reverse complement strand
CTGTCTATGCGAAAAAATCCCGCCGGAATGGCAGGATTTTTTCTTTTTCATACTATTATGTCACACATAGTACTCTGTAAAGTCACTGCTGTTTCGCTTTCGCGCGCGCTTTTGCACGAAGTTCGCTGTCAAGGATCCGCTTGCGGATGCGAATGTTGAGCGGGGTGACCTCCAGAAGCTCGTCGTCGCCGATAAATTCGAGCGCCTCTTCCAGGCTCAGATGCTTGGGCGGAATCAGGCGAAGCGCGTCGTCCGACGAGGAAGAACGCGTGTTGGTGAGGTGCTTCGTCTTGCAGACATTGACGTTGATGTCCTCGTCCTTGGGCGAGTACCCGACGACCATCCCCTCGTAGACGGGCGTACCCGGATCAATGAAGAGCGTCCCGCGGCCCTGTGCGTTGAACAGACCGTAGGTGACCGCCTCGCCCGTCTCAAACGCAACGAGAGAGCCCGTCGAACGGCGGTTGATCTCCCCTTTGTAGGGCTGATACTCGAAGAACACCGAGCTCATGACGCCCTCGCCCTTGGTATCGGTGAGGAATTCGCTCTTATAGCCGAACAGGCCGCGTGCGGGAACGAGGAACTCCAGACGCATCCGCGAGCCCATGGCGTGCATATGCACAAGCTCGCCCTTCCGCTCGCCCATGCTCTGGAAAACCGGTCCCGTGCTGTCTCCGGGGACGTCGACGATGAGGCGTTCAATGGGTTCGTACTTGACCCCGTCGATCTCCTTATAGAGCACCTTGGGCGAACTGACCTGGAACTCATATCCCTCGCGGCGCATCGTCTCGATGAGAATGGAGAGGTGCATTTCCCCTCTGCCGCTCACGCGGAAGGCGTCCGTCGAATCGGTATCCTCCACGCGCAGGGAGACGTCGCGCAAGAGCTCGCGATAAAGCCGCTCGCGCAGATGGCGGGTCGTGACAAACTTGCCTTCCTTGCCCGCAAACGGAGAATCGTTGACGGAGAAGATCATCTCGACCGTGGGATCGGAGATCTTGACAAAGGCGACGGGCTCCACACAGTCGGAGGCACAGACGGTATCGCCGATGTTGATTTTTTCCAGTCCGGAGAAGCAGACAATGTCGCCCGCCGATGCGCTCTCGCAGGGAACGCGGTTGAGCCCTTCGATCTCGTACAGATTGACGATCTTCCCGCGCAGATTGACTTCGGGATGGTTGTGGTTGCAGACCGTGACGTCCGCGCCCTGCCGCGCCACACCGCGCTCGATTCGGCCGATGCCGATTCTGCCGACGTAGTCGTTGTAATCGATGGAGGAGACAAGAATCTGAAGCGGCCCCTTGTCGTCCATATCGAGGGGTGGGAAATGCGACAGAATCATGTCGAACAAGGGCGTAAGATCGGTGCCGCGCTCGTTCTCGTCAAGCGACGCCGTTCCGTCTCTGCCCGAGCAGAACACGAAGGGACTTTCAAGCTGTTCATCCGACGCATTCAGATCCATCAGGAGCTCCAGCACTTCGTCGACGACCTCTTTGATGCGCGCATCGGGACGGTCGATCTTATTGACGACAATGATGAGCTTCAAGCCCATTTCGAGCGCCTTCTGCGTGACGAAGCGCGTCTGCGGCATGGGGCCTTCGGCGGCGTCCACGAGAATGAGCACGCCGGAGACCATCTTGAGCACGCGCTCCACTTCACCCGAAAAGTCGGCGTGACCGGGCGTGTCGATGATGTTGATCTTGACGCCCTTGTAGTGAACGGATGTGTTCTTGGCAAGGATGGTGATGCCGCGCTCCCGTTCCAGCGCGCCCGAGTCCATGACACGCTCTTCCACAACCTGATTTTCGCGGAACGTGCCTGCCTGTTTGAGCATCTGGTCGACCAGCGTCGTCTTGCCGTGGTCGACGTGTGCAATGATCGCAATATTCCGTAAATCTTCTCTGACCATAGATACCTCTGTAAAATGTTCGTCCGACTTGATATTTTAATACTTTTCGGCGCAATACGCAAGAAAAAACGCCCGCTTCGGCGAAAAAAAATTGCCCCGCAGGGCAATCAGAACGCCTTTGGCGCAAGATTTTTGTAGGTACAGAAACGGATCATATACCCGTTGTCCTCCACGGGTTCGCTCTCCCCGACAAGCGCAAAATTCGCGTCCGCGTCGAGATCGGGAACGAACGTATCCGCACCTCCGACCGCGTCCACGCGCGTGACGAGCACCTCCGTGCAATAGGGAATGAGCAGTCTGTAAACGCTCGCTCCGCCGATGACGAACACGTCCTCCGCAGGGTATTTCTTCACCTCGCGAAGCAGTTCGTCCAGCGAATGAACGGAGATGACGCCCTCCCCCGCGTCCTCGGGACAGAGCACGATGTTGGTGCGGTTTTTGAGCGGCTTCCCCTCGGGGAAGGAGCGCAGGGTGTTCAGCCCCATCACCACCACTTTGCCCTTTGTCGTTTCGCGGAAAAACTTCATGTCGCGGGGCAGACGGAACATGAGATCGTTCCCCCGTCCGATGCCCCACGCGCGGTCTGCATGAAAAATCGCTCTCATATCGCCACCGGGATCTTCGCCGCAAGCGGCGTGTATTCGTAATTTTCCAGACGGAAACTGTCCACCGTGAAGTCGTAGAAATTCCTGATGTCCGGATCCACCACGAGCTTGGGCGCGGGCTTCGGCTCGTTCGCGATCACCTCTTTCACGATGGGAATGTGCCGATCGTAGAGGTGGGCGTCCGCAATGACATGCACCAGCTCGCCCGCCTTGAGCCCGCTCACCTGTGCAAACATGATGAGAAGCACGGCATACTGTACCACGTTCCAGCCGTTTGCCGTCAGCATGTCGTTGGAGCGCTGGTTGAGAATGCCGTTGAGCGTGTCTCCGGAGACGTTGAACGTCATCGAATAGGCACAGGGATAGAGGTGCATCTCGTGCAGATCGTCAAAATTATACAGGTTGGTGAGAATGCGGCGGGAGGTCGGATTGTGTTTGAGGTCGTAGAGCACGCGGTCGACCTGATCGAACTCACCCTCTTTATAGATAGATTTCTTGCCCAGCTGATAGCCGTATGCCTTGCCGATGGAGCCCGTCTCGTCCGCCCAGCTGTCCCAGATGTGCGAGTGCAGGTCATGGACGTTAGATCCAGAGGATCTCGTCCACGCACGACTTGAACGCACAGCGGCGGATGGTCTGAATGGGAAACTCCTCCCGCAGATCGTATCGGTTGACGATCCCGAATTTTTTGACCGTGTGCGCAGGCGTTCCGTCCTCCCAGTGCGGACGGACTTCGGCGTTGGTGTCCCACACGCCGTTTTCGAGAATGTCCTTGCAGTTTGCGATGAAGATCGCATCCGCTCTGCTCATACGCCCCTCCCTTTTCCTCGTTCGTGCGTCATGCGCGTGCGGCCGCAATGCGCGCCCGCGTGCGCTCTTCGCCTAAAAGCTGCATGATCGTCCACAGATCGGGCGAGTTGGCCCGCCCCGTCACGGCGATCCGCAGCACCTCCGCAACGTCGGAGACACTCCCCTTGTACGCCGCGGGATTTGCCTTGTAATCGCGCATCTCTGCCGCAAATCCGAGCGATGCGGCGAGCTCTTTGACCTTTGAAAACCATACCTGCGCGTCGTTTTCATACGAATACGTCGCCAGGAAGCCGTCCAGTACGGCATTGCGGGTCGCGTCGTCCACGCGGTAAGTGTCGGACACTGCGGGCGAGGCGAAGAAGTAGCCGATCTCGCCCATCGCCTGCTTTGCCGTGACAAAATCCTTGCGGCGCTTCTTTCCGCCGATGCCCATGCAGAGCGTGAGCACCCGGCAAAGATATTCCTTGTCCGCGAACCAGGTCTTCTGCTCCTCCGTGCCGTACACCTGCGCCCAGCTCTGAAGGAAGTCGAACATCTCCTCCGCCGAAAGACGGGAGAGTTCCGTGCGCGAAATGTCGTTGAGTTTATCGAGATCGAAGAGCGCTCCGCTCTTGCCCATCTTCCCGATGCGGAAGGGAAATTCCTCCAACGGCTTGTCGGGGAACTTCATGTGCCATTCCTCGAAATCGGAATTGAGCAGCGTGAGCATATACACTTTGACCGCAAAGGGATGATAGCCCTCCTGACGGTAATAGGAGAGCGACAGTTCGGGATCCTTGCGCTTGGAGAGCTTGCGCTTGGATTCTCCGTCCATCTTCATGAGCGAACAGTTATGCCCGTACTTGGGACGGCGGAAGCCGAGCACGTCGAAGAGCTCGAGGTGAATGGGCAGCGATGCCAGCCATTCCTCGCCGCGGATGACGAGCGTCGTGCGCATGAGGTGATCGTCCACGGCGTGGGCGAAGTGATAGGTCGGAATGCCGTCCGACTTGAGAATGACAACGTCCTGATCGTTTTCGGTGACGGTGACGTCGCCCTTGATTTCGTCATGGAAGGTGAATTTGCGGGAGGGATCCCCCATCGACTTCAGGCGGATGACGTAGGGCTTTCCCGCGTCGAGCGCGGCAAGGACGTCCG
>CAJFMF010000103.1 GCA_904391375.1 Candidatus Gallimonas faecavium | reverse complement strand
GGTTGCAGAAAATTCCGCCTTGCATGCCGTTGTAGGGTTTGACGATAACAATGTGCCGCAATTTTGGGATATGACAGAAGGGAATTTGCTGGCGACATGCAAAACAGGAGTTGCCATGAGACGCCGATTTCCTGTCCCCGAGCATGGCGCTCGGGACGGTGGTGGCGATCAACATCTGGAGCGGCGTCGGCCCGTCCATGCTGATCTTGCTGGCAGGGTTGCAGGGAGTGCCGCAGGATCTGCTCGAAGCGGCTACGCTGGACAGCGCAGGGCCGTTCACGAGGTTTTATAAGATCGTGCTGCCCATGCTCAGTTCTACGCTGTTCTTTGTCCTGATCACGGGCATGATCGGTGCGTTTCAGGTCTATGCAGAGGTTGAATTGCTCACGGGCTCGATGTCGGCGACCGTTACGATGGCCATGCTTGTCGTCGACAATGCCTTCGCGCTCGATGCGTACGGGATCGGATATGCCTCCGCGCAGGGTTGGTTCATCTTTGCCCTGACGCTCGTCTTTACCGGCATTTTCTTTGCAGTGAGCAAGAGGACGGTGTACTATGCAGGCATGTAATCGCGTGTATGACAGATTGCGCGGGATGCGCGTGCGGCAGTCGGTCGGCAGAGCGGTATGTTTTGTCGTCGCGCTGATCATCGCCGTGTTGTTCTGCCTTCCGTTCGTCTATATGCTCCTTTGTTCGTTTCAGCCGACGTCGGCAGATATTTTCCAGTGGCCGCCCAAGCTCATTCCCGAGGTCTTTCGGTTCAGCAATTATGTAGAGGCCTTCCGGACGATGAACTTCCCGCGGGCGTTCGGAAATACGCTGCTTCTGGTGGTATCCGTCATGACGCTCAATCTTGTCGGCTCCATCCTCGTTGCGTACGGGTTTGCCCGCTTTGAGGCGCGTCTGAAACGAAAGCTGTTCGGGCTGTTGCTCTCCACCATGATGCTGCCGTGGGTCATCACGATGATCCCGAGCTTTGCGATCTATCGCTACATCGGGTGGATCGGTACGCGCCTTCCGCTCATCGTTCCCGCGATCGGGGGGAGTGCGTTCAATATCTTTATGCTGCGTCAGTTCATGCTCGGGATTCCCAAGGGGCTTGACGAGGCGGCGACCATTGACGGCTGCGGGTCGTTCGGGATTCTCTGGCGCATTCTCCTGCCCAATATGCTGCCCGTGCTTGCGACGCTCGTCGTATTTCAGTTCACGAGCGTATGGAGCGACTATGTCGGCCCGAGCATCTATCTGCTCGATTCCGATCTGCATACGCTGTCTCTCAGCCTGTATAATTTTCAGGATTCGAGCGGCGTCATGGAGTGGAACAAGGTCATGGCCGGCTGCGTGATGTTCTCTCTGCCGATGGTGCTTGTCCTGTTCCTGGCGCAGAACGCCTTTGTCCGCGGGATTGTCTCCTCCGGACTGAAAGAGTAAAAATTGCATTTTAAGGAGTAAAACATGAAAAAACCCATTGCAGTGGCGCTTTCCCTGATGGTCGGACTGTCCTGTTCGGCGTGCGCGGGCGGGGGCGGGCCGTCCGTCGATGAGCCTTCGGACAAGGTCATCGTCTCGGTGATCCGAACGGCGGAAAACGGAAACACCTATTTGGAGGTAGACGGACAGCCGATTGCGTATTTCGGGGTAGAGGCGCGGCTGGACGCGTATATGAACTGTGAGAAGCGGCCCGTTGAGGACTTCGAGCCCTATGTGCGGGCGGCGGCGGAACTCGGCGCTACGGTCATCGCAGTTCCGCTCGACTGGAACGATCTGGAGCCGCAGAAGGACGACTACGATTTCCGCATCGTGGCGGCGGTGCTAGGCTACGCCAATAAGTACGACATCAAGGTGGAGTTCTGCTGGTATTCGATCAACATGTGCGGGGACAGCAACAGCTACCAGGTTCCCGCCTATATCTGGGAGGATGAAGCGACGTACCCGAAGTACGAATCCTCCAACAAGAACACGTTCTGGGGATACTACGGCTATCAGGGGTACTTACAGCCTTCCGAGGCGCTCATGGAGCGCGAGACGAAGATGATCAACGCCCTGATGGATTATGTTTACAACTACGATCAGGTCAACGGGCAAAAGCACCCGCTGATCGGGATTCAGGTGTACAACGAGCCGGACGGCTTCCCGCGCTGGCGGCTCTCGCAGTACAGCGTATCGCTGAACGGACAGCGAATCACCGAACAACAGGCGTGGGATGCGGTCTGCACGACGCTCGACAATGCTGGGAAGGCGTTCAAGGCGGCCAAGTACAATGTCTATACGCGCACCAATCTGACGACGCTCTCGGAGGTCTCCGACTTTGTCAGACGGATCTATGAACTCGAGGGGATCGACGCGGTGGGGAACGACCCGTATATGCAGAGCATCGGATCGCTGCGCAGTGCGCTGGAAAATTTCCGGGAAGGGCTTCCGGGGAACTTCAACCACATTGCGGAGAACAAGGGTTCCTATACCAATACGCCGGGTCTTTTGCTGACCGCGGCCGCGAACGGGGCGGGATATATGATCTATGATCTGAGCACGCCGCAGTACTTCATCGACAACACGTCCGACCCGACGACGATCGATCACGGTGTGCTGAATGTCGATCTTACCGATCGGGAGCACACCGAGGCGGTTCGCAGGACGCTCAAGGCGCTTGCGGCGGCGGGAAATGCCGTCATGCTGGCGGACAGGGAGAATTTCGCCGTATTCAATACCGAAGCGTCCTATCCCGAGACGGCATACGAACACACGGCAACGGTCGGCGGGGTCAGCGTCACGTTTACGACGGCTGCTGGAGCCGTCGGATTTGCGATCGCGTACGAGGGATACGTCTATCTGTTTGCGACGGAAGAGACGAACGTCGTTCTCGGCGGAACGGGCTTTTCCGAGGCAGAATACGGCGCATTTGAAGGCGGAACGTGGGTATCGGCAGGCGCTGCGGAAGGAGCGGACGGCGGCTATGCGCTGAAAGACGGCAAGCTGTGCCGTGTCAAACTGGCTTGAACGGGCGCTTTGCCCGTCGGAAAAAAGTAAGGAGGATAAGTGAGTGAGAACCAAGAACAAATGGATGGTCGCCGTTATGGCGGCGCTCCTTTCCGTGCTTCTCGTGCTGGGCGGGGCGTTCGGCGTGAGTGCAAAGGCAGAGG
>CAJFMF010000102.1 GCA_904391375.1 Candidatus Gallimonas faecavium | reverse complement strand
ATAGACGAGCGCATCCCCCTTCTGCGAAAAGGGAAGCGAGCTACCCGAGAGGTAATACGGGGTCTCGATGCGAATGGTGAGACTGCCGAATCCGCCCCAATACCACGCCGGAGAGAGCAGATAGTCGTAGGTATAATTGCCGCCCTCGATGCCCGGAAAGAGCGGTGCCGAAACGCGGCTGACGACGGTGCTTCCCGCGGGAATGGTGATGGAGTACTCGCCCCAGAGGAGGAGATAGTCGAGAAGCGGCAGATCGTCGGAGAGGAAGAGCATCCCGCTCTCGCCGCTCAGGAGCATGGCGACGACGGCGTTGTACCAGTCGAGTTCGCTCACGCCGCCGTATTCCGTCTGCTCGCTCGGGCGGAAGTCCTCCACGAACTCGGCAAACGTCTGGCGCGTCTCCGTCAGAATGGAGATCGACCCGCCGCTTGCCTCCCCCGACGAGCTTCCCCTTCCGACGCTGAGTTTGGTGCGGATATCGGCGGAAGTGAGCTGCTCGCCCACGGCGTAGAACGTCACTTCGCGCGTCTCGCCTGCGGAGAGATACGCATACGCCACGCCCATGCCGTTCGCGGTCCCCGTCACGCCGCTCTCGCAGATGACCTGCGTCTTGCGCGGATTGCAGTCGTAGATAAAGCAAAATGTATAGTAATTTCCGTCCGACGGCGCCGTCACGGTATAGGAATAGCGCGTCACGCGCAGGTCGCGGCCGTAAAAGCCGTCCTCGGCATAGCGGTCGGAAGGAAGCTGTTCGGTGATCTCGAACTGGCCCGCCCTTCCGCTGTAATAGGTGTGACGGAAGGAGAGCTCGATCGACGTTTCCTCGCCGTCTGCCTCCGTCGTGACGGAGTACGCCTCCGCGCCCGGAAGCGAAACGCCGTTCTCTTCATAGACGTCCGAATAGTCGGGACGAAATCCGACGGGAAAAAAGAGCGTCAGCGAGACATCCTGCTGCGTCGGGTTGTAGAGCGCATATTCCGCCGTCACGCCCGAACGGTAGTTTTCCATCCGTATCAGAGGAAGATCGGGAATGCGGAACGTGAGCGTCTCACTTATTACCTGGATCGGACAGTCCCCGCCGTCGTACACGGCGATGACGCCCGAGCCGTCCGAACCCGACCAATAGGCGGGCGCAGCGCTTGCGGATGCATTCGTGCGCACCCCTCCGTACAGCGCAAATCCGCCTGCGGTCATGGGGAGCGCAAGGAGCACCGCTCCGAGCCTCTTTTTCATACAACCTCCTTTCCGCGGGATCCGCGGCGCATATCGTCGTCCCCGTCCGGCGCTTCCTCCGCCGCAAGCGGGAACTCCGCCCAGAAGCAGCTCCCCTTCCCCTGCTCGGAGATGACTCCGAAGGGACAGTCGTGCTGCAACAGAATATTCTTTACGATGGAAAGGCCAAGCCCCGTACCGCTCACGGGCCGCTTGTGCGACGCCCCCGAACGATAATAGCGGTCCCAGATGGTGTCCACTTCGTCCGCCGGAATGCCCTTCCCCGTGTCGATGACCTCAAACCGTGCGTTGTTGCCCTTGCGGTAGAGCTTGACGCGCACGCGCTTGTCCTCGCCCGTATAGTTGATCGCATTGCCGATCAGATTGTAAAAGACCTGCGCGATGCGCTCCTTGTTCGCCTCGGTGTACAGCCCCTCTTCGACGTCCGTCTCGATCGTGTACCCCTCCGTCTCCGTCAGATAGGAGAAGCGCTCGGTAACGCCGCACACCTCTTCGGAGAGATTGAATACCGCACGCTTTTCCTCTCCGTTCACGCCCGCTCGCAGTTTGGAGAGATCGAGCAGATCGCTCACGAGCATGGTCAGACGGTCGCATTCGTCGATGATGACCTTTGCATGGGCATCCCGCTTCTGCTTGTTGTCCCCCGAGATCTCGCGGATCATGGAGGCATACGCCTTGATCATGGTGAGCGGCGTCTTGAAGTCGTGCGAGACGTTCGCAATGAGTTCCTTTTGCATGGTGTCCGCCTTCGCGATCTCCGAACGGGCGCGCTCGAGCGCATCGGACAGCTCGCGCAGTTCCGCACAGAAATAGTCCTTTCGGAACCGCAGATCATAGTTGCCGCGGGCCAGCTCCTGCGCCCGCACCGTGATCTCGGTCACGGGCTTTGTGATGGACGCCGCCACAAAGCCGCTCACCACAAAGGCGAGCACGACCGCAACGAGCGCCGTGATCACGGACATCCACCTGAGTCCCGTCTCAAGATCGAGGTGCGAACGCATGGACGCGGAGAGATACAGAAACGCAGGCTGTCCGCCCACCGCCGTCGCACTCGCAAGGGCGATGATCCCCTCCTGCTCGGAAATGAGAAAAGTGCTCATTTTCCCCGCGTCGCGCTGTTCGCGCAAAGACGCCGCAAGCGTGCTGTAATCGGTCTGTTCGGTGAGATCGTAGACGCTCTCGCCGTCCTCATAAAAGAGCGCGACCGTGATCCCGTAATCATTGGCTATGTTGATGAGCTCCCGCTCCAGCCGCGAGGAGTTCTGCGAGGCCGCGATCTCCGCCGTCATGCGCTCGTTGGCATCCTGCAGCATGGAGCGCGTGCTGTCGCGGTACTGCTGCACGACGAGCGCGTTCTGCACGAGTACGAACACGACAACGATGAGAAGCGCAAAGATCGAGAAGGCAAACCACAAAATAAGGCTCAGGCTCTTGCCCGCCTTCTCCCGTGTTGCTGTTTTTGCGCGTTCCGCCATACTGCCGTCTATCCTCTCAAATGGTTCTTCTGCCCGTCAAATTCCACCCCGCGCACGCCTTCCGCCGAAAACGCCGAAAACGCCGCAAAGCAGCCGCCCTTTCGCGCCGCAAGCAGCCGCCCGCAGAACAAGCCGCCTGCAGACCTTCCGCCCGTTTGCGGCCGCAAAGGCTTTGTACGAGTCACGCCTCGAATTTATAGCCGAGTCCGCGCAGGGTCACGATGAACTTGCGGTATTCCTTCAGATTGCCGCGCAGCATCTTGACGTGCGTGTCCACGGTTCGGTCGTCTCCGTAAAAATCATATCCCCAGACTTTGTTCAGAAGGCGCTCGCGCGTGAGTGCAACGCCGTTATTCTGCACAAAGTAAAAGAGAAGTTCATACTCCTTCGGCGTGAGTTCCGCCTTTTCGCCGTCCACCGTGACGTTGCGCCCCGCCATGTCGATGCGAAGGCCCTCGAACTCGTAGATCTGGCCCTCGCCCTCGCGCG
>CAJFMF010000101.1 GCA_904391375.1 Candidatus Gallimonas faecavium | reverse complement strand
GACTGCCTTGACGCAGACGTCGACATCGTTCTGGCGCCCGGCGTCAATATCAAGCGCGACCCTCTGTGCGGCAGGAATTTTGAATATTTTTCCGAGGATCCCTTTCTGACGGGTACGCTCGCGTATGAATATATTGAGGGTGTCCAGGAGGAGGGCGTCGGTGTCTGCCTGAAACATTACTGCTGCAACAATGCGGAAACAAACCGCTATGAGGCGTCATCCGACGTGGACGAGAGGACGCTGCGGGAAATTTACTTAAAGCCCTTTGAGATGGCGTGTCGCGCGAAGCCTGTCTCTGTCATGTGTGCCTATAACCGTGTCAACGGCGTCTATGCGAGCGAAAATAAAAAGGGATTCCGTATTTTGCGGGAAGAGTTCGGCTTTGACGGAGCGATCGTCTCGGACTGGTCTGCCGTGCGGAACAGAACGAGGGCGGCAAAAGCGGGGCTCGATCTTGAAATGCCATTCCGCCAATCCAACTATGACGGCCTTGTCAGGGATTATCATGAGGGGAAGATCGCGGATGCTGAAGTGGATGTCTGCGCAAGACGTGTCTATGACCTCATTGCCCGCTGCAAGACGATGCGGAGAAACAAAAAAGGCAAATATACCGCTGCGGAAAGGCACAAGGCCGCGGAAGAGATCGCCCAAGAGGGCATTGTCCTTTTGAAAAACGAGGGGACCCTGCCGCTGCCGCGGCGGGCTTCTGTGGCGGTATGCGGAAAATATGCCGCCCCG
The DNA here is from genome assembly GCA_904391375.1 of Candidatus Gallimonas faecavium. Classification (GTDB taxonomy): domain Bacteria; phylum Bacillota; class Clostridia; order Christensenellales; family Borkfalkiaceae; genus Gallimonas; species Gallimonas faecavium. Next base: position 2,535 of record CAJFMF010000101.1, on the reverse strand, counting down.
CAGGAAGATACGAGGCTCATCTCGGGCGGCGGTTCTTCCGAGGTGTCGTGGGAGGGAGCCCCCTTCGATCTTCCGCAATGCCTGCGGGACAGATACGGGCTGACGGTACGCTATCGGGCATTGTTCTGCGAGGACGGCATGATTTCCTGGGGCACTGGAGCAGGCGAGGCATTCTCTTTTGCGGCGGCGTCCGATTTCAATATCGTGTGCGTGGGAACTGGTCATAAATATGAACGGGAGGGGCTTGACCGCGAAACACTGCGTCTGCCCAAGGTGCAGGAGGAGGTGATCTTGCAATCCGCCGCACGGAACCCGAATACGATCGTCATCATCTTTGCCGGCGGTGCCATCGATATGAGCGCCTGGAAAGACGAGGTGAAGGCGATCGTCTATGCGGGATTCGGCGGAGAGGGCATGGGGGAGGCATTGGCGGACATCCTGATGGGGACGGTGAACCCGAGCGGAAAGCTCTCCGAGTCTTTTCCGTCCCGTTCCGCGTTTTTCCATGCAAAACACAAAAATGCATGTGTTTCCCGCTATCGGGAAGGGCTGGATGTCGGGTACCGGTACTATGTCACATACGGCGTCCCCGTCGCGTTTCCGTTTGGTCACGGTTTGAGTTATTCGCAATTTGAATACGAAGATATTGCGCTGAGTGCCGAGGACGACGTTGTAAAGGTCGCTTTTTTCATCAAAAACAAATCGGACAGAGAGGGAAAAGAGATCAGTCAAGTCTATGTGAAGCCCGTCTCGCCCTATGTCTATCGGCCGCAATATGAATTGAAGGGGTTTTCCAAAGATCCGATTGCGGCGGGTGAAAGAGTACGGATCCAATTTATATTGGGGAAGGAGGCGTTCTCCTATTATTCCACGGCAACGGACGGATGGGAAGTCGATGACGGCTATTATGAAATTTTGGTCGGAGCGTCCTCGCAGGACATCAGGCTGAAGGCGCTGTTGTCCGTCCGCGGCGGGAAGTTTTGTTTGGAACAAATATAAAGGATAAAAGATGGGCTATCTGATTTTTCAAGGAACAATATATGAAAATTATCATCACCAAAGATTACGAGGAATTATCGGCAAAAGCGGCGAAAGTGATGCTGGAAGTCGTGAAAGATAACCCGTACGCCGTGCTGGGACTTGCCACGGGAACCACGCCGCTCGGACTTTACGCGCACATGATCGCAGATCATGAAAAGCACGGCACGAGCTACGCGCATATCCGCACGGTCAATCTGGACGAGTATAAGGGGCTTGCAAAGACGCATCCGCAAAGCTATGCCTATTTCATGCGCAAAAATCTCTTCGACGGGTTGGGCATCGACCCCGAGAACACGAACATCGAAAACGGCATGGCGGCAGACGAGGCAAAGGAGTGTGCCCGCTACGACGCACTCCTTGAACAGCTCCCGCGCGATTTGCAGCTTCTCGGATTGGGTAGCAACGGGCACATCGCGTTCAACGAACCGGGCACGCCCTTTTCGAGCGGCACGCATGTTGTCACGCTTGCAGAGAGCACGGTGAAGGATAACGCACGGCTGTTCGATGATATCTCCGAAGTGCCGCGCAAGGCATTCACGATGGGAATTAAACAAATCATGCAGGCAAAGAAAATCCTCATCCTGGCGAGCGGAGCAAACAAGGCGGACGCCGTCTGTAAAATGGTAAAAGGGGAAGTGACGGAAGCAGTCCCTGCGTCCGTATTGCAGCTCCACCCCGACTGTATTCTTATTGCCGATCGTGAGGCGGCAGCAAAGTTATGAGCTATCATATCGGCATCGATCTGGGCGGCACGTTCGTAAAATATGGCGCAGTCGATGAAAACGGAAACATTCTTACAAAAGACAAAATCCCCACGCCCGCGGGCTGCGATTACGGGGCAACCGTGTCCGCGATCGCGGAAGTAATCAAGCGGCTCGTCGCGGACATGGGTGCGCCGGAAAGCGTGGGCATCGGCTGCCCCGGCGTCATCGACGGCGAACACGGCATGGTCGTCACGGGCGGGAACCTCGGCTGGGAGAACAAGCCGCTTGCGCAGGACTTGGGCGAACTGCTCGGCATTCCCGTCACGCTTTGTAACGACGCGAACGCGGCGGCGTACGGGGAGTATGCCTGCGGCGCGGGAAAGGAGTATAAGAGTATCGTTCTCATCACGCTCGGCACGGGCGTTGGGAGCGGCATCATTTTCGGCGGGAAGCTGTTCACGGGCGAGCTGGGTGCAGGCGCAGAGCTGGGGCATGAGGTCATCTGCATGGACGGCGAGCCCTGTGCCTGCGGGAGAAGGGGCTGTTTCGAGGCGTACGCCTCGGCAAGCGCGCTTGTGCGGCAGACGAGAGACGCAATGGTCGCTCACCCGGAGAGCAAAATGTGGGAACTTTGCAGAGGAAACGCGGACAATGCGGACGGCAGAACGGCGTTTGACGGAATGCGGCAGGGCGACGAAACGGCGAAAGAAGTCGTGGAGCGGTACCTTCATTATCTTGCGGAGGGGGTTGCGAATATCGTCAACGTGTTCCGTCCGCAGGCGGTGCTCAT
>CAJFMF010000100.1 GCA_904391375.1 Candidatus Gallimonas faecavium | reverse complement strand
CCTCTGCGAATGGGGCGACAAAAACAGGCTTTCGTGAATTCCCGAGCCTTCGCGTTGAATAGTCTTCCGATTCCGAACAGGGTCGGAAAACTTTTTCCGCGGAGGCTTTTTATTTTTTCGGACAGCCTTGACAAAGCGCCGATCGTATGTTATATTTAATACAGATAATACAGATGATACAGAAAATACAAAAAAGGAGGGGGCATGGAAGTACGTCTGAGCGGAAAGCAAAACATTTTTGAAGAGATCGCCGCGGAATACGAGCGATATATTCGGCTCGGCGTGCTGCAGGAGGGGGAGAAACTGCCCAGTGTGCGGGCGCTTGCATTGCAGCTCGGGATCAATCCGAACACGGTGGAGCGCGCGTATGCGCGGTTGGAGGAGCGCGGATTGATTTACACATTGCCCAAGAAGGGGGCATTTGTGAGCGGGCAGAAGGCGGAGGCGGCGATCGTGGAGGAGGCGCGGCGGCACGTGAAGGCGCTTCGGGATGCGGGCCTTAAAAAGGAAGAGCTGGCGGCCGTGGCGGAAGAGGTCTACGGCGAAGGAGAGACGCATGATTGAATTAAAGGGGCTGAGTAAGTCATACGGGGCGAAAAAGGTATTGGAGGGCGTGGATCTGACCATCCCGAGCGGGAGTTTGTTCGGACTGATCGGGATTAACGGCGCGGGGAAGTCGACGCTTTTGCGGCTTGTGGCGGACGTGTTGCGGCCGGACGCGGGGGAGATCCTTGTAGACGGCGAAAGCGTGCACGGGAACGAGAAGAGAAAGAGGGAGATGTTCTTTCTCCCCGATGACCCGTATTTCACGACGGGAACAACGGTGGAAAAACTTGTCGCGATGTACAAGACGTTTTATCCGTTTGATGCGGACGTCTTCAAGCGGTACGCCGAGCTCTTCCGTCTGCAGATGCGCACGCCGATCCGCAATTTTTCCAAGGGCATGAAGCGGCAGGCGTTTGTCGCGCTGGCGCTTGCGTGCCGTCCGCGCTATTTGCTTCTGGACGAGGCGTTCGACGGCCTTGACCCGCTCGCGCGGCTGGAGCTCAAGCGCGGGCTCATCGAGCTGAACGAGCAGGCGGAGTGTACGACGCTCATCTCCAGTCATTCGTTGCGGGAGCTGGAGGACGTCTGTTCGGGGTTTGCGCTGTTGGACGGCGGGACGGTCGCGGACGCGGGAACGCCGGAGGAGGCGATCAGCCGATTCCATAAATTTCAGGTTGCGCTCCCGCGCGAGGCGAAGCGGGAGGACTTTCCCTTCGAGTGTATCTCGTTCGAGGCGACGGGACGGGTGGCGAAGTTTGTCGCGGTCGGCGATCGGGAGGCCATTCTCAAGGCGATCGAACCGCTTGCGCCGCTCTTTGTCGAGGAGATCCGCATCGATTTTGAAGAGCTGTTTTTGTGCGAAGTACGCAGCAGGGGGTACCTGAAATGAAAAAGATGCTTCTCTTTGAGATTCGCCGCAATCTGCTTGCGCTCGTCGTGTTCTGTGTGGCGGCGGTCGCCGTCTCCGTCGTATCCGTTTTGACGAGCGATCTTTCCTATCACTTCATCGAACCCGAGAGCATCGACCTGCGCAATGCGGGGATCGGCACCTTTACGGCCATCCTGTGCATTCTCTGTTCGGTCGTGCCCGTCATGCAGTTTTCCTATCGCATGAAGATGAACAGCGCCGATCTGTACTATTCGCTCCCCGTCGGACGCGTAAACCTCATGTTCGCGCGCGTTTTGATCGGTCTGTTTCTCGTCTTTGTGCCGTACACGCTTGCCTATTGGCTGGGCGTCGCCTGCGTCGCCATGCGTGAGCCGCACTTCGCCTTTTTGTGGCACCTTGTCTATTTCGTCGTCTCCGTTCCGCTCGGCGTGGGGCTGTTCGGCGTCATTGCCTTCCTGTTCACGCGCGGCAACACCGTCCTGGACGGCATCGCCTTTGCGGCGCTCTGGTCATGCCTGCTGCCGCTGATCGTCATGTTTTTTGTCCCGAGAGTCTATGTCGGCGGCGATCCGGCCATGCCTGAAGATCTGCATTATTACAGCTATGCGCAATATGCGCCCATGTTCTTTGATTACAGTCCGCTTGCCTATACGGCGGGAGCCTTCCATTCGCTCGCCTGTCGGGACGTGTTGAGCACGCTCTCCTGTCAGGCGCTTCCCATCGTCCTTCCGCTCGGTGTAGCAGAGGGGATCGCGGCCTATGTCGGACTCTTTGTGCGCGCCGATCGGGATAAGGCGGAGAATGCAGGACAGATTTCCTCCTCGTGGTTCGGCTATCGCGTGCTCAACCCGCTGTACATCGCGCTGCTCTTTGCCGCGGTCGGAAAGGTTATGGGCGGAGATGTCGTCATGTGCGTGATCGTCGCCGTCGTCGGCGCCGCGCTGTACTTCCTGTATCGCCGTTCGTTCCGCCTCAGGAAAGAGGACGTCATCAGCTATGTTCTGGCGGTCGTCGTCGGGATTGCGGCACTCATGCTGATTCATTTCCTTGCGTAGATTGCAGAAAAAAGGATGCGCGTCGGAGTTTGTGCGATTTTTGCAAACCCCATTGACGAAACGGGGCGCAGCTGGTATAATCAATGCGAAACGGGGCAATACCCGAAAAAAAGCCAAGGGGTGTAGTATGAAGAAGATTCGAGTGGTACAATACGGCTGCGGCAAGATGAGCAAGTACATTCTGCGCTATCTGCATGAGAAGGGCGCGGAGATCGTCGGGGCCATTGACGTCAATCCGAAGATCGTCGGCATGGATGTGGGCGACTTTGCGGAACTCGGCATCAAGACGGGCGTGAAGATCTCCGACAATCCCGAAAAAGTGCTCGACGAATGCGATGCGGACGTCGCCATCGTCACCTTGTTCAGCTTCGTGAGCGACATCTACGACGCGGTGGAAAAATGTGTTCTGCGCGGGATCAACGTCATCACGACGTGCGAAGAGGCAATCTATCCCTGGACGACGGCGGCGGCTTTCACGAACAAGCTGGACGCCCTGGCAAAGGAACACAACTGCACGGTGACGGGCAGCGGCATGCAGGATATCTTCTGGATCAACATGGTGGCCATGGTTGCGGGCGGCTGCGCGTCCATTCAGAAGATCAAGGGCGCATACAGCTATAACGTCGAAGATTACGGCCTTGCGCTCGCCAAGGCGCACGGATGCGATCTCACGGTGGAAGAGTTCAAAAAAGAACTTGCGCATCCGACCGAGATCGTTCCGTCCTACGCCTGGAACGCGGCCGAGGCGATCTGCAACAAGCTCGGCCTCACCATCAAATCGATCAACCAGGAGAACGTTC
>CAJFMF010000099.1 GCA_904391375.1 Candidatus Gallimonas faecavium | reverse complement strand
GAAAAAAAGCAAGTCCCAAAACAAAAGACGCGCGGCGGTTCGCCCCGACGCAGTCGGCACGAGCGGCCTGCCGCAACGCTTCTCCTTCTCCCCTGACATACGCTTCATCTGCATCGTACGATGGTCTCTGCTCTGTGCTCTGAGCAGTTCCGCCCGCGGGAAGGCTTCTTTCCTGCAACGCTTTATGCAAAAAAGCCCCCGATGCGTATAACGCATCGGGGGCTTTTTCACGTCTGTTAAATTTGTGAGGTTACATCGGGATATAGGAGACCGATGCAGAGATCGTCATGGTGATGAAGATGGCACAGCAGACGATCGCGCCCAGCCAAACATTTCCCGTGATCTTATAGAACAGTCTGTTGAAGATCGGGAGAAGGAACATCATGACCACGAGGCCGAAGACCATGTTGACATACAGCCAGACTTCGGTGCCGTTGCCGTAATAGCCGTAGAACGGCGAACCCGTCGTGAAGAAGCAGACATAGTTGATAAGCAGGATGAACGCAAGTCCGAGGCTGTTCGCCAGAGCGCCGACGATCAGCACCTTCCATTCGCTCCAACCCTCTTTGCCGATACTGCAGTTGACGCGGATAGAATTGGAGATATAGAACACGAAGATGATGGGGATATACTCCAGGGCGGTCACGAACATACGCGCGTTCAGCGGCGACGCCGAGATCAGCATGAAGCGGAAATCCTGATGGAAGATCCAGTAACTGAGCTGAACCATGAAGTAGAAGACGCAGAACAGGATGACGCTCAGAAGGAGCATTTTGAGGACATTGGCGAGAACGCCGAGGGCATTTTTCCCGCCCATGCGGATGGGTCTGAACTTCTCCCAGTCATAGACGGCCTTTTCTCCCGCGGACTTGGAACGGAAAAACGTATAGAGATTTTCCAGAAGCGTTGTCGCAAAGAACAGCACAAGTCCGATCGCGCCGTTGATGAGCGCCCAGAGCAGAATGGCGTTGACCATTCGTGCGGGGAACGTGTAGGTAAACACGCTGGACGAATTCCCGACGGGGAAGATTTCGATGGAGAGATTTGCAAGCGGGATATAGTCCAGACAGGCGATGATCGCGGTCACGATCATCGTTGTCCACAGAATCACCCGATGTGCCACCGACTTCGGTTTTACGACGTCCGTCATGGGCGCCGCCTTTGCCTTGGGCGGCTCTGCCGCAGAGGCCGTTTCCGTGCTGCACAGGACATTTTCCGATGCCGCCGCACACGCTTCCCCTTCTGCCGCCGCCGAAGAAACGTCAGCGGGTGCGGGTTCCGTGTTTTTGAGGTTGTCCTTCTTCATCGTCGCGAAGAACGGAACCTTCATGAGCACGGCGCAGAGCGCGACGATAAAGGTCAATGCCGCCGCAAGCGCAAGGCCGTTGGAGAACTCCTTTCCGAACCAGATCTGATTGGAACCGTCGAGCCCCGAGTTGATGCCGAGCGTCTGGTCAAAGAAGTTCACCGTGTTGGCAATGCTCGTCTTGTCATACATTTCAAAGCAGTGGTTGATGACTTCGCGGTGGACGACACGGTACGTCCCCTGCGTCATGTCGCCGTAGCCGTAGTCATAAGAAATCGTCGTATAGTTGTTCTCCGCCCCGCCCACTTCATTGATGAAGCGAAGCGCAACGACTTCAAACGCCGTCGTATCCGTCTGATAGCGGAAGGAGCCTTCGTCGTAATAGCCATACGAGAGCGCCGCGTTGCAGTTGAGATTCTTGTACTTATTGGCAGAGGAGGCCTTGATATATCCCGAGATATACACCGCCTTGATGACGCTCTCCTCATAGCTGCTGCCTGCCATGTCCGACGCAAGCGTGCAGACGTTGCCGCCGCCCGCCGAATGTCCCACCGCACCGAAACGATTTTTGTCGCAGAAGCGGAAATTGTCGGTGTTGTTGTAGACGTATTGGACAAGATACTCCACGCCGTTTGCCCCCGAAGTCGAAGGCTCCGTCGTGGCGCCCTGTCCGCCCGGGTCAAGGCTGAACACCACCGCGCCGCGGCGGGAGAGTTCGATACAGTACTGCGCCATCGTCGCCTTCGTACGAGTAAAGCCGGGAAGCACGAATACGGTGGGCGCCGGATTTTCTTCCGTTGCCGTGCTCGGGACATACATCGTGACCGAATAGGTCGTATCGCCCTCGATCGCGTATTGCTCGCCGTTGATCTCGCCGTTGTTGTAGGAGAGCGTCATTTCACGGGTGAGCGTGAAATCCTTGACGCTGACGCTGAATCCGGACGTCTCAAACGCCATTCCGGAAAACCCGAACACGAAGATGAGCAGGAACGTCACGCACATCGTGATGAAAGAACGCGTTTTATAAACGGGCTTCTTCACGGGCGCGGGTTCCGCCGCGACGGGCTGTTCCCGCCGCACAAGTTCGTATTCCCCTTCCTTCACGCGGAAAAAGGCAACGGCGTTCAGGATAAACGCGGGAATGCTTACGATACTCAGAATCCAGCATACAAGATATCGGATCTGTTCCTTTTTGCCGAGCTGCACGTCCGTCATCTTCTGACGGATGTCCGCAATGACAAACCCGTCATAAAGGCTTATGAGCGCAAAGACGAGGAACAGCCAGTAGATATAGTTTGACAGCGCAAACGCGCCTGCCGCCGCGGCGAACCATAAGAAGCTGAATGCATACAGGCATACCGATGCGGATTTCATCAAGTTCTTCTTAATATACATTGTAACCCCTCCTTATGCGAACAGCGCTCTCACGTCGTCCGTCTGCAGCCATGCAAAGACGAGCTTCGTCAGCTCATCGTCCGTGAGGCGGGCGATGTTGCGGCCCTTGCCGCCCATCGTGTAATCAACTCTCTCGAGCGTCTCTATCTTGCCCGTCGTCGTGATATTGTTTCCCATTCCGAGCAGAATATCGACATCGCCCTGACTGTTCACCTGTTCGCCCACATCCGAGACACCGAGGTCTTCCCCGTATTCACGGATCTCAAGCGTAACGGTGTCCGTAAGCCCCAGCTCCGCAAGATATGCGTTGAGACTGGTTTCCAGTGCCGAAATCATCGTATCGATGAGTCCCGTCGTGGAGGTCTTTGCGTACCAGCCGATCACGAGTTTGGTATCGGTGAGTTCCACCTTTGCGAGGGCATCCTGTGCGGGCTGCGTCTGAAGCCATGCAAATACGAGCTTTGCGATCGCCGTATCGGTGATCCGCGTGATATAGCGCGACTCCCCGCCCATGAGGATGTCGCTCACGTTTTCCGCAAAGTCCTTGCCTTCCGTCATGCCGCCCGTCGTCCCGATATTCTTGCCCCAGCCGAGCATGAGATCGATGTCGCCGTCCTGCATGATGGCACCGCACGACGTCTCCACGTCCCCCTCATAGGGACGCAGTTCGATGTTCATTTCCGCCATGAGATACCCGGTCTG
>CAJFMF010000098.1 GCA_904391375.1 Candidatus Gallimonas faecavium | reverse complement strand
AAACACATTGAGGTGTAGCGCAGTTTGGTAGCGCGCTTGGTTAGGGACCAAGAGGTCGCGTGTTCAAGTCACGTCACCTCAACCAAAAAAGACCGCCGATTATACGGCGGTCTTTTTTCATGTCCGCGGGCGTGACGTGACTTGAGGGTGGAGGCGCGAGCGGGAGCGAGCGGTTTGCGAAGGGGAGCGGATAGAGAAAGTGGCGTGAGAGCAAACCGCACCAGCCCTGCGGGCTGTGTCGGCGGTTGCGCGGGCTGTGCGGAATTGCTTGACACGGCGTGAAAAGATATGCTATAATAGCCGCGCCTGAACGGAAAGAGATGTCTGACCGCAAAGGAGACGATTGTGAATCAAGCGTGCATAGTATGCGCGTCGTCTCCCTTTGCCGTTCGGGCAAAGGGATTTTTCTATGGAAGAAAAACGCATTGCAGTTCTCTCCGTCATTGTGGAGAAGCGGGAATCGGCCGAGCAGCTCAATTCGTATCTCTCGGCATACGGGGAATATATTGTCGGACGGATGGGGATTCCCTATCGCGAAAAAGGGGTCAGCGTGCTTTGTATCATACTGGACGCGCCCGTGTCCGTCACGAATGCCTTGACGGGCAAGATCGGACAGCTTGACGGCGTGACGGCAAAGACGCTGTTCAGCCAGTACTGATCAACGGAAGAAAGTTCAATCAGGAAATCAATTTTCGGAGGACGAAAACAAATATGAAGAAGTTTTTTGCGATCGGAACGGCGCTTGTGATGAGCGCGGCTCTTCTTGCGTTCGGCGCGTGCGCGAACGGAAACGAGGACACGACGGGGGACGACAACGGCACGACGGGCGGCGATAACAACACGACGACCGAGACGAGCTATGACGTCTACGCGCCCGACGGAGCGCCTGCACTGGCGTTGGCGAATGCCATTCAGGAGCAGGGGGACGGGAACAAGTTCGATTTCCACATCGTGGCGTCCGATACCATTGCGGCGCAGGTCACGGGCGAGGATCCGGCTGCGGACTTCTGCGTGCTGCCCGTCAACGTGGCGGCAAAACTGCTGGGACAGGGCGATGTTTATCAGATGCTCGGCACCGTCACGAACGGCAATATGTATTTTCTGACGACGGGCGACAATGCCGTGCTCACGTCGGAAAATCTCTCCACGCTTGTCGGAAAGACGGTCGGCGTCGTGCAGCTTACCAACGTTCCCGGCCTGACGCTGCAGGTCGTTCTGGAGAAGTACGATCTGGACGTCAACATCCTGGGGAATGACGGCGAAGTCTCTTCCACGGCAGTCAATCTGCGCGCCTTTGATGCGACGAACGTCACGCCTGCGGGCGGCTGTGACTATTATCTCTGCCCCGAACCCGCCGCAACGACCAAGATAAACGGCACGGCTTCGGCGGCGAATCCGTTCAAGGCGGCGGGGAGCCTTCAGGAGCTGTACGGCGAAAACGGATATCCGCAGGCCGTGATGGTCGCCAAGACGGACGTCATCGAAAGCGATGAAGCGGCGGTGGATACGATGATCTCCTACATGGAGGGAAGTGCCGCATATCTGGCATCCGCCGATGCGACGGCAGTCGTGGACGCGCTTGCGCCCTTCTATACGGAAGGGATGACGCCTTCGCTCAATGCCAAGAATCTCACCGCGGCGGTCATTGCGAACTGCTCCGTGCGCTTTACGGCGGCGCAGGCGTGCAAGGCGACGGTGAATGCCTTCCTGCAGGAGCTGATTGCCGTCAATCCTGCCTTTACGACGACGGTCGCGGACGCCTTCTATTACGCGGGCTGAAGCGGGACAATGACAAAGAAGAACGCGCTGTTTTCCGGTCTGGCCATTGTCGCGCTGTGGCTCGCATGGCTGATCGCCTATTCCGGCGTGAAAAATGACTATGTGCTTCCCTCGTTCTGGGAGGCATGCCGCGAAATGGGACGCCTCCTTGCGAGCGCGTCCTTTTGGCGCGCCTTCGCAAATACCTTTTTGCGGACGCTCTGGGCGTTTCTCGTCTCGCTGGGACTGGGCGTCGTCATGGCGATTGCGGCACATCTCGTTCGGCCCGTGCGCGCCTTTTTCGCGCCCATCGTCTCCGTCGTGCGCACCGTTCCCACGATGGCGGTCATCCTCATGCTCCTTTTGTGGACGACGCCCGCCGTCGCGCCCGTGGTCGTCTCGGCGCTCGTGCTCTTTCCCGCCGTCTACGCCGCGGCGCTCGCCGCGCTGGACGAGGTGGGCGAGGAATACGGCGACTTGGTCCGCGCCTTTCGGGTGCCGCTCGGACGGCGCATCGGCGAAATGTATCTCCCGCTCGCCGCACCCGTTCTGCTCAAACAGGCGGGCGGCATCTTTTCGCTCGGTCTGAAAGTGGTCATCTCGGGCGAAGTGCTCGCATCGACCTACCGATCGCTGGGCGGCATGATGCAGGAGGCAAAGATGTACCTCGAAATGCCCACGCTCATGGCGCTCACGCTCCTCGTTTTACTGCTCGGCTTTGCCCTCGAGGGGATCTGCCTTGCGGCCTATAAACTCATCGTGAGGTGGCGCCGATGATCCTGAAACACGTGACAAAGCGCTATCAGGACCGCACGGCGCTCTCCGATGTCTCGCTCGAATTGCGCGAAGGAGAGTTGTGCGCCGTTCTCGGCGAGAGCGGCGCAGGCAAGACGACGCTCCTCAATGTCCTTGCGGGGCAGACTTCCTTTGAGGGAGAGGCGGAAGGGGCGTTGCCCTGTTCCTATCTTTTTCAATCGCCCAAGCTCTTGCCCAATCGGACGGCGGAGGAAAATCTGCGCTTTGTCCTGCCCAGAACAAGCTGGCCGCTCATCGGACAGATGCTGGAAAAAGTCGGCCTCGGCGGACGGGAAAAGTCGTACCCGCACGAGCTTTCCGGCGGAGAACGGCAGCGCGTGGCCATCGCGCGCGCCTTTTTGTATCCGCATGAACTGCTCCTCATGGACGAGCCCTTCTCGTCTCTCGATCTCTCGCTCAAAAAGACGCTTCTCGAGCTCGTTGCCATGCTCTGGAAGGAACGCCGTCAGACGGTCGTCTTTGTCACGCACGACGTCCACGAAGCCGCCGTCCTCGCCCGCCGCGTCCTCGTCCTGCGTCGGGGCAGTCTTGTGCTCGACCTCCCCGTCGAAGGGGATATCCCCCGCGATTTCCTGGGCAGGCCGCCCGTGGAGGACGTCCTTGTCCGCACTCTCATGCAGCCTTAAGGTACCTTTGCGTTTCGCGCGGATTTATCCCAAGTTTCCGAAATTTGTGAAAGCCCGCGACCATTCGCGGCCGCGCAGGGTTATCGGTCGGGATTCGTCTGATTTGTGTGTCCGAAAAAAGCTGATCGAGCCATTCTGAAACGGAGTTTGGAAAAGCGTCCTGTAAGGACGCTTTTTTCTTTCGGAGGTGAATTATACTATTAAGTGCAACAGTTGAGAGAAAAAAAAGGAGTTCATACAAATCTGTGGTAAAATAGAGTTGCGAAACCAAATTTACACCAGA
>CAJFMF010000097.1 GCA_904391375.1 Candidatus Gallimonas faecavium | reverse complement strand
TCTCAAGGTGACGCTGCGCGGCAAGAGAATGTACGACTTCTACGACAAGCTCGTCTCCATCGCGCTTCCCCGCGTCCGCGACTTCCGCGGCGTGTCGGACAAGGCGTTTGACGGCAGAGGCAACTATGCGCTCGGCCTCAAGGAGCAGCTGATCTTCCCCGAAATCACCTACGATCAGGTGGAAAAGATCAGAGGCATGGACGTCTGCATCGTCACGACGGCGCAGACGGACGAAGAAGCGAGAGAGCTGTTGAGGGCGCTCGGAATGCCCTTCAAGAAGTAAGGAGACGGATTATGGCAAAGAAGTCAATGATCAATAAACAGCAGAGAACGCCCAAGTTCTCGACGAGAGCGTACACGCGCTGCTCCATCTGCGGCCGTCCGCACGCGGTGCTGCGTAAGTACGGGATCTGCCGTATCTGTTTCCGCGAACTCGCGTACAAGGGACAGATCCCCGGCGTGAAAAAGTCGAGCTGGTAAGGAGGCTGAAAGTATGACAGATCCCATCGCAGATATGCTCACGAGAATCAGAAACGCCCTCATGGTCAAAAAGGAGACCGTGGAGATCCCCGCTTCCAACATGAAGCGCGAGATCGCCCGCATCCTTCTGGAAGAGGGCTATGTGAAGGACGTCAAAGAGGCGGGCGAGGGCTACAAGGCGAACATCGTCGTCACCCTCAAGTACACCGAGGACGGCAAGTCCGTCATTTCGGGACTGCAGCGCGTCTCCAAGCCGGGTCTTCGCACCTACAGCGGTGCGGAAGAGATGCCCAAAGTGCTGGGCGGATTCGGCATTGCGATCGTCTCCACGAACAAAGGTATCATGACGAACAAGCAGGCAAAGGCCGCCAACGTCGGCGGAGAAGTGCTCTGCTACGTCTACTAAGGAGGGAATTATGTCGAGAATCGGTAAAATGAGTATCGCGATTCCCGCCGGCGTCAGCGTCGACTTCAAGGATTCCGTCGTCACCGTCAAGGGGGCGAAGGGGACGCTCACGCAGCAGATCACGGGCGCGATCGACGTCAAGAACGAAGACGGACACGTGCATGTCATTGCACTGGACGCGCTTCAGCAGACCAATGCGCTGCACGGGCTCTATCGTGCGCTCATCGCCAACATGGTCAAGGGCGTCTCGGAGGGCTATTCCAAGGGCCTCGAGATCAAGGGCGTCGGCTGGAAGGCGGCCGCGCAGGGCAACAAACTTGTCCTCAACGTCGGCTTCTCCCACCCCATCGAATTCGTCGCACCCGAGGGAATCAAGCTCGAATGCCCTTCCGCAACGGAGATCACCGTTTCGGGCATCAGCAAGGAGCTTGTCGGCCAGACCGCGGCAGACCTTCGCGCCATCCGCAAGCCGGAACCCTATCACGGATACGGCATTCGCTACAAGGGCGAGCACATCGAGCACAAGGAAGGCAAGACTTCCGGTAAGGGCAAGAAGTAAAGGAGCGTGAACCATGATTACGAAAATCGATAAGAACGCGGTTCGTCAGCGTCGTCACGCTCGCGTCCGCAAGCAGATCTCGGGGACGACGGAGACGCCCCGCCTGAACGTCTACAGAAGCCTCAACCACATCTATGTGCAGGTGATCGACGACGTGAAGGGCGTGACGATCGCATCCGCGTCCACGATGGAAAAGGGCATCCGCGAGCAGCTCGCGGGCAAGACCAAGACGGAAGCAGCCAAGCTCGTAGGGCTTACGGCGGGCGAGCGTGCCAAGGAAAAGGGTGTCGAGGCGGTCGTGTTCGACCGCGGCGGATACCTTTACACGGGACGCGTGAAGGCAGTCGCAGACGGCGCGCGCGAAGCCGGACTCAAATTCTGAGGAGGAACAGAACATGGCAAGAGAAAACAGACCTCAGAGGAGACAGGAGGAGAACGACGGTCTCATCAAGAAGACCATCGAGATCAACCGCGTGAGCAAGACCGTCAAGGGCGGCAAGAACATGCGCTTTGCGGCGCTTGTCGTCGTCGGCGACGGCAACGGCAAGGTCGGCTACGGCCAGGGCAAGTCCAAGGAAGTGCCCGAGGCGATCGAGAAGGCGACCCAGGCTGCCAAGAAGAACATGATCAACGTGCCGATCGTGGATACGACCATCCCGCACGAAGTGCTCGGCGTGTTCGGCAAGGGTGCAGTGCTCATGCTCCCCGCCGAAGCCGGTACCGGTGTGATCGCGGGCGGTCCCGTGCGTGCGGTCATGGAGGCTGCGGGCATCAAGAACATCCGCACCAAGTCCCACGGCACGCAGAATGCGGGCAACTGCATCAAGGCGACCATCGCGGGTCTCTCTTCGCTCAAGACGGCAGAGGAGATCGCGGCGCTCCGCGGCAAGACCGTGGAAGAGATCGTAGGCTGAGGAGGGCGGACACATGATCAAAGTTACGCTTGTAAAGAGCACGATCGGAGAAGTGGCGTCCGTCAAGGCGACCGTCGCCGCGCTGGGTCTCACCAAGATCCGCACGGAGAAGACGTTCGAGGACACGCCCGCCCTGCAGGGCCAGCTCAAGAAGGTCGCACACCTTGTCAAGGTGGAGACCGTATAACAGGAGTTCAGCTATGAGAATCGATACGATCGCTCCCGCAGAGGGAGCAAGAACTTCCGAGAAGCGTCTCGGCCGCGGAATCGGCTCGGGGCTCGGCAAGACGTCGGGCAAGGGCCACAAGGGTCAGTGGGCGCGTTCGGGCGGCGGTGTCCGTCCCGGATTCGAAGGCGGCCAGATGCCGCTTGCCCGCCGTATCCCCAAGCGCGGATTCAACAACCGCTTCCGTAAGGAGTACGTCATCGTCAATCTCGCCTCGCTCGCAGATCTTCCTGCGGGCACGGTCGTGGACTACGGCTTCGTGCTCTCCAACGGCCTTGCGAAGGACGTCAAGAACAACGCAGGCCTCAAAGTCCTCGGCAGCGGCGAACTCACCGCTGCACTCACCGTGCGCGCGTCAAAGTTCTCCGCGACGGCCAAAGAGGGCATCGAGAAGGCAGGCGGCACCGCCGAGACAGTTTGAATGTCTCGGCATTCGTCCGTTAAGGACGGCGTACTTCGGTAAGGAGCGGACACATGATTGAAACATTGAAAAACGCCTTCCGGAACAAGGACATCCGAAAGAAGATCATCTTGACTCTTCTTTTGCTCCTTCTCTTCCGCGTGGGCTGCTACATTCCCATTCCCGGGCTGACGCGGGATACCTTTTCCGAGGCAGTGACGGGAAATGACTTCCTCGCGCTCATGAGCGGCATCACGGGCAGCGCGCTCGCGAACGGTACGCTCTTTGCACTGGGGATCGGGCCGTACATCAACTCGTCCATCATCATGCAGCTGCTGACGGTCGGGATCCCCGCCCTGGAGCGCCTCTCCAAACAGGGCGAAGAGGGTAGAAAGAAGATTACCAACATCACGCGGCTCGTCACGATCATCCTTGCGATCGTTCAGTCTATCGGTATCATCGTCCTGTTCGGTCAGAATGAGGGCGCCATCAACACGGCATACTTCGGCAACGTTCCCGGCGGAATCGGGGAAACGGGCGCCATGTGGATCGCCGGCATCTTCATGACCATCGTCTA
>CAJFMF010000096.1 GCA_904391375.1 Candidatus Gallimonas faecavium | reverse complement strand
TTCCGACTTTTTCACCGTGAGCGTGACGCGCTCCGATTCCCCCGCCGCGAGATAGACCTTCTGAAAGGCGCGCAGTTCCTTTTCGGGCTTGAAAATGCCGCTCTGCGGCGCCTTGACATAGAGCTGGACAACCTCCGCTCCGCGGCGCGCGCCCGTGTTGGAGAGCGTGCAGGAAACTTCGAGGATCTCCCCTTTTTCTTCCACCGAAAGGTCGCGATAGGCAAAGGACGTATAGCTCAAACCATAGCCAAACGGGTAGCGTACAGGCTTTTTCGCCGTGAGATAATACCGATACCCGACATAGATGCTCTCCCGATATACTTCGTTGACGCCCTTCCCGAAGCGATCATGCCCGGGGACATCTTCATAGCGCAGGGGCCAGGTCTCGGCAAGCCGCCCCGACGGAACGCTCTTCCCGAACAGCAGATCGGCACAGGCCGCTCCGCCGCTCTGCCCCGGCAGATACAGATTGAGAATGGCGCAAACTTTGTCCGCAAACGGAAGTTCCACGGGCGAACCGCCAAACAGGACAACGACCACCTTCTTTCCCGCCGCGCACAGCGCGTCGATGAGCGCAAGCTGTCCGGGCGAGAGCCGCATGTCCTGACGGTCGCATCCTTCGCTCTCGATGTCGTCCGTCAGGCCGGCAAACACGAGCGCCACATCATACCCTTCCGCCGCCTTTACGGCATCGGCCGCCATACGGCGCGCCGCGTCTTCGTCCGCCGTAGCGCCTATATCTGCTTTGTATCCGCGCGCATAGACATATTGTATTCCCATGTCGTCAAACGCCTGCTTGGGCGAGACGACCTTCGTGGGATTGATCATGGAACTTCCCGCGCCCTGATAGCGCATCTGCTCGAACAATTCGCCCGCGACAAAATATTTTTTGTCCTCCGCAAGAGGCAGAATGCCGTCGTTTTTGAGAAGTACGGCGCAGTCCTCCGCGATCTCCTGTGCGAGCGCCGCGTGTTCGGCAAACTGCGCATCCTTTTGGTTTTGTTCTCCGCCTGCATATCGGTCTGCAATGCGCAGGATATTCTCGCACGCACGGTCAAGTTCTTCTTCCTTCAGCGTCCCGTCCGCCAGCCCATCGAGGATCCATCTGCGGCAGATGGCGGTGTCGCCCGGCATTTCAAGATCAAGCCCCGCTTTGAGCGAAGCCACCCGATCGTGCATGGCGCCCCAATCGGTCATGACAAGGCCGTCAAATCCCCACTCCGTGCGCAGTACGTCCGTCAACAGCCACTTGTTCTGCGAACAATACACGCCGTTGATCTTGTTGTACGCGCACATCACCGTCGCAGGATGTGCCTTCCGCACGATCCGCTCAAACCCCTTGAGGTAGATCTCGCGCATCGCCCGCTCATCGGCAATGCTGTCTCCCATAAAGCGGTAGTTCTCCGAGTTGTTCAGCGCAAAATGCTTGACGGAAACGCCGACTCCGCCCGCCTGCACGCCCTCAACCTCCGCCGCGCCAAGTTCGCCCGCCAGAAGCGGGTCTTCGGAAAAATATTCAAAATTGCGCCCCGCAAGCGGATTGCGCTTGATGTTCACACCCGGCCCGAGCAGAATATGCACGCCGTAATGCCGACACTCCGCCGCGATCGCCTCTCCCATGCGCCGCACATTCTCCGGATTCCACCCCGAAGCCGTGCACGCCGCCGTCGGAAACGCCGTCGCAGGGAGGCTTCCCGTCACACCGTTGTCGCCTCCCTCCGCCTGCACACGCAGTCCGTGCGGGCCGTCCGACATCCGCAACGCAGGCACCCCGAGGCGCGGAATACGGTTGGTGTACATAAACTCCGTCCCCGACACGAGCGCCGCCTTCTCTTCTTTCGTCATATTCTGCAAAATCGTTCGGATGTCCATCGCTTCCTCCTGTTCTGTTCTCCTGCATTATATCACTTTTTTTGCAAGATATCTTGCATATCTGTTTCTGTTTTGCTATAATTGTTTTCAAGAGGAGGCCTTTTATGTCCAGTCCCGCCATCGACTTGCCCTATATCTGCACCGTCCTCGGGAATCTCACGGGCATTCCCGTCCGGCTCTACCGAAAGCATGAGTGCATTTTTTATCACTCCGTCATAAAGCTTCCGAAGGATCCCGTCTGCGTCTATCTGGACGAAATTTTTTCCGTCGAAAAACACGTCGGATACTTCTTCACGCGCCACTTTTACTATTACGGTATCGTGACGAGCGGCGACCTCCGCCTCGTTCTCGGCCCCACGCGCAAGGCCGCCCCCGACGAACAAGAACTCAGAGAATTTGCCTTCCGCGCCGACGTCCCGCAAGAAGACGTCCCCGCCTTCGTCGAAGGCATGAAAAATATTATCTGCCTTCCCCTGGAAAGCGTTTTACAGACTCTGCTTGCCATCAATCATTTATTGAACGGCGAAAAACTCAGCCTTGCCGAAGTCACCGTCTATGACGTCGAAAAACAAGACCGGCTTCCGCCCGTTCCGCCCTCTGCGCAAGAGGAGCCCTTCGGCGACATCAACAACAACTCTCTGGCAACCGAACAGACCCTCCTCACCTTCGTGCGCCACGGCGACAAAAAGGGACTCTTGGAATGGGCTTCCAGTGCCCCCGCCGTCAACTCCGGAACGCTCGCCAACGAACAGACGCGCCAACAAAAAAATACCTTCATCGTCACGACGACCGTCGTCTGCCGCGCCGCCATACGCGGCGGCATGAACCTGCACGATGCCCTCTCGCTGAGCGACGCCTATATCCAGAAATGCGAGTCCCTCTCCAGCTATACGGACATCTTTCAGCTCATGTATCAGATGGTGCTCGACTACACCGACCGCGTCGAACGGCTGCGCCAATACGCTTCGCCTTCACGGCTCGTCCTCGACGTGCGCAACTATATCCTGCACCACCTCTCCGACCCCATCCGCACCTCGGAAATCGCCGACGCGCTCTTTCTGAGCCGCAGCAATCTCTCCACACGCTTCAAGGAGGAATCGGGCGAGAATTTATCCGACTTCATCCTCAAAGAAAAAATCGAGGAAGCAAAACGCCTGCTCCGCTATACCGACAAGCCGATCGTCGCGATCAGCTCCTACCTCGGTTTCTCCTCGCAAAGCCATTTCACGCATACGTTCAAAAAATTTTCCGAACTCTCCCCCGCCGAATATCGCAAACGAAATCAATAGCGTTTTCCACCGTGTTGTCTTCCTCTCCCCGCGCGAAATGCCGTATTCGCCCTATGCGCTTGTCTTGTGTTCCCATAGGTGGATTCTCCCTAAGCCACCCAAACCCGACCTTTTCCTTTGCCGCAGAGGTGCTTCTGCCCGAGGGCTACCCGACTCCCGCACCGCAGAAGAACGAGCGAATTTCTTCCTTCTGCCTTTTTTGGATGGAATCGGACGCTTGTGATTTCGGGATACGCACACCCAAAACCAGGCAAAAGGCAATCAGCCGATAAACGTGAACGCAGAGTTTGAATTTTGGCAATCTGCACACGCCGCCCCGAAAATCCTTGCATTTTTCATGCAAATGGTGTAATATAAATGTGTTCGGCTTGCGACTGATTTTTTCCGCATTTTCAGACAAACTTCCGTAGTTAAATGGATATAACAGCCCCCTCCTAAGGGGCCGTTGTGGGTTCGATTCCCGCCGGGAGTACCAAAA
>CAJFMF010000095.1 GCA_904391375.1 Candidatus Gallimonas faecavium | reverse complement strand
TGTGCGCGGCGGGCCGCTTCCGAACCGTTCCTTACCCTTCCCTGCGGCGCCCCGCGCCCGTTCAGCGGGCGCGGGGCGCCCCTTGGGCGGGATACGCTCTTCCATCAGTAGGGATTGTCTCCGTACAGGGCGCCGATGCTGTCGGCGTATTTCTTTGCCTTGTCGTACTGGCGCAGATCGACGCCTTCCGCCGCGTCCTGGATCTTCTTTTTCTGTTCGCGCGTGAGCTTGGTCGGCACTTCGACGAAGACGCGCAGATAGAGATTGCCCGTGCCGCTGCGCGACTTGATGCCCTTGCCGCGCACGGTGAACGTCGTTCCCGACTGCGTTCCCTCGGGGATGATGTAGTCAAAGGTATTGTCGAGGCCGGGGACCTTGACGGTGCCGCCCAGCGCCGCCGTGCTGAACGGAATGGGCAGATCGACATAGAGATCCATGCCCTTGCGCTGGAAGATGCGGTGCGGCTCGACACGGATGACGATGATGAGATCGCCCGATGCGCCGCCTTCCGCCGACGCCTGGCCGTAGCCGCGCTTGCGCAGATAGGAACCCGTATCGGCTCCGGCGGGGATGTCCACTTTGATGTGCGTCTCGCGGCGGATGAAGCCCTTGCCCTTGCAGTCGGGGCATTTCTCCGTGATGATCTTGCCGCGGCCGCCGCAGTCGGGGCAGGCGCCCACGCGGACGGTGCGACCGAACATGGTGTCCTGCGCAAACCGAACCTGGCCCTTGCCGCCGCACTTCGTGCAGGTACGCATTGCCGTGCCGCCCTTTGCGCCCGTCCCCTTGCAGGTGGGACAGGGCTCATTGCGCGTATAGGAGATGTCCTTGGTGCAGCCCTTTGCCGCATCCATAAAACTCAGCGAGAGCGTGAGCTGGATGTCCTCGCCCGTCGTGTCGCGCTGGACGGAGGCACTTCCGCCGAAGCCCTGGAAAATGCTGTCGAAGATGTCGCCGAAGCCGCCGAACCCGGAGAATCCGCCGCCGGCACCGCCCATGCCGCCCATGCCGCCCATACCCGGATGAGCCTGTTCATAGTCGTAGGCAGCGCGCTTCTGTTTGTCGGAGAGCACCTCGTTGGCCTCGTTGATCTCCTTGAACTTTTCGGCCGCGAGCTTGTCGCCGGGGTGAAGATCGGGGTGGTACTGCTTGACGAGCTTTTTGTACGCCGCCTTGATCTCGTCCTCCGACGCGTTCTTGCTCACGCCGAGAATTTCGTAATAGTTTTTCTTTTCTGCCATAGCGTTACCTTGATTTTGGGGACATTTCTTCCGGAATGCCGAAAGCGACGATGTACCCCTTCATGCCGAAAAAAGCGCGGGGGCGGGAAACCCCGCTTGCGCTTTTTTCCTGCGGAAAGCAGTGTGCTGCTTCTGCGCCCCGCCGCGCTCATGCGCGGCGGGAATGCAGTCCGCGTTTACTGCTGATGGAATTCCGTATCGCCGCCGTCCGTGCTGCCCGAACCGCCCTGCGCGTTCTGCGCGTCGGCCGCTGCCTGCTGATACATCTTCTGGAAGATGGGCTGCACTTTGGAGGAAAGCGTCTCGAATGCGGCGTTGTATTTCTCCTCATCGTCGGCGTCAAGCTCTTTCTTGGCCTCTTCGACGGCCGCGGAGAGCTCGCTCTTCTCCTCTTCGGTGAACTTGTCGCCGCCCTCCTTCATGGTCTGCTCGACCGAGAAGATGAGGCCGTCCAGCTTGTTGCGCGCCTCCACCTTGGATTTACGCTTCTTGTCCTCTTCGGCGTACTGTTCCGCTTCCTTGACCGCCTTGTTGATCTCGTCCTCCGAGAGGTTGGTCGAAGAAGTGATCGTGATGTCCGTGGACTTACCCGTCGCAAGGTCCTTCGCCTCGACGTGAACGATCCCGTTCGCATCGACATCGAAGGTGACTTCGATCTGCGGGACGCCGCGGGGAGCGGGAGCAATGCCCGTCAGCATGAATCTGCCCATCGTCTTGTTGTCGCGGCAGAATTCACGCTCGCCCTGCAGGATGTGAATTTCGACGCTCGTCTGATTGTCCGCCGCCGTCGAGAACACCTGGCTCTTCTTGACGGGGATAGTCGTGTTACGGTCGATGATACGGGTGAACACGCCGCCCAGCGTTTCGATGCCCAGCGACAGAGGCATGACATCGAGAAGAAGGACGTCCTTGACTTCGCCCGTCAAGACACCGCCCTGAATGGCGGCGCCGATCGCGACGCACTCATCGGGGTTGATGCCCTTGAACGGCTCTTTGCCCGTGATCTGTTTGACCTTCTGCACGACGCAGGGAACACGCGTCGAACCGCCGACAAGAATGACCTTGTCGATGTCGTTGTACGTGAGACCCGCATCCTTCATGGCAAGGCGCATGGGTTCCGCCGTCTTTTCGACGAGGTCCGCAATGAGCGCCTCGAACTTCTGACGGGTGATCTCCATATCGAGGTGAACGGGGCCTGCGTCCGTCATGGAGATGAAGGGCAGGGAGACCGTCGTCGACATAGTGCCGGAGAGCTCGATCTTCGCCTTTTCCGCGGCTTCCTTCAGACGCTGCATCGCCATCTTGTCCTTGGTGAGGTCGACGCCGTGCGCCTTCTTGAACTCTTCCGCCATGTAGTCCATCAGCCTGCGGTCGAAGTCATCGCCGCCCAGCATGTTGTTGCCGTTGGTGGCAAGCACTTCAAAGACGCCGTCCGAGATCTCAAGAATGGA
The DNA here is from genome assembly GCA_904391375.1 of Candidatus Gallimonas faecavium. Classification (GTDB taxonomy): domain Bacteria; phylum Bacillota; class Clostridia; order Christensenellales; family Borkfalkiaceae; genus Gallimonas; species Gallimonas faecavium. Next base: position 988 of record CAJFMF010000095.1, on the reverse strand, counting down.
GACATCGAACGTACCGCCGCCGAGGTCGTAGATCATGACCTTGCTGTTTTCCTTTTCCTTGTCAAGCCCGTAGGAGAGCGCCGCAGCCGTGGGCTCGTTGATGATACGCAGCACGTTGAGGCCTGCGATCTTGCCCGCGTCCTTGGTCGCCTGACGCTGTGCGTCGGTGAAGTATGCAGGGCAGGTGATGACGGCGTCCGTCACCTTGCTGCCGAGATAGGCCTCTGCGTCCGCCTTCAGCTTGGAGAGGATCATTGCAGAGATCTCCTGCGGCGAATAGGACTTGTCGTCGATCTTTACTTTATAGTCCGATCCCATCTTACGCTTGATGGAGATGACCGTCTTTTCAGGGTTGGCAACCGCCTGGTTCTTTGCCACCTGTCCGACGACACGCGTGCCGTCCTTCTGGAATGCGACGACGGAAGGCGTCGTGCGCGAACCCTCCGCGTTGGGAATGACGACGGGCTCACCGCCCTCCATCACCGCCACGCAGGAATTTGTCGTACCCAAGTCAATACCGATAACCTTAGCCATATTTCTATTCTCCTTCTGTTTCCCTTGAATGTTTTTTATTTTGTGACCAGAACCTGTGCAAACCGAAGAATCTTGCCGTTTTGCTCATAGCCCTTGGCGTAGACCTCTTTGACGATCCCGCTCTCCTCCCCCTCTTTGGGTTCGACTGCGAGAATCGCCTCGCAGCGGGCGGCGTCGAACGGCTCGCCGATCGGAACAATGGGCGTCACGTGCTCGCCTTCCAGCAGTTTTTCAAAGTTCTTGATCACCATGCCGATGCCCTGCTTGGTCTTTTCGTCCGTGCAGGCGGCAAGCGCACGCTCCAGACTGTCCGCAATGGGAAAGAGCTTCACGATGACATCGCTCCGCCCTTCCGTATAGGCCTGCGAACGGGTAGACGCCGTACGCTTACGATAGTTTTCATATTCCGCAGAGACCGAGTACCACTTCTTTTTGAAGTCCTCCGCATCGGAGA
>CAJFMF010000094.1 GCA_904391375.1 Candidatus Gallimonas faecavium | reverse complement strand
TCAAGTTAAAGGAGATCAGCTATCTCCCCAGCGAGGGGTATGCCGCGGGAGAGCTCAAACACGGGACGCTTGCTCTGGTGGACGGACGTACGCCTGTCGTCGCCATTGCCTGTGACGAAGCCGTCGCAGATAAGACGATGAACGCCGTGCACGAGGTGTATGCCCGCGGTGCCGCCGTCTTTCTCGTCACGCCGTTCGAGTCCCTGTGCGCGGCCAGGGAGATCACCGCCTCCGTCCTCATCCCGCGTTGCGAGCCCGTCTTTTCTCCCATGCTCTCCGTCATTCCGCTGCAGATGCTTGCCTACCACGTGGCGCTTGCGATGGGGTATGATCCCGACAAACCGCGCAACCTCGCCAAGTCGGTTACAGTGGAATAAAACAGCGGAATAAACAATAAGCCGTCGGCGCATTGCGCCGACGGCTTTTGTCGCGTTTTCGGTTTTCAGTCCGTCACATAGTCGATCTTTGTGACATTGTTTTTGGGAGCCTCGCGCGGTGCGGCGGGCGTTGCGGCATATCCGAGTGCGACGCTCGCAACGGGGGTGAATCCGTCCGGCGTCTTCATGTCGCGCACGAGGGCTTTGTCCTTTGCAACTTCCGTAATGACGCCGCGCACATACAGATTTCCGAGCCCGAGATCGGTTGCGGCGAGCAGCATATTCTCGATCAGGCAGGAGACGTTGAGTGCGCCGATGTCGCCTTTCTGCGACGAGGACACGACGATGAGAAGGGGTGCGCCGTGCAGAGGGTCGGCGTTGGCGTCGCCCGATGCCTTGACGGCGCATTGCCGTACGCGCTCGAGGACGGACTTGTCCGTGATGACGGAGAGGTGCAGGGTGTCGTAGCAGTGCATTCCGACGGGCGCGTAGAGCGCTGCTTCCAGAACGGCCTTGACGGCCGCCGCCGGAACGGACTTTTCCGTATAGTCGCGCGTCGAAACGCGCAGTTTGAGAACGTCACAAAATTGCATAGTCAAACCTCCTTCCATGTAAGATCGGTATTTCAGGGCCGATCGTTTATCTTGTTTTGTAAAATTTTTCTGTCGCGGAGTGCCCCTGTTCCAAACCGTTCCGACGGACGGCGCTCAACGTCTCTGAAACGGAGCGTATACATTTCCGTCATTTCTGCGAAGGTTCGCAAAGGGACGGCGGGGGTGCCGCGTAAAAGGGGTGCGCGGCGGGGCGTATGAATGCGAGGGAACGTGCGGTTAGCCGATCTTCCGCACGAAGGGGTGATAGTCGAGAATGTTTTCGATCTCGTCGAGGGCGTCCTGCGGGATGACGAACCCGCTCGCCTTGACGTTTGCCTCGAGCTGTGCGGGCTTGCTGGCGCCCGTGATGACGGAAGTGATCTGCTTTTTGCGCAAGATCCAGGCGAGGGCGAGCACGGAGAGCGGCACGTTCAGGCGATCGGCCACTTTGAGAAGGCGTTCGACCTTGTCGAGGTTGTCGTCGGTGAGCAGTTTGTTGATCTGCTTGTCCGCCTGCCATGTTGCACGCGAGCCGGCGGGGATGGGGGCGTCTTTGCGGTATTTTCCCGTGAGGAGGCCCTGGGCGAGCGGCGAGAACGTGGTGATGCCGATGCCGTTCTTTTCGCAGATGCCGACGATCTCGTCCTCGATATAGCGGTCGACCATGTTGTACTGCGGCTGAATGACGGAGAGCGGCCGCAGGTGGTATTCTTTTGTAATGCCGATCGCCTCGGTGATCTGTACGGGCGACCATTCGGACACGCCGTAATAGAGGATTTTGCCCGCCGCGACCATATCGGAGAGCACCTGCAAGGTCTCTTCGACGGGGGTGGTGGGGTCAAAGCGATGGCAGAAATACAGATCGACGTAGTCAAGCTGCATATTTTTGAGGGTCTTGTCGAGTTCTTCGACGATGTGTTTGCGGGACAGGCCCCAGTCGTTGGCGCCCCGTCCCATCGGGAAGAACACCTTGGAGGAGACGACGAACTCGTTGCGGCTGTGTTCTTTCAGCGCCTTGCCGAGAAAGCGTTCCGCGGCGCCGCCCGAGTAGGCGTCGGCGCAGTCGAAGAAGTTGATGCCGGCGTCGAAGGCCGCGTTCACGGTTTGAAGCGCGACTTTTTCCGCTTCCGTTCCGGCGAGGTCGGTGACCCAGCTTCCGAGGGAGACTTCGCTCACCTTCAGTCCCCATTTTCCGAGATTGCGATAGTTCATAGACATGCTCCGTTTTTTTCTTTCATCATAGCACGGAATGCGAAAAAAGGCAACGGGGTAAATTTATTTTTTGCGAAACACGTCCTCCGCAACTGAAATTTCCCGTCAACACTTGTCAATCGGGCGGGAATGTGGTATAATCGAAGCAATGTTTTTAATCGATGCGCCCGTCGCAAGAGAACGGGCAAGACAGATGAATCCCGTCGTCCTCGCCTTTGTGGGGGACGCGGTCTATACGCTCTGCGTGCGACAGCGGCTGGCGCTGGAAAGCGGGGAAAAGACGGGGGCGCTCAACAGGCGTGCCTCCGAGAAAGTCTCCGCGCACGGGCAGAGCGCGGCGCTGGAGCGCATTCTGCCCCGTCTCACCGAGGAGGAAGATGACATCTTCCGCCGCGGCAGGAATGCCAAAAAGCCGACCAAGAGCAAACATGCCTCGGTGGGCGAATATGTCCGTTCGACGGGGTTTGAGGCGCTCATCGGGTATCTGTATCTGACGGGGCAGGCGGAACGCATCGAAGAATTGTTTTTTTCTGAGGAAAGCAACGTATGAAGACCGAGGGCAGAAATGCCGTTTTGGAACTGTTAAAGACGGACAAGACCATTGAAAAGATCATGCTGGAAAAGGGCGCGCAGGGAACGCTCGGGAAGATCTTTGCGGAGGCGCGGCGGCAGGGAGTGCGCGTACAGTTTGTCGATCGCGCCGTGTTGGACAAGGAGAGCGTGACGGGGCATCACCAGGGGGTGATCGCGATCACGACGGCCTTTTCCTATTCGGAGCTGGAAGATCTTTACGGCGGCGAAAACAGCCTCATCGTGCTGTGTGACGGCATCGAAGACGTACACAATCTCGGCAGCATTCTGCGTGTTGCGGAATGCGCGGGCGCGGACGGCGTCGTCATCCCCAACGCCAAGGGCGCAAGCGTGACCGAGGCGGTCATCCGCATTTCGGCGGGCGCGGCGGAGCACGTCCGTGTGGCGAAGGTTTCGTCCGTCAATCATGCGATCGAGGAACTGCAGAAGGCGGGCTACTGGGTGTATGCGCTGGAAGCGGGCGGCGAGAGCATTTATTCCAAGAAGCTGACGGGCAAAATCGGGCTTGTCGTGGGCGGGGAGGACAGCGGCGTCAAGCGTCTGACGCGCGAGAAATGCGACGGAGTTCTGTCCATTCCGCTCTTCGGGAAGGTCAATTCGCTCAATGCGTCCGTTGCGCTCGGCATTGGCGTCTATGAGGTGGTTCGTGCAAGACTGGAAGAGCAGAACGGATGAACAGACGGCGGCCGCCGCGCAGGCGGGGGAAGCGGGAGCCGAAGAGGAGCTCTTGAATCGCTATAAACCCATTGTCCGCGCACGGGCGAGAAAGTTCTTTTTTGCGGGCGGGGAAACAGAAGACCTCGTGCAGGAGGGAATGATCGGACTGGTATCCGCCATTCGGGATTTTCGGGCGGACGGGGGAAAGTCCTTCAAAAATTTTGCATATCTGTGCGTCTCGCGCCGTATTTACAGCGCACTGCGCGCGGCGGGGAGAGACGCGGCGTATGACGATCTCGATCCAGACAGCATTTCCGCCGAGGATTCGCCCGAGGA
>CAJFMF010000093.1 GCA_904391375.1 Candidatus Gallimonas faecavium | reverse complement strand
AAAATCACGCTCGGATACACGAATACGTTTACCGTTAAGAAAAGCCCCCTGCCCCTTTACGGCAGAAAAAAGCTCCTCCGAATAGGGATGATAGACAACGCCAAGGACTTCCTCGTTATTATTGACAAGCGCGACAGAGATCACGCTGAGCCGCATTCCCCGTACAAAATTGGTCGTTCCGTCGATAGGATCGACCACCCAATATAATTCTCCCTGCGTATATTCAGGCGATTCCTCTCCTAAAAACCCCGCCTGCGGCAAGATTTCACCGAGAAGGTCACGTAAACGCTCCTGCACCGCCGTATCTGCAGTCGTAACAAGATTGGATGCACTCCCCTTTTCCGATACAGAAAACTTTTGCATCATGAGCGGTTTGCACGACTTCACTGCGTCCGCAACCTTCTTTGAAAGTCCGTTCCAAACTGCCATAATCCTCTACCAGATAAAAACTTTCTTATGAATGGAATTTGCCCCGCCCTTTTCCGGGACGCAAAACGATAAGCCGAAAAGCCGAGCATCGTGCAAGGAAAACGGTGCAATCCCGATCGACAACGCGGTACGCTGTCGAAAACGGACAACGCATTAGGCTGTCGGCAACGACGGAAAGAACGCGCTCGGCACGACGAGCCTTACAGGGCAAAGCCGTGAAAAAAGCGAGCCGAATCGGCTCGCTTTTTGTTATTTCTTTCCAAGCATGCGGCGAATGAAGGGCGGGAGTTTGTTTTCACGCTCGGCGTCTTCGTTCTGCTGCGGCTGAACAGGCTGCTGATACCCCTGCTGCGGCTGTTGCGCCTGCTGAGGATAGCCCTGTTGGGGCTGCTGGCCGTAGTAGTAGGGATTCTGTCCCTGCGGCTGACCCTGCTGGGGCTGCTGTGCCTGCTGATACCCCTGCTGGGGCTGCTGGCCGTAATAATAGCCGTTCTGCTGCGGCTGACCCTGCTGGGGCTGCTGCGCCTGCTGCTGGTAAGGCGAATTTGCGGCATTGGAATACATGGGCGAAGATCCCATTCTCTGCGCAAGCGGAGACTGCGAGCCGGAAGGCGCTTCCCGTGCAGGGATGCTGCCGAAGATCATGTTGTTGCGTGCGGCATTCTGCGCACCGTTCTGCGCGGCATTCTGCGCCGCTTCTTCGCCCGAAGGGAATCCCGTCGCAATGACCGTGACTTCCACTTCGTCCTGCACGTTTTCATCCACGCAGGCACCGAAGATGATGTTTGCAGAGTAGTCCACAACGCCGTGAATGAGCCCTGCGGCCTTGGTCACTTCGTCCAACGTAAGATCGGGTCCGCCGACAATGTTGAGAATGACGCCCGTCGCGCCCTCGATCGTCGTCTCGAGAAGCGGCGAATTGACTGCAAGACGAACCGCGTCGATGATGCGGTTTTCGCCCTTTGCAACGCCGACACCCATGTGCGCAAGGCCTCTGTCTTTGAGCGTCGTACGGACATCCGCAAAGTCAAGGTTGATGAGCGCGGGCGTGACAATGAGGTCCGCAATGCCGCGGATACCCTGCTTGAGCACTTCGTCCGCAACGCGAAGCGCATCCGTCATCGTGGCGTTCTTCGGAACGACCTCGCGGATCTTCTCGTTGGGGATGATGACGATGGTATCGACGTACTTTTTCAGATTGTCAATGCCCTTGATCGCATTGTCCATTCTCCGCTTGCCCTCAAACTCGAACGGCTTGGTGACAACGGCAACCGTCAGGATCTTCTTGTCCTTTGCGATCTTTGCAATGACGGGAGCCGCACCCGTACCCGTTCCGCCGCCCATACCAGCGGTGATGAACAGAAGGTCCGTCCCCTCGATGTATTTGGAGAGCTCTTCCTTGCTCTCTTCGGCAGCTTCCCTGCCGATCTCCGGCTCTGCACCTGCGCCGAGACCCTTCGTGCGCGCCGCGCCGATCTGGATCTTCTTCTGCGCCTTGTTGCAGGCAAGAATCTGTGCATCCGTATTGACAGAAATATAGTCGGCACTCGTGATCCCCGCTTCGATCATGCGGTTGACCGCGTTATTTCCGGCCCCGCCTACACCGATCACGGTGATCTTCGCTCTGCCATTGGCGACAAAATCGTTCGCTGCGGGCGCCGTGGCAGCACGCTGCGTGCCGTTCTCTCTTCCCACAAAGGGAACATTGTCGTTGAACATTCTCAACCTCCGAATATGTTAAAGAGTTTATAGAAAAATCCGCGTTTGCGGTGATCCTCATACGCCATGTCAATGAGCGCAATCCGCGAACTCATCGCCGGCTTGTTGTAATAGGGAAGATTGGGCGTAAGCTGCTCGCATACGCGGCTCACGCGCCTTGAGATGTGCTCCAAAGCGCCGCGGATGTCCGCAAGCCCCTCTCCCGTGACGTAAAGCGGCTTGAAATCCAGCTCCCGCGAGGAGCATTCCTCCAAAAAACCGCCGATCTCTTCGCAGATGGAATCAAGGCCTTCCTTGACCGTATCCACAAGCTCGTCCGTGCTGATCTCGTAGATCACCCCTTCGAGCATGACTTCCGTGTTCCCGGCATTGGTGCGCGCAAACAGATTGGCCTTCGCAAGAAGCGCACATGCCGCCTCGTACGAGACGTCGAACCGCTGCATGAGAAGCGCCGCGATCTGCCCCTTTCCCACAAAGTAGGTGCGCTGTGCAAGCACGCCGTTTCCCAGAATCACGCAAAGCGAGGTCGACATATACCCCACGTCGAGGAAAAGCGCGTACTCATCGCGCGTCTCGGACGGAATCAGATAGGACGCCATGGCGTATTCCGTCGGAAGATAGGCGAGCTCGATCTTCATCGGCGAGAAGATCGACTCCATCGTGTTCGCAAACGTATCGCTGCAGTAAAAATACGAGAGAACGCCGCTCAGCGAGACCGACGTCAGCCCCACCGGATTGATCACCCGACGATCGTCCGACGTCACATAGATCATGCTCGTGGCACGAATGAAACGATACCCCTCTACCGGCTCGCGCCCGCTCGCAAAGAGCGCCGTGAGATCGCGGTTCCCGACAGTGCGCCGTTTGGGAAATCCGATGACCTGCTCGCGCGGAATCACCCGCGTGAACGCCCCGGGAACCCCCACATACAGCTTACGGATCCGCTCGCCGCAAATGCGCTCGACCGCGGAAACGGCACGATTCAAAGCATCTGCAAGTTTCTCCGTATCGAAAAAGGCGCTTTCGTCGTATCCGTCATACGGCTCCGTTCTGCTCGCCTTGAACACGAACGTGTTGTTCACGCCCCGTTCGCCGACGACGACGGTGACCTCCGAAGATCGCACATCCAGCACCGCTACGCTGTTGCGGCTCATAGGCAGGGACCCCTCAAAAAGTATCTTTCGTCTCTCTTTCTACTATTATAGCAATCAACGGCGACGTTGTCAAGAAAACGCGTCCTTTTTTCTGTTTTTTCCCCGTATTTTTTGCCGAAAAGCGACAAAAAGAGCGCACTTGCCGCGTGCGCTCCCTCTCACAAATTTGATTGTTTTTTCCGGGCCTTTTTTCCTTCCGGACGATCGTCCCCTCGGGCCGATATTTCTTCGCGGAACGAACGCCGCAAGCGGCAGAATTCCGCCTCCGAGCAGGCGCGCTTTTAAGACGACTTTCGCACGCCGTCGGCGATCGCCGTGCCGCTCATGCGACTGTCGGAAGGCCTGTCGTCCTGCCGTCTTGTTTTTGAAAACGGCTCAGTCCGATGTGGCGGCAGAGGTGTATTCCGCCGTCGCGCGGTCGGTGTCCTTGCGGATGACGACGATGATCTGTCCGCGCACGCGGTCTTCCTGCGGAAGGCCGAGATAGGTCTCCACGCCCGCCCGCACTTTTTCGTCCACGCGGACGGAGGGTTCCCGCACGGTGATCTCGACGCCCTCGCGGGTGGCGATGCGAAAGCGGTCGAGAATGGTCGTTCCCGTCGCGCTGTTGTCCTCCAAAGAAACCGACAAAAGATTGGCGCGCGGCTCGCCGAGCAGCTCCGCCATGACCGCATACGCCGAAAGAAGTTCCTCCGTGTAGTTTCCCGTCAGT
>CAJFMF010000092.1 GCA_904391375.1 Candidatus Gallimonas faecavium | reverse complement strand
AATGCGCGCCATGACTTCCTTCGGGGAAAACGGCTTGGTCACATAGTCGTCCGACCCGATCTCAAAGCCGAAGAGCTTGTCGTACTCCTCGCCGCGCGCCGAAAGCATGATCACAGGCGTCTGCTTGAACTTGCGGATCTCCTTGACGGCGGAAAATCCGTCAAGGCGCGGCATCATCACGTCCATGAGGATCACATCGTAGTTGTTCTCGCGGCACATCTTCACGGCTTCCATACCGTCGCACGCCTCGTCCGCCTCTCCGCCTTCAAACTCAATATATTCGCGAAGGACTGCGCGGATCATTTCCTCATCGTCAACGATAAGTATCTTCATGATTTCCTCCTCAGTGTATGGAAAAAAGTATATCCTCTTTCCTTTAATGGTGCTTTATCATTGTGTGAAAGTCGAGTGAAACATTCCTCACTGTGTTGAGTATATCACAATTTCAAAAATTTGGCAACCTGATTTTTTTGGAAATTTACAAACAAATGTTTGACTTATCCCAAAGGGCGTGCTATACTGAAACCATGATTTCGGAGACAATCCTTCACATCCTCACGGAGAGTGCAAAATATGACGTGTCCTGCTCCTCGTCGGGCAGCGGACGGAAGAACGAAGGCGGGATCGGAAACGGAATGCCGGACGGGTGCTGTCATTCGTTTACGCCGGACGGACGATGCGTTTCCCTGCTGAAAATTTTGCTGAGCAACGACTGTATCTTCGACTGCAAGTACTGCATGAGCCGCCGAAGCCACGACGTCCCGCGTGCGAGCGCCACGCCGGAGGAGATCTGCGAGCTGACCGTGGACTTTTACAAGCGCAACTATATCGAAGGGCTGTTTCTCTCCTCCGCCGTACACGTCTCGCCCGATTTCACGATGGAACAGCTCGTCCGAACGGTAAAACTTCTGCGGGAACGGTATAATTTTCACGGATACGTCCATCTCAAAGGGATACCGAAAGCCGATCCCCTGCTCGTGAGCGAGGCGGCGCGGTATGCCGACCGCATGAGCTACAACATGGAGCTTCCGAGCGAGAAAAGCCTGAAACTGCTTGCTCCCCAGAAGAGCAAGGAGAGCCTGCTTCTGCCCATGAAACAGCTGCAGCGGGAACGAACCGTCTTCCGCGCGGAAAAGCGGAAGGGATTTTTCCTGCCGGCAGGCCAGACGACGCAGATGATCGTCGGCGCCTCCCCCGAGCGCGACGGACAGATTTTGCGCCTGACGCAGAGCCTGTACCGCGTGACGGGGCTCAAACGGGTGTATTATTCCTCCTATACGCCCGTCGTGGAGGACGCGCTGCTGCCCGCCGTGCAAAGCCCCGCCCTGCGCGAACACCGCCTCTATCAGGCGGACTGGCTGCTCCGCTTCTACGGGTTCGACGTCGAAGAGCTTGTCCCCGAGGGAGAAGATCTCCCGCTCGACGTCGATCCCAAGTGCGCATGGGCGCTCCGCAATCTGCAGTATTTCCCCGTCGAAGTCAACCGCGCGCCCCTCGAAATGCTGCTGCGCGTACCCGGCATCGGCGGAAAAAGCGCGCAGAAGATCCTTTCCGCGCGCCGCTATACCTCCCTCACCTTTGAACACCTCAAAAAAATGCGCGTCGTTCTCAAACGCGCACGCCACTTCATCACGGCAGGCGGCAAATTCCTCGGCGAGAAAAATCTCCTCGCCGTGCGCGGCCTGCTTGCGGCAGACGAGACGCCGGAACCTCCGCGCCAGCTCTCTCTGTTCGATACGCCTGCGGCTCGTTCCGCACTCACGGGAGAACTATGATCTATTTTTTCGACGGCAGCAAAGAGGCGTTTCTCACGGCCTTTCTGCTCGCCTACCGCGACAAAGACGCCCTGCTCACCGCGGGAAGTCATCAGCTCGCCCTCGGTCAGAAGAGCATCTTCGTTCCGGCCGATCCCGAAAAAGCCCGTCGCTGCGAAACGCGCTTCACCGAACTGGACAAAACCTGTATGCGCGATCTGTCGCTCCTCCTGCGCAGCGGCGAGGAAATGCGCGGACAGATCGCCTTCCGCTATTTCCGTCTCATCGCCGAGCGCCAGCGCGCCGTCCGTAACGAACTCGCCGAGGACGCCGTCACCGAAGCGTCCGAATGCATCCGGCGCGTCACGCTCGAAGCACATCGGCTCAAGGGGTTCGTTCGGTTCATGGAATGCGCGAGCGGCGCGCTCTATGCGCCCATCTCCCCCGACAACGACGTGAGCGACCTGCTTCTTCCCCACTTTCGGGGACGTCTGCCGCATATCCCCTTCGTTCTGCACGACGTGCGGCGCGCCAAAGCCGCCGTATGGGACGGCACGCATTCCTTCTCCGCCCCGCTCGAAAAGGCCGAAGTCATCCTCGCCGCCGACGAAACCGCATGGCAATCGCTGTGGCGGCAGTACTATGCGAGCGTCAACATCCCCTCCCGCAAGCGCATCCGCCAGATGAAGGGCTATATGCCCGTTCGCTATTGGAAATTCATGCCCGAGAACCCTGCGGCGGCTGTGGAGAATCTCCCGCCGCAGCCCGCATCTCCTTCAGAATCGAAAGATGCCGCTCCTCGTCCGCACGGATCTTTTCGATCGCTTCCCGAACCCCGTCGTCCCTGACCGTCCCCAGAATCCGCGTATAGCAGGCAATCGCATCCTTTTCCCCGCGGATATCCGCATCCAGCATCTCCGTGTATTTGCGGCAATAATTGACGTTGGACGCCGAGTAATATGCGACGGGATAGGGCGGACACGCCGTAAACACGGGCGGAACCCCCAGCTTCACCAAAAGCCCTCCGATCGTCTCCAAATGCCGCATCTCGTCGACGGCAATCTTCAACAGCTTCTTCGCCTCGCCTCCCCGTCCGCATCCGTCCAGCAAAACCGACTGATACACATATTGCAGCGTTGCGGTCAGTTCTCCGTTCTGCCCCGCATACGTCGGAGAGAGCGCTCGCAAAATCTGAAAATTTTCCCTTCTGTCCCCCATGATCTGCCTCCTGAATGGTTCTCCCCATCGTATGCACGCAGGAAAATCCGACGTTCATATTCTCCCGTTTTTCTTCGCCTTTTGCTTGATTTTTCCATACGCCTGTGCTACAATAAAACGAGCTTCGGAAAGCGCGGCAAACGCAGCCTTCCGACGGAGAAACCGGCATGGATGATTCGACGTTCCGACAACTTTTGCAAAACAAGGCCCGCAAACCCGATCCGATGCGCTATAAAAATGCCGCCGTCGAATACCGCCGCGCGGGTTCGAGCGGCCTGAAACTCCCCGCCGTCTCCCTGGGACTGTGGCAGAATTTCGGCAGCTTTGACAACTTCGAAGTCATGCGCGACATGATCTTCACCGCCTTTGACAAGGGAATCACCGCCTTCGACCTCGCCAACAACTACGGCCCGCGCGGCGGCAGCGCCGAGGAAAACTTCGGCAAAATCTTACAGGAAAATTTCTCCGCCTACCGCGACGAAATGGTGATCTCCACCAAGGCGGGATTCCCCATGTGGGCCGGCCCTTACGGGCAGGGCGGCTCCCGCAAGTACCTCACCGCCTCGCTGGATGCATCCTTAAAACGCCTCGGGTTGGACTATGTGGACATCTACTATCACCACCGCCCCGATCCCGAAACCCCCATCGAGGAGACCTGCTATTGCCTGCATCAGCTCGTCGAGCGCGGCAAGGCCCTCTATGTCGGCATCTCCAACTACAACCGCGCACAGACGGAGGCCGCCGTGCGTGTCTTCCGCGAACTGCATACCCCCTTCCTCCTCAATCAGGTGTGCTATAATCTTCTCAATCGCACCATCGAGGAAGACGGTCTGAAGGCACTCGCCGCACAAGAGGGATTCGGCATCATCGCCTATTCCCCGCTTGCGCAGGGGCTCCTCACCCAGCGCTATGCGAACGGAATCCCCGAGGACAGCCGCATCAATAAGAGCGGAACGCTCAGAAAAGAGACGCTCACCCCCGCGCTGTTTGCAAAACTCGCCAAGTTAAACGACCTTGCAAAGAGCAGAAACCAGACTCTCCCCGCCTTTGCGCTCTCCTGGGTGCTCAAAGACCCCGAGGTGACGAGCGTCATCATCGGCGCATCTTCCTCCGCACAGATCCTTGAAAACATTCAGGTCAATCCCGTCTTTACTTCGGATGAGGTCGCCGCAATCGAGGCAATTTGCAGGGAATAACACATCCTTTCCTTGCATAGCGGAGATTCCTGTCAAAGTACACAAAACCCATACATAAAAAACTTCACTTTGCAAAAAATTGCCGAAGCAACGGCAATTTTACGGAAGGTTGGCGGAGCGGTCGAACGCGGCGGTCTTGAAAACCGTTGATGTGAAAGCATCCGGGGGTTCGAATCCCTCACCTTCCGCCAGTAAGAACCTAAATCGAACCCTCGGTTTAGGTTCTTTTTCTTTATTCT
>CAJFMF010000091.1 GCA_904391375.1 Candidatus Gallimonas faecavium | reverse complement strand
ATTACTTGGAGTACAACTCGACGATCATGTGCTCCGCGATCTGGGTGTCGATGTCCTCCCTCTTGGGAAGCTCGAGAACTTTTCCTTCCAATTTTTCGAGGTCGCCTTCCAGCCACTTGGGCATGTTGCCGGCTTTTGCCGTCTTGACCTGTTCAAAATACTTGTTCTTTGCGCGGTTCTCGCGGACGGCAATGACGTCGCCTGCCTTCACGATGTAGGAAGGGATGTCCACTTTCTTGCCGTTGACGGTGAAATGCGCATGGCTGACGAGCTGACGTGCCTGCAGACGGGTCGCCGCGAATCCGAGACGATACACCACGTTGTCCAGACGGCGCTCGAGGAGGGAGAGCATGTTCTCACCCGTGATCCCCTTCATGCGGTCTGCCATCTCGTAGTAACGGTGGAACTGCTTCTCGCTGACGCAGTAGATGAACTTTGCTCTCTGCTTCTCGCGGAGCTGAATGCCGTACTCGGAGACCTTTCTCGACTTTCTGCCCGACGTGCGGATGGACTTCTTGTAGCATCCGACGACGGCGGGATCCAGCTCGAGGAATCTGCATCTCTTCATTTTATGATACTTATTGATTGCCATGGTTCTCTCCTTACCTTACACTCTTCTGCGCTTGGGCGGACGGCATCCGTTGTGAGGGATGGGCGACACGTCGGAGATGAGGGTGACCTCAAGCTCGCAGTTCGCAAGCGCGCGGATCGCGGACTCTCTGCCCGCGCCGGGCCCCTTGACGTACACTTCGACCGAGCGAAGACCGTGTTCCTTTGCCGCTTTCGCTGCCGTCTCCGCAGCCATCTGCGCTGCGAAAGGCGTGCCCTTTCTCGAGCCGCGGAATCCGAGGGATCCTGCGCTCGACCAGGAGATCGCGTTTCCGTTCGTGTCCGTGATCGTCACGAGCGTATTGTTGAACGTGGACTGGATATGCACCTGGCCCTTGTCAACCTTTTTCAATTCTCTCTTCTTGCGAGAGACGACTTTCTTCTTATCTGCTGCTGCCATAACGCTTGCTCCTTACTTCTTCTTGTTCGCAACCGTGCGGCGCGGTCCCTTGCGCGTACGCGCGTTGCGCTTGGTGCTCTGTCCGCGGACGGGCAGTCCCTTTCTGTGGCGGACGCCGCGATAGCACCCGATTTCCATCAGGCGCTTGATATTGAGGCTCACCGCCCCGCGAAGCTCACCTTCCACCGTGTAGTTGTGGTCGATGTATTCTCTCAACTTGGAAACGTCGTTCTCGTCGAGATCCTTGACGCGCGTGTTGGGATCGATTCCCGTTGCAGCGAGGATCTTCTTGGAAGTCGTAAGACCGATCCCGTAGATATAGGTCAGACCGATCTCTACCCGTTTTTCTCTGGGTAAATCCACACCGGCAATACGTGCCATTAAAATTCCTCCGTAATATTTTCGGTATTTGAATGATGTATGGAAGACGGCAAAACGCGGAAACAGTGGAAAATATTCCCTGCGCAAAACCGTGTATTTTCCTTTGAACGCGCAAACAAGCAGATCTTCGCACAGAGGTTTTGTGCCAAAATCCGCTTCTTCCGCTCAACTTGGTAAGGTTTTATTGCAAACCGTGGAAATAAGTATATCATACTCCCCCACGGTTTGTCAACTGAATTTAGCCTTGTCTTTGCTTATGGCTCTTGTCTTTCGAGCAAATAACCATAACTTTTCCGTTTCTCTTGATGACCTTGCACTTGTCGCACATGGGCTTGACGGAAGGACGTACTTTCATAGTGGTGTTCTCCTTGTTACGAGTAATCAATGCGTTTCGGGTGAGCGCCCGCAACGCGCCGCACGGCGTTCGCCGGCTGTGACCGCCGTCCTCTTCGGAAGCGGCCGCGCGTCAACGGGTTCGCGCCCGCAATCAGGATTTGCTGCGCCAGGTGATCCTGCCCTTCGTCAGATCGTAAGGGCTCATCTCCAGCTTGACGGCATCGCCTTCGATGATGCGGATATAATTCATTCTCAGCTTACCGGAAATATACGCCGTAATGACGTGGCCGTTGGTCAGCCGGACTTTGAACGTGGCGTTGGGAAGGGCCTCGATCACGCGGCCTTCCGTTTCAATGACGTCGTCTTTGGACATTCTCTCCTCCGAATTTACAGGGTCAGAATTTCGACACCGTCTTCACGGATGACCACGGTGTTCTCATAGTGCGCAGCGGGCCGTTTGTCCGCCATGACGGCCGTCCAGCCGTCGTCGAGGACGTTGACGCGCCATCCGCCCGCCGCAATCATCGGCTCGACGCAGATGACGGCGTTTGCGGGAAGGCGCGGGCCGGTGCCCTTGCGCCCGAAGTTGGGTACGGCGGGATCTTCATGCATCTCTCTGCCGATTCCGTGTCCCGTGTAGGAACGGATGACGGAAAAGCCGTTGCTCTCGGCATGGCGCTGGACTTTGTAGCCGATGTCATAGAGCGGCGTTCCCGCCTTCAGACCCTCCATGGCCGCAAAGAAGCACTCGCGCGTGACACGGACGAGCTTTTTCTTCTCGTCGCTGACTTCCCCGATGCAGAAGGTGCGCGCGCCGTCGCCGTGAAATCCGTTCTTGTAGGCACACAGGTCGACGCTGACGATGTCCCCTTCTTCGATGACTCTGTCGTCCGGAATCCCATGGACGACCACTTCGTTCAACGACACGCAGGCGGATGCGGGATAGCCACAGTAGCCGAGGCAGCTGGGTTCCGCACCGCTTGCGGTGATGAACTTGTAGACCATTTCATCCACTTCCCGCGTCGTCATGCCCGCCTTTATGTGCTCTTCGACAAATGCAAGACAGTCACGGACGATGCGGCAGGATTCGCGCAGAAACGCGATCTCCTCTTCAGTCTTTGTTTCGATCATACCCTTTTCGCAAGGTCGTCGAGAAGCGCCTTGACCTGCTCGAACAGCACTTCGGCGGGCGCCTCGGTGCCGGTTACGTTGAGGATGATTCCCTTCTTCGTGTAGTAATCGATGAGGGGAGCCGTCTGCTCTTCATAGACCTTGAGGCGGCTGGACACCGTCTCGGGGTTGTCGTCTTTTCTCTGATACAGCTCTCCGCCGCAGCGGGCGCACGTCGTGGCACCGCCCAGCGTGGAGACGTGATAGCTCTCTCCGCACTCCTTGCAGACGCGGCGGCCGCACAGACGATCCATCAGCAGCTTGAAGTCAATGTTGATGTTGACCACGCCGTCGATCTCGGCGAACTTGTCAAGCTCTTCCGCCTGGAAGAGGTTGCGGGGGAACCCGTCGAGGAGGTATCCGTTCGACTTGGCGACGTCCTCCCAGGTCAGGCGATCTTTGACGATCGCACAGGTCACTTCGTCGGGAACGAGCTCGCCCTTGTCGATGTACGACTTCGCGAGCTTACCGATCTCGGTGCCGTTCTTGATGTTGGCACGGAAGATATCGCCCGTCGAGATGTGGACGAGGCCGTATCGTTCCGCGATCTTGGTTGCCTGCGTGCCTTTGCCTGCGCCGGGAGCGCCGAGCAGAATGAGATTCATAACCTTCCTCCCCTTTTTTCTTACTTCAGGAATCCCTTGTAGTTCTTCATCAGGATCTGCGACTGGAGCTGCTTGTCAAACTCGAGCGCGACGGACACGACGATGAGGATACCCGTCGTCGAGAACACGTTCACGAGGTCGTCGCCCGCCCACGAAAATGCGATGGAAGGGACGAACGCAACGAGCGTCAGGAAGATCGCGCCGAATAACGTGATGCGCTTGTTGATGCGCGAGAGGTACTCTGCCGTGGGCTTGCCGGGGCGGATGCCCTGGATGAAGCCGCCGTTCTGCTGAATGTTGCGCGAGACGTCTTCGGGATTGAACTGGATCTGCGCATAGAAGAACGAGAACACGAAGATGAGCACGCACAGCACGAGGATGTAATAGATCCCCGTTCCGTTGGGGCCCTGCTGGAACTGCGTCGTCCACCACTCGAGCTCATCCGACCAGTTCGGCACAAGGCTCATGATCATGGACGGGAAGGAGATGATCGCATACGCGAAGATGAGAGGCATGACGCCGCTTCCCGAGATCTTCATGGGGATGACGGAGGACTGACCGCCGTACATCTTGGTGCCGCGCACCTGCTTTGCATACTGCACGGGGATCTTGCGCTCGGCAAGGTCGACGTAGACGATGGCAAAGAAGATGATGACGGCGATGACGACGAACGCGAGGATGCTCCAGAGCTGCGTGATGTCACTGGTGAATGCCGTCTCGAACTTTTTGACGATGGTCGTACCCGCCGTGGAAAGGATACCGATGAAGATGATCATCGAGATACCGTTGCCCACGCCGTATTCGGTGATGCGCTCACCGATCCACATGACGAGGCAGGCGCCTGCCGTGTAGACGATGGTCATGAAGATGCCGGCGATCCACATGGCGCCCGTTTCCCCGAGTCCGCCGGGAACGTTGCCGAAGTATGCCGTGTTGATGGCGCCCTCATTCTGACCGAACAGGACGATGATACCGATA
>CAJFMF010000090.1 GCA_904391375.1 Candidatus Gallimonas faecavium | reverse complement strand
CCTGCCCTTTTATTCATCATATTTGTCCAAAAAGCTGCCGCGACAGCCCCCTTTGCGCCAACCGACAATGCAGTCGAGCGCAACATTGTGCAGACTGCGGAATACATTGTTGGCCGCCTCGGGGTTGGTCTGTTCCATATAGGCGAGGAGCTCCTTCATCTCCTTGCGTTTGCTCTCCTCTTCCTTGTCCGCGACGCGCTCGGTAAAACGGCAGGCACAGCCGAGAAAGGAGAGGTCGTTGTAATTTGCCCAGGCGATGATGTCCTTTTCGCGCACGGAATAGAGCGGTCGGATGAGTTCCATGCCCGGATGACTTGTCGAACGCAGTTTCGGCATCATGGTCTTGACCTCTGCGCCGTAGAACAGGTTCAGCATGGTCGTAGAGACGACATCGTCGAAATGATGTCCGAGGGCGATCTTGTTGCAATCGAGTTTTTTGGCGAACTCATAGAGGTAGCCGCGCCGCATACGCGCACAAAGATAACAGGCAGAGCCGTGCGTCACGCTGTCCACCGCCGCAAAGATGTCGCTCTCGAAGATATGCACGGGGAGGTGTAATTTCTCCGCATTTTCCTCGATGCGCGCGCGGTTTTTCGGCGCATACCCAGGATCCATGACAAGAAATTCCAGTCCGAACGCATACTGTCCGTGACGGCAGAGCTCCTGCATGCATTTGGCGAGCAAAAAGGAGTCCTTTCCGCCGGAAATACACACGGCGACCCTGTCCCCGGGCGAGAGAAGCTCGTATTGCTTGACGCTCTTCACAAAGGGGCACCAGATCTCCTTGCGAAATTTTTTTATGATCGAGCGCTCGATGTCGGCACAGGTCATGCCTTTTTCTCCGCAAGATAGGCGTGCGCGGAATACGCCGCGACCAACCCTTCTCCCGCTGCCTTTGCATACTGATACGGGCGCCCCGTCACGTCTCCCGCCGCGAACAGACCGGGAAGATTGGTGGAGCCGTCGCGCGCCGTTTTCACTTGCGAGCCCTCCACTTCCAGCCCGCCGACCAAGGCCGCGGGCGGTGCGGCGTCGCGCAGGAAAAACACGGCGTCGACATCGAGCACGCCTTCTTTCCGAATGAGGCGCTCAACGCGCAGCGTTCCCTCCACGCGAAGGGGCTTTTCCGTATGCACAATGACATTCTTTGCCGAAAATGAGGCATGCTGATAGAGACAGAAGGCGTGCACCGTTGCGGCGAACCCGGCAAGGTACTCCACTTCTTCCGCGAATTTTTCGGAGGCGACGACGGCGGCGATCGTCTTACCGCGATAGAGGGCACCGTCGCAAACGGCGCAATAGCTCACCCCGCGCCCCAGAAAGTCCGTCTCGCCCTGAACGGCACCCGTCTGCGAGACTCCCGTGGCAAGAATGACGGAACGCGCCGTATAGACCTGATCCGCTGCCGTGACGGTAAACACATCGCCCGCATAGATTCCGTCCGCCCTGCCGCGCGTAAAGACGATGCCTTCCTGCTGCATCTGTTCTTCCAGACGGGACGCAAAAAGCGCTCCGCTTCCGTGTACGGACGGATAGTTGCGCACGTATTCGGCCGCGCGCAGTTTCTCGCCGAACAGCTCCGCGCCCAGCCAGAGCGTATCGCGTTTGAGACTCTTTAAGGTGAGCGCCGCGGAATATCCCGCAATTCCCCCGCCCACAACCATGACGTCGTAAATTTTATCCATAAAGATAGTATATCATGCCTGCCTTCGGCGTGTCAAGCGAACAAAATGAATGCAGGTTTTTTTGCGATTTTTCATTTTTCCCGTCCCGCCCGATTGACATTTTTCGTGCATTTTATATAATAGAAGCATGAATGGTACGGAAAAGCGTTTTACGGCAAAAAAGATCGCCACGCTCGGCATTCTTACGACCCTCGGGCTCATTGCGTTCATGCTGGAAAGTCTCATTCCCATACCATTTCTGCCGGGAGCAAAACTCGGTTTTGCAAATATTTTCTCCTTGCTCGCCCTGCTCTTGTACGGTCTTCCGGAGGCGCTCGTCGTCGTCATCGTGCGGACTTTGCTCGGCAGCCTGTTTGCGGGAAATATTTCCATGCTGCTCTATTCCATGACGGCGGGGGCGCTTTCAACGTGCGTCTCCCGCCTGCTTTTATGCGCACTTCCGCACATCAGCTTTCTCTGTGTGAGCGTTGCGGGTGCGGTCGTTCATAACATCGTGCAGCTGCTTGTCTACTGCGCGCTGACGGGTACCGCTCTTCTCTTCGTCTATTCCCCCTATCTGTGTCTCATGGGAATGGGCGCAGGGATCGTCGTCGGACTCGTCGTTACCTATTCCGTTAAGGCACTTCCCGCGCGTCTGCTCGCGCGGCAAACCCTTCCCAAGGAGGATAAAAAGTGATCAAGAAACCCAGGGCATTCTTCCGCGGTATCCGCATCGCGGGACATAAATCGCCCACCGACCGCATGCCGGCCGAACGACTTTCCGCAATTCCGGAGGTCATCATTCCGCTTGCCCAGAGCATCGGCGCACCCGCAAAACCCGTTGTGGAAGTCGGACAAGCCGTCCGCCGCGGACAGTGCATCGCCGAAGCGGCGGGAATCGTCTCCGCCAACGTCCACGCGAGCATTGCAGGAACGGTGGCCGCCATCGGCCCCCGCCCGGATGGACGCGGCGGACAGACAGACTGCATCGTCATCACGCCCGCCGACGTTCAGGAGGAAGCATTCCTTCCTTCGCTCAGCGAGCCCTCTGCCGAAGAAATTCTTGCACGCATTGCGGCGTGCGGAATCGTCGGAATGGGCGGCGCAGGATTTCCCACGCATGTAAAGCTGGCGCCTCCCGTTCCCGTGGATACGCTCATTCTCAACGGTTCGGAATGCGAACCCTATCTCACCTGTGACGATGTCCTGATGCAAGCGAGGAAAAACGAAGTACTGCGCGGCGCAAAGTACCTCGCAAAGGCTTTGAATGCTTCGAATATTCTCATCGCCATCGAACAGAACAAACCCGATGACATCGCCGCATTTGCCGACAGCGACATCGACGTCGTTCCGCTGAAAAAGCAATACCCCATGGGCGCAGAAAAACAGCTCATCTATTGCTGTACGGGCAGAAAGGTCCCGCTCGGGAAGCTCCCCGCCCACGCAGGCGTCATCGTTCAGAACGTCGCCACCGCGGTTGCCGTCTGTGAAGCGGTCGAACAGGGCAAGCCCCTCATCGAGCGAATCGTCACGGTTACGGGCGGCGGCATCAGACAGCCGAAAAATCTCATCTGCCCCGTCGGAACGCCCCTCTCGGTGCTTGCAGAGGCGTGCGGCGGCGAACAGGATGCCGTAAAACTGGTGGAAGGCGGCCCGATGACGGGTTGCGCGCTCACGGGGACGGAGGCGGTCGTCACCAAAACGACGGGCGGATTTTTGTTCCTTACCGCGCAGGAGACGAACACGGACGAGGCGACGCCCTGCATCAACTGCGGCCGCTGTGCCGATGCCTGCCCCATGAAGCTCATGCCCATGCAGACGGAATTCTATACCAACGCGAAAGAATATGAAAATGCCGAAAAATACGGCGGCGTGCTTGCCTGCATCGAATGCGGCGTATGCAGCTATGTCTGCCCTGCGCGTCGTCCGCTTGCACAGGCAATCAAGACCGCAAAGGCGGAACTGAGGAGGAAATCATGAGAATACTTTCTTCGGCGCCGCACATTCGGACGCGGCGCACCACAAAGAACATCATGCTCGATGTGCTCATTGCCCTTCTTCCTGCCGTTGCGGCGAGCATCGTCTATTTCGGATGGCAGGCGGCGGTCACCATTCTCATTTCGCTTGCGGCAGCCGTGCTGACGGAATTTGTCTGGTATCTCGTCGAGCATAAAGTGTGGAGGAACGCAAAAGAGACCGTTTTTGCGTGGGCCGCGCAGTTCGACTACACCTCCCTCGTGACAGGACTTCTTCTGGCGCTCTGCCTGCCTGCAAACGTAGCAGGATGGTATCTGCCCCTTCTCGGCAGCCTCTTCGCCGTCGGAATCGTCAAAATGCTCTTCGGCGGAACGGGCAAAAATATCGTCAACCCTGCCATTGCAGGACGCGTCTTTTTGTTCATCTCGTTCACCGTAATGGCAAATTATGCGACCTTTTATCCCGCAGCCAATTTCGATCCCATCGGCAAAACGAGCCTTTCCGAGCTCATGACGGGCGCTACATCGCTGACGAGCGGACTCAAAGACGGCGCAATGCTTTCCAACCTCGACTTGTTCCTCGGAACGGGCGTTGCGGGCTGCCTCGGCGAAACCTGCAAAGTCGCGCTTCTCGTCGGCTATCTCTATCTCTGTGTGCGCGGCGTCATCAAATGGTATCTTCCCCTCCTCTATATCGGAGTAACGGGTCTGTTTGCCGTCGCGCTGGAAGGATTTGATTTCTCCTTCTTCCTGCCCTCGATCCTCTCGGGCGGACTTATCCTCGGCGCCTGCTTCATGGCAACCGACTATGTCACGACGCCCAAATCCAAGCTCGGAAACATCATCTATTTTATTGTACTCGGACTTTTAACGGCAGGCCTTCGGAAAGCAACCGGCATCGAAGTCGTGTCTTTCTGCATTCTGCTCATGAACTTCCTCGTCTTTCTCATTGACATTGCGATCAGGCCCCGTCCTTTCGGCTATGTGCGCAAAAAGAAGGAGGCAAAGGAATGACAACCAAACAGTTTTTTAAGAGCAACGCCTTCAAGAGTCTTATCGTCCTCATCGCGATCGTGCTCGTCGCCGGCGCTTTGCTGGCGATCTTCAACGACCTCCTTCAGGTCACGGACGAAGAGCGGCTCAACCGAACGCTCTCCAAGATCTACGGAGAGCCTGTTTCCGCCGAAACGGTCGAAATTTCAAAGGAAGACGAAACCAATGTCTACGGTTCCGTCGACAATATCTATCATATCCTGGATGACGGCAATTATCTGTTCAA
>CAJFMF010000089.1 GCA_904391375.1 Candidatus Gallimonas faecavium | reverse complement strand
TAGAGCTTTTTTTCCACCTCGCCTTCCCGCTCTTTTGCTTCGCGGTAGGCATACAGGATTGCGGTCGCGCAATGTTCTGCAGGGAGCGCATAGTCTTTGGCAAGCTCTTTTGCGCCCGTCGGCCGCAGATTGGAGTCGGAGAGATAGCGCAAAAGGGAGATGTCCTCCGTCTCGCATTCCATGGGGACATGAATGTTGTCCAAAAAGTGTGCGGTCGCCTTCATGTCGGTGAGCACGGCACACTTTCCCTTTGCAAAGAGCATCGTGAGAAGGGGACTCAGTTCGGGCAGGAAAAATCCGGGAACGAGGAAGTTCTCGCGAAGCCGGAAGCGGTATTCGTTGGTTCCGTCGGCGATGTGGATTCCGTCGTCCTCGACGGCAAACGCAAAGCGGGTGCAATGCGAGAGCTGTTTCGTGACCGCCGCAAGCGTTTCGGCCGTGCAATCCGTAAAGGCGACGGAAGGCTTTCCGCGCGACGGGAAAAAGTCACTGTCAATCAGAGAGCGAAACTCCAGCTTGGCAAACGCCTCGCGCGCCGCTTCGGAGAAGGGCAGACGGATCGCGCATTTCTCCAACGTGAGCGAAAACGGAACGTTCGTGTCGATTGTCGCAAGCGTGCGCGAAAGATATGCGTCGTCGCGGTATTCGCGCAGTTTTTTCTGCGTGGGTGCGGAGATCTCGTCGAGATGTTCGTAAACGCCATCCAGCGTTTTGTAATCCCTTAAAAGCGCAAGCGCACCCTTCGGCCCGATACCCT
Organism: Candidatus Gallimonas faecavium; assembly: GCA_904391375.1. Classification (GTDB taxonomy): domain Bacteria; phylum Bacillota; class Clostridia; order Christensenellales; family Borkfalkiaceae; genus Gallimonas; species Gallimonas faecavium. The sequence continues at coordinate 4,224 of CAJFMF010000089.1, read as the reverse complement.
TGACGCCCGGGATATTGTCGGAGGCATCGCCCATCAGGGCCTTCAGATCAATGACCTGCGACGGCGTAATGCCTTCCTTTTCAAAGAAATTGTCCGCGGTAAGCCGTTCCAGATCGCTCACGCCGCGCTTTGTCATGCATACCGTCGTGTGGCTGTCAATGAGCTGATAACTGTCGCGGTCGCCCGTATAGATGAGCGTCTGCGTTTCGGGAAACTTGCGCGAAAGCGTTCCGATGAGATCGTCCGCCTCGTAGCCTGCTTTTTCCAGCATGCAGACGCCCATGCTCGAAAGAAGCTTCTTCAGCTCCGGCACCTGCACGACCAGTCCCTCCGGCATCGGCTTGCGCGTTGCTTTGTACCCGTCGTACATCTTATGGCGAAACGTGGGGGCATGTACGTCAAACGTCACCACGAGATAGCGCGGTTTTTCGTCCTCGAGAATTTTGAAAAGCAGTTTGATGAATCCGAATATGCCGTTCGTCGGAAGCCCGTCTTTCGTGGAAAACATGGCCATCGCATAAAAGGCCCGGTTGAGCAGACTGTTGCCGTCGATGAGAATGAGTTTGTCCATACCGCTATTGTATCACGCTTTCCACATTTTTGCAAGAATATCGGGAAAATCACTTGCTTTTTCGGAGAATCTATACTATAATTTGCATATCAGCTTCTTGCAATGCCGTCGTGGTGAAACTGGCAGACGCAACAGACTCAAAATCTGTCGGGGGCGACCCCGTATCGGTTCGATTCCGATCGACGGCACCAAAATGACGCCCGACCCCAGAAATGGGGTCGGGCGTCTTTCTTTTCGCGATGAAATGTTACGAAAGGTCGTTCGGTTTTTCGAGAATGTATTCCATGCCGATCTTTTGCTCGCGGAGTCCGAGAGAGCGGTAAAAACGCATTGCCGCGTCGTTTCCATACCAGACGTTGAGCGTCACTTCATAGTCGCCCTCGGCCCGCGCATATGCCTTGACGGCGTCCCAGAGGATATGTCCGATGCCCGTGCCGCGCTCGGCCTCGTCCACACAGAGGTCGTCAAGATAGAGCACGGTGCGCGGAACCATATTTCCGTCATGGGTCTGTCGGACGCAGAACGCGTATCCGACAAGCCTTTCCTCCCGATATGCCGCAAGGACGGGGCGGTCGGCATCGCGCAGGATGCCGCGGACGTCCTCTTCCGTATATTTGCGCTCTCCGTCGGCAAAGAGATCGGGTCGGATCGTGGCATGTACATGGTTTACTTGCTGCAAAAGCTGCATGATGCGCGGAATATCCTTTTCCTGCGCATGCGAAACGGTAACGGTATCTTTCATAGAACTATCATACTTCTGAAATGCGGTTTTGTCAAATGCTCGCGCGGGCGGATATTTATTTGAAATAAAGATAAATAAGTTTAGAAAATTATAAAAATAATTTTCGCTGAATTTATTGACAAAACCAAAATCTCTGTTATAATAAGGGCAGGACGAATTGGGAGGAGCCCGTGCCGTATGAGCGGCGGATCCGGGCAAAAAAACTATGATACATTACACGTTAGATGCAAAAAAACGCGGTGTCGATGTCTCAAAAGAGCTTTACGGTCTTTTCTTCGAGGACATCAATCAATCGGCAGACGGCGGACTCAATGCCGAAATGGTCATCAATAACTCGTTTGAATTCGCGTATTTCTCCTATGACGATTTCAATGCGGAGAGTGCGGTCGAGGTGCGTCAGGCGAACGGGTTTTACTGGGACATCTACGGCGCAGGCCCCAAGCGGATTGCGAAGACGGGCGGGATGAACGCGAACAATCCTTCCTATCTGCTGCTCGATGTCGGCGGGATCTATCATCTGGAAAATCCCGGCTATTACACGAACGGCGGGTATGACATGTACGGAATGCCCGTCTGCAACAAGGAGACCTATCATTTCTCCATGTGGGTGAAGCGTCTCGGATTCAAAGGCGTGGCAAAGGTCTTTATCCGCGGCGCGCACGGGAGACATACGACGATCGGCGAGATCGTCATTCCGGAAGGGGACGAAGGGGACTGGATCAAGGTGTCTGCGTCCGTCGTAGCGGAAAAAGATACGATGGGACGGCTCTGCATCGTGCTGGAAGGAAACGGGAAAATCGGGATCGACTATGTGTCGCTTCTGCCCGCCACGACGTGGGGGGATCCCAAGAAATACCGCAACGGAAAACTTTCTCCGCGCCTTGTACAGGTCCTGAAGGACTGCCATCCCGCCTTTGTCCGTTTCCCCGGCGGCTGTGTGGTCGAGGGAGATGTCTCGTTTGAAAATCAGTACAAATGGCGCAATACCGTGGGGCCGCTCGAACAGAGAAAACAGATCCCCAACGTCTGGCGCTATATGCAGTCGTACGGAATCGGCTTCTATGAATATTTCTGCCTCTGCGAGGACATCGGGGCGACGCCGCTTCCCGTTCTGCATTGCGGCGTGCTCTGTCAGATCCGCATGGGCGAACAGCGCAAGACGGGCTATCAGCGCATTGTTCCCGGAACTCCCGCGTTTCAGAGCGAGGTCATCGACAATGTTGCCGACCTCATTTACTTTGCAAAGGGCGATGTGTCCTCCAAGGATAAAAATGAGTCCTATTGGGCAAAAATGCGCGCCGATATGGGCCATCCCGCTCCGTTTGAACTCAAGTATATCGGGATCGGAAACGAAAACTGGGGGTTTGAATACTTCGACAACTTTGCGTCCTGTCTTCTCGGGGTGCGGCAGTACATGTATGCGGGCCGCATGACCGATCTGCTCAAGAAGTTCGACATCACGGTCGTGACGTCTGCGGGCGTGGATATCCGGCCGCAGGACTCCAACGACAACTGGAAGCTCATCAACGAGAAGTACCGCGACATGATCGTGGACGAGCACGTCTACAATTCCTATCAGTGGTTCATCGACAACACCAAGCGCTATGACTGTTACGATCGGAGCGGCGCAAAGGTCTTTATGGGCGAGTACGCCATGCACACGATGTCGGACGGCCGCGGGCGTCTGAACGGCGACAATAACCTGCGTTCCGCCCTGGCGGAAGCGGCGTTCCTGACGGGCTGCGAGCGCAACTCCGACATGGTCAGGATGACGTGCTATGCTCCGCTCTTTGCGTCGACCTATAACTATCGCTGGACGCCCGACATGATCTGGTTCAATGCGCGCGACGTCATGCTTACGCCCAATTACTATGTCCAGCAGATGTTTGCCGCCAATGTCGGCAAGTACACGCTCACCGATGTCTGTGCGGACAACGACGACAACGCGGGCGGGCTTGTGATCGGCGGCCACCGTACGGCGAGCGCGGTGAAGCGCATCGTCGTGCGCGACCTCGAAAGCGGAAAAGAGCTGTATTGCCACGATTTCCGTGACGGGATGGGGGACTGGAAAGTCTATCCCAACTGCCGCGGCGGGCATATCGAAAACGGAGAGCTCATCGTGGAAGAGAGCGACGCGTTCAACGGGTTCTATTATGACGCACAGCGCTTTGAGAACTGCTCCGTGGAAATTTCTTTCCGCAGATTATCGGGCGAACAGAGCTTTATTGCGGGGGTCGGCGTCGCCGATGTGCGCGACGCGGGAACGATGGACAGTGCGGGTTTCTCCATCTGCTGTCAGTACGGCAAGAATCACAAGGGGTATGACGTCTCCTTTGACAAGCGTGTGGACTTCATGCGCACCGTCTGCGAGATGATGGGAAAGGACAAGTTCCTCGGATACAGCCCCGAGGGAAATGTCCTGCGCCTCACCTATACGCGCAAGACGTTCTCCGCGGAGATCTACAAGGACGGCGACTGGCACGAAGTGCTGTTTAAGAACATCTGGAAGGTCAACGAGCGCGTCTTCCAGTCGACGACGGTCGGCGAGGACGGGAAGATCTACCTCAAGGTCGTCAATGTCTCCGGGAAAGACGAGACAATGCAGGCCGATCTTGTCGGGTTCGGCGTCCGCAAGAAGGCCACCGTCACGACCCTCTGGCATGAGGATGTCACCGTCATCAACGAGATCGGCGTGCGCGCGGGCGTGACCTACAACATTCAGCCCGTCGTGAGCGAGCTTGCCGTCAAAGACAATGTCTTGTCGGCTACGCTCAAGAACAACAGCGTCTCCGTCTTTGTCATCGAATAATTTTCCTCCGAGAAAAGACTGCAAAACCTCCTCTGTCCGATACAGAGGAGGTTTTTTTCGGATTTGTCTTGACAAGTACGGGAATCCGTGATATAATTATGA
>CAJFMF010000088.1 GCA_904391375.1 Candidatus Gallimonas faecavium | reverse complement strand
GGACGTCCGAGGACGGCGTGTCGCTCATGTTCAACGTCTACTGGGGGACGGAGGAAGTCGATGCGATCCTCGCCGTTCTGGACGAATACGACGCCAAAGCGACCTTCTTTCTCGGCGGGAGCTGGGCGGACGACAACACCGCCTGCGTTCGCCGCATCGTCGCCGCGGGCCATGAGATCGGCTCGCACGGATACTTTCATCGCGACCATACGACGCTCGGTTATGAGGGGAACGTCGAGGAGATTTCGCGCAGCGTGCAATTTCTTTCCCTCGTCGCGGGGGAGCCTGTCACGCTGTTTGCTCCGCCCTCCGGCGCGTATGACGACGACACACTCTCCGCCGCCGAAGCGCTCGGGCTCAAGACCATCCTCTGGTCGAAAGATACCGTCGACTGGCGGGATAAGGACGCCGACACCTGCTATCTGCGCGCGACGAAGGACGTGACCGCAGGGGACTTTATCCTCATGCACCCCATGCGCCACACGCTCGCCGCTCTTCCGCGCATTCTGCAAACCTATGAAGAATGCGGCCTGCGTGCCGTCACGGTAGGCGAGAACCTCAACCTCTGACGTCAAAATTCTGGCGTACAGCGTGAAACTCTCTGCCATACAGACGCGCACAGACGCGGAGACCTGTCGGCAAAAAAGGAAAATCATAAGGCAACATCATAAGGCAGAAATCGTTCGGGCGGGCGGCGTGCGTCGGGAGAGACCGACGGGGTGCGTGCGCGGCTGACGGAACGGATTACATAGGAGAATGATATGATCGAAACGAGAAAACTCGCAAACGGCGTACGCGTCATTGTCAAACAGATGGAGGGACTTTTGTCTGTCTCCATGGGGATGCTTGTGGGAACGGGTGCCGCCTATGAGACGGATCGGGAGGACGGCATTTCGCACTTTATCGAGCATATGCTCTTCAAGGGGACGCCCACGCACACCGCCTTTGAGCTCTCGGACGCCTTTGATGCGCTCGGGGCGCAGGTCAACGCGTTCACGGGCAAGGACATGACCTGTTTTTATTCCAAGGCGACGAGCGATCACGCGGCCGAGGCGTTTGCCCTGCTTGCCGATCTCTTTCTCAACGCCACCTTCCCCGAAGAGGAAATGAAGCGGGAAAAGGGCGTGGTGCTGGAAGAGATCCACATGGACGAAGATTCGCCGGAAGACCTCTGCATTGATCTGCTTTCGCGGGCGGCGTTCGGAAATTGCGGCTACGGTCGCAACATTTTAGGCCCTGCGCGCAATGTGGAGCGCTTCACGCGGGAGGATCTGCTTGCCTATCGCAGGGAGCGGTACTGCCCCGAAAACATCGTCGTTTCCTTTGCGGGGTGTATCCGCGTGGAGGAGGCGCTTTCGCTTGCCGAGCAATATTTCGGCGGGATGACCCCGACGGGATTTACCGATCGCCCGATGGAGACCGCGATGAAGGGGGAGACGCTCTTTCGGAAAAAGCCCATCGAACAGGCGCATTTTGCCATCGGCTTTCCATGCGTCGGGCGGGATGACCCGCTTCGCCCTGCCGTACAGGTCATGAACATCATTCTGGGGGGCGGCATGAGTTCGCGGCTCTTCAAAAAGGTGCGCGAGGAGCTGGGACTTGCCTATTCCGTCTATTCGTACGGGACGCACTATGCGCAGACGGGGCTTCTTACGGTGTATGCGGGCGTCAATCCCGCAAAGACCAAGGACGCCTTTTCCGCCGTGCAGGACGTCATTCACACGTTCGTGCGGGAGGGCGTCTCCGAGGAGGAATTTTTGCGGGGCAGGGAACAGCTCAAGTCGAGTGCCATTTTCTCGCAGGAGAACACCTCTTCGCAGATGCTGCTCTACGGCAAAGAGATGCTCTATAACGATTGCGTGTACGATTTTGAAGCGCGCATGGCGGAGATTGCCGCTCTGAAGCGCGAGGACGTCGCGGCGGCGATCGCGGCGAGTTTCGACTTCTCGCGCGCCGCGGTGGCGAGTGTGGGAAACCTGAAATCGGGGCTCTCGCTGTGAACGCGGAGCAAGGCAAGAGGGCTTTGGACGAAGAAAAGGTGACGGGATTTGAACCCTTCGCCTTTTCGGACAGCCGACTCCTGATTTTGGGCAGTTTTCCCTCCGTCAAGAGCCGTGCGCTCGGGTTTTATTACGGAAATCCGCAGAACCGTTTCTGGAAGACGGTATGCGGATTCTTTCATGAAGACGTCCCCGCAGATGTCGACGGGAAAAAGGATTTTTTGCGGCGGCGCAAAATTGCGCTCTGGGACGTCGTGACGGCGTGCAGCATTACGGGATCTTCCGACGCCTCCATACGGGAGGAGGAGACGGCGGACGTCGCCGCGCTGCTCAGACGCTGTCCCGTGGAGGCGGTGCTTTGCAACGGAAAGACGGCGTATTCCCTGCTGATGCGCGGGGAAGCGCTGCCCGTGCGCACCGTGTGTATGCCGTCGACGTCGCCCGCCAATCCGCGGTTTTCGGCGGACATCTGGCGTGCGGAACTTACTCGCGTATTCGGAGATCAGAGATGACGACTTATGAGGAACTGCTTGCGGAACTGAATGCGCTCGCAGATGAAAAATACCGTATTTTTCAGGCAAAACTGTTGAAAAACGATGCGATCCGCGTCATCGGCGTGCGTATGCCCGCCCTGCGCCGACTCGCACGCAAATACCGCGGGGAGATCGACGGCCTGCTCGCCTTCCCCGACGAGTACTACGAGGTGACGATGCTCAAATGCGCCGTCGCCTGCTTTCTTTCCTATACCGAGCTTGCCGCGGTGCTCGATCGGCTGGTGGGTCTGCTCGATAATTGGGCGACGTGCGATATGTTCGCCCCCGCGTGCATTGCCCGACACCGCGATCTGTTCCGTCCAAAATTGCTCGGCTATCTCGCGGACGATCGGGTGTTTGTGCGCCGTTTCGCACTCACGACGCTTCTGCATTTCTACGTCACGGAGGAATGGCTTCCCTTTGTCGGCGAGTGCCTGGAAAAGGCGGATACGCAGGAGTACTATGTCTCCATGGCGGCGGCCTGGCTCACGGCGGAAGTGCTGGTCAAATTTTACGATACGGGCGTAACGCTCTTGAAAAACGGCGTCCTTTCCCGCGAGACCCACAACCGCGCCATCCGAAAGGCGTGCGAAAGCTACCGCCTTTCAGCGGAGCAGAAAGCGGCGCTGCGCGCCATGCGGCGGTGATGTCACAAAAAACAATGACTTTTTCCGACGAATTTCGGCAAAAGCATTGACAAACCCTCCGGAATAGGGTACAATATGAAAAAATATAAAGTGAACATTTCGCGGATGCGGGATGATCGGAGGTAGGTCTATGTACGAGAAGGTTTGCAAAATGCTTGCGGAGCAGCTTGATATTTCCGCGGATACCATTACGCCTCAGTCGGAGGTCGTCAAGGATCTCGGTGCGGACTCGCTGGACGTCGTGGAGCTCATGATGGCGCTCGAGGACGAGTACGGCATCACGCTGCCCGAGGGCGAGGTGGAGAACGTCAAGACGGTGCAGGACATCGTCGACATGATGGAGAAGCTCGCAAAGTAAATCCCCGATTTTCCCTGCGCCTCTTATGATGAGGCGTTTCGGAGTTCGTTTTTCCCCGCAGAGCAAACGGCTTTGTCCTGAAAGGTGCATCGGAGAAAAACGGCTCGTCCGATTATGGATTTTCAAGGAAGAAATACCGCCGCCCGAGGGCATTTGCCCTCGGGCGGCGGTTTTGTCGTTCAGGATTTGTCATTCGTCCGTGCGGTTGCCTTTTTCGCAGAGCGGATTCGGGAAAGGAACGGGGATTCCATGAAGGGAATCGCGGCTTGCGAAAACGAACGGGGGAAGGCGTGAAGCGAACGGGGGCTGGCGGTTTTCGGGAAAGAGGGATTATCGCCGATAGACGCTGTTGCCCTGTGCGTCGATGGCGACGACGGCGGGGAAGTCGACGACCTCGAAGCGATAGATTGCCTCGCTCAGGAGGTCGGGGAAGGCGACGAGTTCGCTCGACTGAATGGACTGCGCATATTGCGCGCCCGCGCCGCCGATCGCGGCGAAGTACACGCGCTTGTTGCGCACGAGCGCCGCGCGCGTTTCCTCGCTCATTTCGCCCTTGCCGATCATGCCGAGAAGTCCCAGATCGAGCAGGCGGGGAGCAAAGGCGTTCATGCGAGCGGAGGTCGTCGGGCCGCAGCTCCCGCACGCCTTGCCCGCGGGAGCGGGACAGGGGCCGGCGTAATAGATGTAGGTCTTGTCGAGATCGATGGGAAGGGGCTTTCCTGCGTCGAGCAATTCAAACAGCCTGCGGTGGGCGCAGTCGCGCGCCGTGCAGATGGTTCCCGAGAGGAGTACGCCGTCACCCGCGTGCAGGGAAAGGACGTCCGCTTCCGAGAGCGGAAGAGTGAGTTTTTTCATAATGTCTCCTTTTCGCAGCGGATGCAGTGGCACTGAATGTTGACGGCGACGGGAAGTCCCGCGATGTGGGTGGGGGCGATCTCGCAGGCGACGCCAAGCGCCGTCACGGCACCGCCGAATCCCTGGGGCCCGATGGCAAGCGCGTTGATCGCTTCCAGGGCGTCCCGTTCGATGGAGGCGACGTCCGCGCGGGGATTGTGCGTTCCGACGTCGCGCGTGAGCGCCTTTTTTGCGAGGAATGCGCAGGAGTCGAACGCGCCGCCGATGCCGACGCCCACATAGACGGGCGGACAGGGACGGGAACCTGCCAGGCGTACCGTCTCGGTGATGGCGTTCAGAATACCCGCGCGGCCTTCGGACGGCGTGAGCATCCAAAGGCGGCTCATGTTCTCGCTGCCGAATCCCTTCGGCAGGAAGGTGATATGTACTTCGTCCCCCGGCACGATCTCGACGTGCAGGTGAGCGGGCGTGTTGTCGCCCGTATTGACGCGGGTCAGGGGGTCGCAGATGCTCTTGCGGAAGCACCCGTCATGATAGGCGCGGCGGACGCCGTCGTTGACGGCGTCTGAAAGGAGCGCGCCCGTAAGACAGACGTCCTGGCCCAGCTCGAGCAGTA
>CAJFMF010000087.1 GCA_904391375.1 Candidatus Gallimonas faecavium | reverse complement strand
ATTGATGGAAAAGCTCGGTTTGAAATCGCGAGTAACGTTCCGCAAAAATTATATACAGCCGGCGTTGGAGGCGGGACTCATCGCCATGACCGATCCCGACACTCCGACAAGCCGTAATCAGAGATACTTTAAGGTTTGAATAGAAAGTTGCAAAATTTGTCGGAATGTGCTATAATATGACTATCCGTAAGGGAAACTGAACGGAAATATTATAACGGGTTTTCGACGTTCAAGAGTCATTCCGATGATTTTAGGGGAAATCAAGCGATATCTGCGGGGCGGAAATTCTTTGCGTGTATCGCGTTCCATTCGCGATGCGGCGTATCGGATTCTGAAGGTGCGGGAAAGCCTGGAAGAACACGATGAGGAGGCGACGATCGAGCGTATAGCAGAGGTCATGCAGGTACAGCAACGGGAAGTGGCGTATGCCCTTGATGCGATTTCCGATCCGGTATCCCTGTATGAACCCGTCTACAATAAGTCAGGAGACACATTGCAGTTGCTCGATCAGTTGTTTGACGAAACGCAGGGCGAGGAGATCTGGGCGGAGCGAGTCGCTCTTAAGGATGCGATCTCGCGTTTGGCGGAGCGCGAGCGAAAAATTCTGACGCTTCGATACTACGAGGGCAAGACGCAGACGGAGATCTCTGCGGAAGTCGGGATTTCGCAGGCGCAGGTCTCGCGGTTGGAGAAGAATGCGATCGGCGCCTTGCGAAAGGAAATCAGCTAAAACAGAACAGAAAAAGCGGCAGTCCGAAAACAAGGACCGCCGCTTTTGTGTTTCAAAATTGTCTTGTGCGATATGCCATTTGTCTGACGTTATTGCAAAATTTGCATAAAACGGCATGAACAATTTTCAGGGGCGAGCGTCATAGCAGGCTGATGCAACGAGGACGGCAAGGTAAATAAGAGCGAATGAATTTCGGCGCGACTTCGATGCAGGGCATGCGGAACTGCATGGACTTATTCGGCGGGAAAAGGCGCACGACTTTTCAGAAATTTTTTTCTGCGCGGAAGATAGATTGCGGTGTAGATGAGGAGCAAAAGAGCTACGGCCGCGAGAATGGAAACGAGAGAAATGGAATTGCTTTGTGTGGTTACGGATTCATAGAGCGGCGGATCTGTATGCAGGACAAACTCAAAAATCGATATGCCGTCGGGGGAGTCCTGCATGAGCGGAACGCATTCCAGCCCATTGATTCCGCCCTGAAGCGCACGATTGAGGACGAGGGTTGAGAAAATTTCGCCGTTTCCCAATCGAATTGTAATAACCTCGACTTCCACATAGGCGCCGCCGTCGACATGGACGATATGATAGGACGTCTCATATTCGGAGGGGAAATTTTCAAAATAATAGCTTGCCTTTCCGATCAGAATTTCGCGCGGACGCATCGACTCTGTGATTGCGGCGTTGAGTTGCGTCTCGTCGAGCGTCGTCTCGAGTGCGGTAGTTTCGTAGAGTGTATTTGGGTGTTCGGTAAAGAGTTCGGCATTCTCTTCGGACAGGGAATGCTGAAGAGCCAAATAGCTGTTTGCATAATCGGTTGAGATCGGGACCGAAACTTCCGCGTTTTTTGCAAAAAAGGAAAGACCGACGAGAATTGCAGATGCACCCACCACGGCGATTACGGAATAGGGAATTCCGCCGTTTTTTAACGTCCAGAAGTATTTCTCCCGATCGGTGCGGTAGGATTTCTTGGCCGTTTTGACGATAAAGGAAATAAGGCAAGCCAATCCCGCGCCGCACGCTCCGCCGAGTACACCGAAGCCGAAAGCGTACGCAAGGCGAAGTCCGCTGTGAACGGGGACGGTGACGTGAGGAACGATAAATCCGAAGGCGGCCGCTGCAAGCACGAGCGTCAACGTCTGTCTGCGGGAAAGGAAGCGGACAAAGGTGTCGATGGCCTCGCTTTCAAATTCATTTTGCGCCAGTTGAAAGCGAAGATAGTGATTTTGTATCAGACATAGGAACACGCCTCCGACGATAAAGAGCAATCCCACAAAAAATCCGATCAGACTTTCAAATGCCGCACAGCCGATGAGCAAAGCGGCGATCATGGCAACAATATATAAGCCGATACAGATCCAGCTGATGATGGTAGCATTATTGCGGTATGCGGCGAGAATGTGCGAAAAGGGATTTTTCACGCTTTTCTTCGCTCTTTTCCACGCGTTCGGAGGATGGAATGCGTTCTCCGCGCAACAGTTCGTCGCATGATACTTCAAAAAGCTCGGCGATTGCGGGCAGCATGGAGATATCGGGGCAAGATGCGCCTGTCTCCCAACTGGAAATTGTCTTGTTGGAGACGCCGAGATGATCGGCGACTTCCTGCTGGGTAAGGCCTTTGGATTTTCGTAAAATGGCGAGAAAGTCGCCGATACTGGTTTTCATGTCAGACTCCTTTGCGTATCTGCATCAATTCTATCATGAGCGGACAGGATTTGCAAGACAGAGGGGGCCAAAACGTCTCTGAGAGGCTTGGAATTTGTATGAAAGCCTTGGAATCGTCACACATTGTGTGTGCTTTGCATATAATGAAACTATGGAGACGAGTTACTGCGAACTGCACCGCAAAGAAGTGGTAAATCTAACGGACGGAAAACGGCTCGGGCGCGTGAGCGACGTCGTATTCACCTACCCCGAAGGAAGGGTACAGGGGATCGTCGCGCCCGGCGGAAAGGGATTTCGCTGGGGCAGGGCAGAGCAGTTTATTGATCTGAAGTGCATCAAAAAGATCGGTGTCGACGTCATTTTAGTCGATGTACGCTCCGCGCCAAAGCCGGAGAAACGGGGCGGACGATGGGGCGCTCATGAATCCTGCCCGACGTCGGAACGTCGCGATTACGGCGAATATGAATAATTATCTTTCATTTTACATAGTATTATGTCTGAAATAATACAATGAAAAAGGCAAGATAAATCGCTTCTGTTTCAAGAAAAAAGGCCCGTTCCGCATGAGAACGGGCCTTTTTTGTACAATCAGCGTTTGTCGTAGCAGTCGCACATTCTTCCGTCCGGCAAAAATCCCGTGTCAGAGCACTTGGGGCAGGAATAGTGCGGGGCAAAGTCCGCTTCGGAGAGCTGAAGCCGTGCCAGGGCGTTTTTGCGCGCGATTTTCGCCTGTTCCAGTTTTGCCTGAAGGTCGGGGAGCGTGTCGGGGGCAAAGACCTCAGCTTTGGCGAGTTCGATCTCGCCTTTTTTGATGGCCGTTTCTGCGCGTGAGAACGCGGGGTCGGTGTTTGCCTTTGCGATCGCCTGTTCGGCGTGTGCAAGGGCGGCGCGCCTGCGTGCCGCATACCAGCGTTCCCGTTCGGTGCGTGCATCGGCCGAGACCGCCGCTTCGCTGCGCACTTCTTTGCGTGCCGACGGAAGATGTGTCTGATCGGGGATTGCCTCAGGAGATGTGATGCCTTCCCGCTTCCATTCGGAGAGGAGTTTGTTCATGTAGGGAAGCGGCGCCGTTGCGCCCGAAGCGCGTTTTGCTGCTTCGAGGATCATCGGCTCGGAGAAATTCCAGCTTCGCCATGTTCCGAGCATATCGAGCGCCGACTGCGTTTTGCGTATGACGCCGCACGATGTTTGGATCTTCTGCAAAAGACGCAGCTGCCGATCGCGGGCAGAGCAGTAATCGCGGACGCTCTGTTCGTCGACGATGCCCTCGGAATACAGGCCTTCGAGCATTCCGTCGAATTCGGCGAATCCGTAGCCAAGTTTCATGGCAAGGGAGGCGAGAAGAGACAGGCTTTCCGCGTCGTAGCCGCGTTCCAGCCATTTTTCAGCGTACTCTTCGCAATAAGTACGGGGATTTCCGATTTTTATGCCGAGTTTGCGTGCGACGAGGAAGACGGTATCCGCTTCTTCTTTGCGGCGTGCGAGGTATTCGCGCGCCTCGTGTTCGGTGCGGGCATTTTTCTCATGCAGTTCCGTGACGAGGGAGTCAAGCGTTGCAAGCGAACCCTTTCCGAGGAATTCCGCACAGGCGATGACGGCGCCGTCTTCCATGCCGAGGGAGGCCCATTTTTCAAGATAGGTGTAGTCGTTTTCCTGCGGTTTTTTGGAAATGCCGAGAAGAGTATAGAGGCGCGAAAGCTCTTTTTCGCGCAGATGGAAGTCGGCAAGATCGGCTTCGACCTGCTCATAGGTATATTTATGTTCGCGGACGAGCTTGGTCGCCTTGTTCAAAATATGCGCACAGGACAGTCTTTCGCCGTCTTTTTTGGCGCAGTATTGTGCCACGAGCAGAAATGCCTGCTGCTCCATGGGGTTGTTTTCGAGAAATTCGAGGATGCGTTGCATCTCGTAGGGCTTGAAGTCCTTCTGCGCGCGCTGCAGAATTTGCAGAAACTCGCGGTTGAACGCGGCATACTTTTCCGGACGGATGGACTTGGGGCGTCCGACGGCGGCATTCACGGGGAGATACTCCACATAGAGGGGCGAACGCGAGAGAATGCGGACGAGGTCGCATTCCTCCCAGAAGGCGTAGATCTCGAGCAGTTTCTGTTCGGAAAGGTGCAGAAGTTTTGCGCAGGTCTGAGCGTCGAAGTCGCCCGAAACCTGGCACAGATACAGCCCGTAGAGGTAGACGCGGACCGCGTCGCCGTCTGCCTGCGGCAAATATTTTGTAATGAACTGATTTTCCACGCTCGTGAACATATTCGAGCTGAAATCCTTGGAAAAGGCGGCAAACGACATAAAAAAATTCTCCCTGCTTTTGTGCCTGCGTTTTCCCCCGAATGCGGGGCGAACGCTTGCTTTTTTTTCAAAGCCGTTGTATAATAGTATATCATATACGACGCCGAAATGCAATGGCTTTGCGTGTGTCGCGTTATTTTTTCACGGTAATCTTCTTTTTATGAACATTCTTCACACTTCCGACTGGCATATCGGCAAGCGGCTCATGGATCGCGAGCGCCTGCCCGAACAGATTGCGGCGCTTGACGAAATCGTGCGCATCTGTGAGACGCGCGATGTCGATCTCGTCCTTGTGGCGGGAGACGTATTCGATACGTTCATGCCGTCCGCCGATGCGGAGGAAGTGTTTTTCCGTGCCGTGAAGCGCATGGCAGGGCA
>CAJFMF010000086.1 GCA_904391375.1 Candidatus Gallimonas faecavium | reverse complement strand
TTTCCAAAAAATCGGACATCGTCAACAAAAAGGGCATCATCCTCTTTCTTGTCGCCTTCTTCCTCTACATCGACGGCGTCTATACCATCATCGACATGGCGACGACCTTCGGCGTCGGCCTCGGCTTCGACGACACCCAGCTCGTCCTCGCCCTGCTCCTGACACAGATCATCGCCTTCCCCGCCGCCATCATCATGGGAAAACTTGCGGGAAAGGTGCGCAACGACGTCCTCATCCTCATCTGCATCGTCGCCTATACGGGAATCGCCCTCGTCGCCGTATTCATGACCGCCGAATGGCAGTTCTGGATGCTCGCCTGCGCCGTCGGCCTCTTCCAGGGCGGCGTCCAGGCCCTCTCGCGCTCCTACTTCGCCAAGATCATTCCCCCCGATCAGTCGGGCTGTCTCTTCGGCATCCTCGACATCTTCGGCAAGGGCGCGTCCTTTCTCGGCACCCTTCTCTCCAGCATCATCATGCGCACCACCAGCTCCGTCAACCTGGCGGCCATCCCCATCGCCTGCCTGCTCGCGATCGGCATTTTCGTCTTCCTCGCCGCGGCAAAGGTCAACCGACCCTACCTTGTACAACACGCCGCGAAGGCCGCTCCTTCCCCCGCCGATCGGACGGAAATTTCCGCAAATGACGTCGGCGTCCCCGTCAAAACCGAACAGGACCATCCGCTTGCATGAAAAAATGACCGCCTCGGCGGTCATTTTTCTATGGTTTCCTCTGCGTCCCCGAACACTTCTTGCGCGAGGGCGGCGACTTCCTCTGTCGTCTGCGCCGCAAACAGCTTGCGCTTGGCCTCGGCGGCGCCGCGCATGCCCTTGCAGTAAAACGCCGCCATCTTGCGCATGAACACGACGGCAAACCGCTCGCCGTACAGCGCCTTCGTCTCGGCGAGCTGTGCGGAAAAGAGCGCTCCGACGGGCGGGGCCGCCCGCCCCGTGATCTCGCTGAAAATCTGCGGACGTAAGAGCGCCGCACGGGCGATCATGCCCCCGTCCGCCCCCGTTTTGGCGAGCATCTCCTCAAAGTCCGCCTTGGAAAAGATCCCCCCGTTCGCAATGACGGGAATGGACACGGCGTTCTTGGCCTCCGCGATCGCCGCATAGTCGGGCTCGCCCGCATACACCTTGTCGCGCGTTCTGCCGTGGACGGTGATCATGCACGCGCCCGCGCCCTCGCACAGACGGGCCGCCTCGGCGGCGATCTTGTGCGCCTCGTCCACGCCGATGCGGAACTTGACGGAAATGCGCTTTCCGCTCTTCACACACGCCGCAATCACCTTTTCCGCGCGCGGGAGATCCTCGAGCAGCGCACTGCCGTCTCCGTTGCGCACGATCTTCGGCATCGGACACCCCATATTGATGTCGATGAGATCGAATGGCGCAAGTTCTTCGCTCTCGCACGCCGCGCGCATGACGGCGGGATCGCTCCCGAAGATCTGCGCCGCCTTGGGGGTCTCCTCCCCGCAATAGAGCAGCTTTTTAGTCTCCTCGCTGTTGTAGAACAGTCCCTTGGCGCTCACCATCTCGGTGAACGTCAGTCCCGCGCCCAGCCGCATGCACATCGTGCGGAAGGGATAGTTGGTATATCCCGCAAGCGGTGCCAGAAACACATTGTCGGGGCATACCATGCCCGCGATCTCAAGCCTGTGCAGCACGTTCCGCTTCCCCCATGTACGCGTCGCGCTCTTCCTTCGAGAGCGCGTTGACGTCCTTGCCGTCCCGCCGCACGCACGCCTCGAACGCGGTATACACCGCCTGCCGCCTGCGCACCTCGTCGAGAAGCGCCTGCTCGCAGTCGCCCCCCGTCACATAGGCGTACTCCGCCGCCGCATAGAGGAACGCTCCGAGCGCACTCTCGCCCTGCGCAAACAGTTCGTCCATGGCCGCACGCAGCCCTGCGCGCGCCTCCTCCGGCGTCTGTTTCCAGCCGCCCTTCGCCGTGCGCTTGGCGATCTTCTGCGCGCGCAACAGCGCCGGGAAGACGGCGGGAACGTCGTTGACGGCGTCTGCGTACGTCGTCTGATGCTTTTCCGTCATCTTGTTCTTTTCCCACACGCTCAGCGCGCCGTCCGCCCCTGCCGCCTTGTCCTGTCCGAACACATGCGTGTGACGGTCGATGAGCTTGCGGCACAGTCCCGTTATGACGTCGTTCATCGTGAAATGCCCGCGTTCTTCCTCCATGAGCGTATGAAACGCCGCCTGCATCAGGACGTCGCCCGCTTCTTCGCACATCTTGTCGGGATCGTCCGCGTCGATGGCATCCACCAGCTCGTATGCCTCCTCAATGCAGTTGATGCGGATGGACTGGTGCGTCTGCACACGGTCCCACGGACACCCGTCGGGCGCGCGCAGACGGCGCATCACGGCGAGAAAATCATAGAGATCGAACTTCTTCTTTTCCAACAGCGGCTCGTCGGGCAGAACAAGGGCGCACGTCGTGTCGTATGTCTCCATGCGGTCCGCCTCGTACAAGAAGATGCGCTCCGCCTTGTCCCCGCAGACGAATACGGCAGGCGCTTCGTCGCCGAATTGCTCGGCAAGCGCCAGTTTTACGTCCACCGCGAGCGCACGGTCGGCCAGATCGTAGACGACAAGCGGACGGGTGAGCTCCCGCGCGTCCGTCTCCGTCGCGGATACCGCGGTATAGCTCCCCGCAATCCCCGCCTTTGCCGCCGCCGCGGCCGACTTGGACACGCCCGGGAACACCTCCGCGCCCTTCTCCCCCGCGAGAACGCACGCCACGCGGTCCTCGAACGTGCCGCCGTCCGCACAGTAACAGACATCTCCGCTGCGCGCCCGTGCACGCACGGCCCGCACCGCCTTTGTCACAAACGTGTCATAGCTGCGGCTGGAAGCATAGAGCGCATCCAGGCTCTCAAAGGGAATTTCCGCCTCCCTCAAGGTTTGAACCGCAGGGTGCGCGGCGGTGCGCACGAACACGGCATCGGCGCGTCGGATCGCCTCCATCGCATCCAGCGTCAGTTCTCCCTTCTTTGTCCCCAATCCGATGATGTGCAGCATGGGCCTTCTCCCGTTTTTTTCTTACAGTATAGAACAAATCCAGGAAAAAAGCAACCAGATAGCACCCGTTGACGGCGATCGCCGCACCCGTGATCCCCAGCGGCCCGACGAGGGCAATTTCAAGCCCCGCCTTAAAAAGTACGGCGACGAGCATGGCGCGCATGGCACAGGTCGCAAAGCCCATCGCCGTAAGACAGGCCGAGAGCGTCCCGACGGCGGCGAGCAATGCCGCCGACACCGAAAGCAGGCGCAAGAGCCGAACGAGGAGAAGGGCGTCCGCGGCCGCCAGGGCGGGATACAGCCAGCGCACGGCGAGCGGGGCGAAGGCGAGCAGTCCCAGCGCGCATGGCAGGGCGAGGCACAGCGTGACGGCAAGCGCGAACAGCGCGCGTTTGCGGGCGCCCGCGGCGTCTCCCTGCGCCATGCACGCCGCGACGGCGGGAACGGACGCGGCAATGAGCCCCGCACAGAGCGACGCGGGAAGGGAGACAAGGGAGAGCGCGCTTCCCGAAAAGAGCCCGTAGAGATGGACGGCGCGCGCCGTTCTGCGGGCGAGGAGGCGCACGATGAGCACGCTGTCCAGCATCTGCGACAGTGGCAGGAGCGAGGCGTTCAGCATGGCGGGAAGTGCGGAATAGAGCAGAACGCTGCCGCGATTGTGCGACACGGAGAGCATGGTGCGGCGTTCACGCGCGCGCACCGCGAGAAAGAAGAACGCGATGAGTTCGGAGAGCGTCACCGCGAAGAGCGCCGCCCGCGCGGCGCGGACGGGATCGGCGGAAAAGCGGGAGGCGAGCAGAAGGCCCGCCCCCGCCTTGACGAGCTGTTCGACGATCTCCGAGAGCGCCGTGGGCGCCATTTCCCCCCTGCCCTGCCACCAGCCGCGCAGGACGGCGAGCAGGGCGACGAAAAAGACGGCGGGCGCCAGGGCGAGATAACAGCCGACGAGCGCCTCCTCTCCCTGCAGGCGCGCAAAGGGGCGCGCGAGCAGGAGCATGAGCACAAGGGCGAACGCCCCGAGCCCCGCAAAGACGCGCAGTGCCGACGCAAGCGTTCCGCGCGCGCCGCCCGAGACGCGCTCTGCCGCCACCGTCCTCGCCACGACGGTGGGAATGCCCGCCGACGAGAGCGTGAGCATGAGACAAAAGAGAGGATACGCCATGTGATACAGCCCCTCTCCGTATCCGCCCAGAAGATTGGCGAGCGGAATGCGGTAGAGCGCCCCGATCCCCTTGGCGAGCAGACCGCCTGCCGAGACGATCGCCGCATTTTTGAAAAACTTTGCGTGCTTCATTATGTATCGGCGCTTCCCGTCCGCCCTTCGGCGCGTGATGTCCCTTTGCATATCGCCCCTTGCATTATGTACGCGCGCCGCGCCCCGAGCGGGGCGCGGCGCGCACCGATGTCCTGCCGTCGGTCAGACAAACTGCCCGGCTATGATATCCGCCGTCAGCCGCGCGAGCTTGACGCAGGACGCCTCCATGGCGGCGCCCTCCTTTTCGGCGAGCAGCAATACGGCGCCCAGGCAGTCTCCGTTGGCGACGATCGGCACAATGAGTTGCGCCGTGTATGTCTCCTCGCCGTCCCGCACGACGGGCAGAATGCGCCCGCCCTCCGCAAGACTCGCCAGGTGACTGCGCCGCGCCGCCATGAGCTCGGTCACTTCGTCCGAGACGGCATGTCCCAAAAGCGCCTTCCTGCCCGTTCCGAACGCGTGCAGAATGTTGTCCGTGTCCGAAATGGCCGCAAGATAGCCGCTCTGCTCATGCAATGACTTCGCCGTTCCCTCCGAAAACCGCTCCACCGAGGCGATGGGCGAGTATTTTTTGAGCATCAGCTCGTCGCGATCGGTGAACAGCTCTAAAGGGTCCCCCTCCCGAATACGCAGCGTCCTGCGGATCTCCTTGGGAATGACCACCCGTCCGAGTTCATCGATCCTTCTCACGATCCCCGTTGCTTTCATAGTTACCTCCGTATACTGTCATTATGCGGCAGTCGGAAAATTCTATGCAATTTTCAAAAATTTGCCCGCTTTCTGCATTTCTCCCTCTTGGTCGCGCTCCCCTGCCCCTTTCGCTCGCCGCCCGTCTCTCCCGTCCGCGCACGGCGAGCGCCATTTTTGCCGCTCCGTTTTTTTCTTTTTTTGTTTTTCAAAAAAAATCTGTAATTTGTGAGAAAAATCGCTTGCAATTCCGCGCAGGATATGGTATTATAATCAAGCTAGTTTCGGAAGCATAGCTCAGCTGGGAGAGCATCTGCCTTACAAGCAGAGGGTCACAGGTTCGAGCCCTGTTGTTTCCACCAACACAGCGCGGAAT
>CAJFMF010000085.1 GCA_904391375.1 Candidatus Gallimonas faecavium | reverse complement strand
GGGTCGATCGGCGCGGGCACGTCTTCAAACTCCAGAGAATCCAGCCAGTCAAGGTCCATCCTACTCATCCCTCTCTCTATTTTGTTCAGAAATTTTTCTGAATGACGTTTCTTTGAACCGCCTGCCGATCAGCGAATGACGTTGGTCTTTGCCGCCGTCTCCATGGCGGGCGCGGCAATGCCTGCCGCCTTGCCCGCCTCCATGCACTTCAAAAGATACGCCATATTCCTGCCGAGATTGCGCATGGTCTGCATTCCCTCTTCATCGCGGCGCACTTCCTCGGGCGTATTGCCGTACACCATATTCCAATAGGTGGACGAGACCACGGGCATGCAGGAAATGCCGAAGTACTTGTTCAGGACATCGAAGGAAGCCGCCGTGCCGCCTCTGCGCGCCGAGACAACGGCCGCGCCGGGTTTCCCCGCAAAGGCGTATTTCCCCGCATAGAAGGCGCGATCGAGCGCAGACTGCACTCTTCCCGACGGATGCGCATAATAGACGGGCGAGCCAAACACAAAGCCGTCGGCACCCTTTGCCTTCTCAATGAGCTCGTTTACTACGTCGTCAAAGACGCACTTTTTGAGCTGTGCGCACTTTCCGCAGGCAACACAGTCCTGCACGGGCTTTGCCCCGAGGGAAAAGATCTCCGTCTCGATCCCCTCTTCCTGCAGCGTCTTTGCCACTTCGGAGAGCGCGGTAAATGTACAGCCGTTCGTGCGCGGACTTCCGTTGACCAAAAGAACTTTCATAGCAATCTCCTCTCAGACGATATTGTCATAAACTCCATACATTACATACCCGCTTTTCCGCGCTTATAAACTCTCTTTGAAGATGGCGCGGATCTCCTCGGGCGTGAGCACCTTGTATCCCGTCTCCATGACGAGCGTGCTCTTGACAAGACCGTCGAGCATGTCCTCCCTCACGCCGAGTTCGGTGAGATTCATGACAAGCCCGAGTTCCTTCATCCAGGCCTCCATGGCGGCAAGGCCCTCATCCGCGATCTGTTCCTCCGACTTGCCTGCAGGGTCGACGCCCCACACATTGACGGCAAAGCGGCGGAACTTGGCAAGCCCGTAGGGCATAATATGGCGATAGTACGCCATGGAGACGGCGGCAAGGGTCATGCCGTGCGTGGCATTCGTGTGCGCGCCGACCGCCTGTCCGAGCATATGCACCTCCCAGTCGGTGTCCTTGCCCATGGCGACGAGCGTATTGAGCGCCCACGTCGCCGTCCACATGATGTTGCTGCGCGCTTCATAGTTCATGGGATCCAGGTTTGCGATACGGCTGGAATGAATGAGCGAGCGCATGAGCCCTTCCGAGAGATAATCGCTCGTGTTGTCGTCCGTCCCGGAGAAGTACTGCTCGCAGATATGGTTGAAAATATCGTAAATCCCCGACACCATCTGATAGTGCGGAAGCGTGAAGGTGTACGTCGGGTCGAGCACGGAGAACTTGGGGAATACCTCCGTCCCGAAGACGTGACCGATCTTGAGCTTCTGCTCGGGATTGGTGATGACCGAACCGCCGTTCATCTCGCTGCCCGTGCCGACCATCGTCAGGACGCACGCGACGGGCACGATCGCGCACGTCGGTTCTTCAAAGCGAAGGAAGTATTTCTCCCACGGATCCTCGTCGCAGTGAACGGAGACGGAGACCGCCTTGGCATAGTCGCACACCGATCCGCCGCCGACCGCCAGGATCAGATCTGCCTGACATGCCCGCGCACGGGCGATGCCCTCATAGAGCTTGTGCGTGGTGGGATTGGGCATGACGCCCGCGTCTTCGGTGACCTCCTTGCCGCACTCCTTCAAAATGGTCATGACCCGATCATAGATCCCGTTCTTCTTGACAGAGCCCCCGCCGTAGACGAGCAGGATGTTTTTGCCGTAATTTTTAAGTTCCGTCCGAAGGTTCTCCACGGCGTCCTTGCCGAAATAGAGTTTCGTCGGATTGCAATAGGTAAAATTCCCGAGCATAGGTTTCTCCTTTTGCGGCAGATGCCGCTCTTTTTTCTGTCTGCTTTATTATACCCCGCCGTTTACCCGATGTCAAATACCTGTTCACTATGCGCAGATATAGCTTACAGGCATGAACGCGCCGTCCGCTCTGTTTTATCTCTTTTCCGACCGAAAAACGGCCCTGCCGTCATAGCCCGCACATAATACAGAAAAAACGGGGAGATGAGGCGAAAAATGTGCCGCAATGGCGCGGCTTCGGACATTGCGGAGGGATCGGCGCACAAAAGACACCGGGTGAATACGGCGCGGGGGCGCCCGTCCGTCCGGACGGGCGCCCCCGCGCCAACGCTTCGATATATTCCCGGTTCGCGACAGCCGACAATCGTCTTGTTCACTTCCCCTTTTTTGCCTTTTCGCGGGCGCGCATCTCGGTAAAGAAGGAGGTGAGGACGCTTGCGCATTCCTCTTGCAGAACGCCGCCCACGACGTCCACCTTATGGTTGAGCAGATTGGCGTTTGCGATCTCATGGGTAAGACTCCTGCCCTTTTGCTCGTACGCACCGAAATAGACGCGGGAAATGCGCGCGTTCAGGATCGCGCCCATGCACATGGGACAGGGCTCAAGGGTGACATAGAGTTCCGCGCCCGGGAGCCGCCAGGAATGCTCTTTGCGGCATGCCTTGTCGATGGCGCGCATCTCGGCATGTGCCGTCGCCATCTGCAGACGCGTACGCAGGTTGAATCCTCTTCCGATGATCCTGCCGTTCAGAACGACCACCGCGCCGATGGGGACCTCCCCTTTCTTTTTTGCCTTTTGCGCGAGGCGGATCGCCTCCCGCATGTACCGTTCATCCATCATGAAAAACCCATGGAAAGCGCTGCGAGCGCATCGATATTTTTTGTCACAATGTCCGCGAGCGACGAAAGGCCCAAAGGATGCACAAAGCTCTCCCGCCCCGCCTCGACCGTGAATGCGGGAATACGAAGACGCTCCACGCACCAGTCCTTATATCCGCCTGCGGAATCCGCCGCCTCGGCAAGGGGATACCCCGTTGCGCGGGACAGAATTTTCGCATATTTTTTGTCGCGCGCCGCGCGCAGCGCGCTCTGTCGATACCGCCAATAGATGACTTCCCCCTTTGTGTGATAGCTCACCGTAAAAGAAGGCGTCACTTCCAGCGTGAAGTCGCGAAGCGCCTGCGTCTCGGGTTCCGAAAAGGGCGCTGTCCCGATATAGTTGGCAGGCGCGGGCGCGCGCACGTTCTGTCGGCCCGTCCCCCAGCCTGCATCGAAATTGACATTGAGATCGACGGCACGGGCATTGGCCTTCCAAAGGGAGAAATCGGCCCCGCCGTTGAGATAGAGCAGTCCGCCCCGCAGCGACGGGCGCACGCTGTCCGCGCCCTCCTGCACGAGAAGCGCGCCGTCCGGATTGACAAGCGGAACGACCCACACGCCGCCGCGCACAATCCCCCTGCGGAGATGCTGCAGCGCAAGATAGGACGTGATCCACTCACGGGCATGAATGGCATACGTCGCAATGCCCGCCGCGGTTCCGCCCCGGACGCCTTCGGACGTTCCCACATACATCGCGTACAGATTTCTTCCCTCGCGGCTTGCGCCGATGATGCGCTTTTCGCCGCGATAGCCCTCGTAAAATGCCCCGACTTCTTCATAGACGTTCACGCGCCATCGTATGCGCGGACGTCCCCGCAAAGTTCCGCAGATCAAACTGTTCCACGAAACGCGACGCCTTGCTCGCACGCTGTCCTGCCCGATACAGCTTTCCGCCCAGCGCGGCATTCCGAACGCCAAGCCATTCCGCGCAACGCAGCATTGCGCACGATCGACGCCTGTGCCGTTCGGCTATTTGTGGTATTCCGCGCCCGCATTGATCATGAAGGCGCGGTAGATCTGCTCCGCCAGAATGACGCGCATCATCTGATGCGGGAAGGTCAGTCTGGAAAAGGAAAGGCGCTCGTCCGCCGCACGTTTGACGTCCTCCGTCATGCCGCAGGAAGAGCCGATGATAAAGGAAATTTCCTCGCCCCGATCGCAAAGCGCGCCGATCTTCGCGGCAAACTCCTCCGATGTGACCTGTTTTCCCTCCGGCGTCAACGCGAAAACGTGACCGCGGCAGGCGCGCAAGATGCCGACCGCCTCCTCTTCGAGGGTGCGTTTTTCGGCAAGTTCGACGACTTCAAACCTGCAAAAACGGGAGAGCCGCATGGCGTATTCGGCGACGGCGTCCCGCCAGTAGCGCTCCTTGAGTTTTCCGACACAGACGAGATTGACTTTAACCACCGAGAAACCCCGACACGAGAACTGCGATCCACTGCACCGCGCAGACGGCAATGCCGACGGCGGCGGCGAAGAAGAAGGTTTTTGCGTTTTTGACGCCCCCTCTTTGCGTATTCGACTTGTCCAGGAAGAGGAGATAGACGAGAGACCCCGCAAGCAGGACGGCGGATGAAACGATGAGCGCGATATTCCAGCCCGTCGGGATGGTCATGCCGCCCTCCGTGCCATATCCGAGGGAGGTCAGAATGAGAATGACGGCATTGTTGAGGAAATGGGCCGTCATCGCGGGCAGGATCCCGCCCGCGCGCACGACAAGGAGGGCAAAGCAGGCGCCGCAGAGAAACTGATAGACGGTCTGCGCGGGATTGCCGTGGTAGAGAGCAAAGAGCGCGCCCGACAGGAGCACCGTCGCCCATGTCCCCCACCCCGCCGCAGACATACGTCCGACGAGAATGCCGCGGAAGAGGGTCTCTTCAAAGATCGCGGGAAGGACGGCGATGATGAGGATGGCGGGGAGCAGATACCACCCGTTCAGGGGCGGAAGCGGCGAGACGGGAGCCGTATAGCCGAAGGACTGCAGAAACTCGAGAAAGAGCGTATTGAGTTCGGAGAGCGAAAACGTGAGTCCGAACTGCATGACGACGGCTATGACAAAATAGTGCCATTTGCACTTTCCGTACACGGCCCTGACGGGAACACGGCTGCGGCGGAAAAAGATGAGCGCAGTCGCGGCGAAGCAGACCTGCGGGAGCAGGTAGGCAAGGAAGCGGTACCATGCCGTCTCCGCGTAAGCAGCGCCCGCGACGAGCGCGGCAACGACGCCCGCAATGAGCGTGACAAGAACGGGCAGCGCCGCCCCCACCGAATATGCGATCCCCGCTTCGGAGAGCGCGCGGCGCCGAAAGTACATTTCCTGCTGCTGCGCCGATTGTTCCATACCGCTTGAACTGTCCATACCGCTATTATACAGGAAATTCGGAAAATGTCCAAGGAAAAACTTTGCATTTTGCAAAATTTGTTCTATAATAGACCCATGAGAACTCTGAATACACAGCAAATTTCCGATTGCGTCTATCGTCTGGCGCGCAGGGCGGGGACGACGCTCACGCCCGCCTGCCGCACGGCGCTCTCTGACGCCGCCGCCCGCGAACAGGGCGCCGCGCGCTTTGCCCTCGACACCCTTCTTCAGAATGCACAGACGGCGCAATCCGAAAGCATGCCCGTCTGCCAGGACACGGGCATGGC
>CAJFMF010000084.1 GCA_904391375.1 Candidatus Gallimonas faecavium | reverse complement strand
TCGATCGCGGCAAAGGGAAAATGCCCGCGGTTGGGCATGCTTCCCGCCTCGCCCCATTTCTCCACGCGGACACCGTAGCGCGCCCAGCTCATGTCCAGCCCGAGATTGGCAAAGGAGTCCGATTGCAGACGGCATTCGCGCGACCATGCGCTCGTCATGCGATGAAGGGTCAGCCCGCGCGTCGATTCGGGGGCAGAGAGCGCCATGATCCCGCTCAGAGAGAGCGTCTCCAGCATCTCCAGCGATCGCGTCTCCTCCGAAGCGTTTTCATATTGCACCTGCACGCAGAACACGCCCGTCTCAGGGGAATAGGTCAGGACATGGCGATACCGATTTCCACGGCCGTCCGTCAGCACCGTCGTAACGCCCGCTTCGTCCGACGTCTGCGCTTCTATCTTGAGGAGCGTCCCCGCGCGATTGCGCATCGTCTGTCCGAACGTATAGTCGATCAATCCCTCGTCGCCCGTAAAGGCGACCTGGATAAGACTGTCGCAAAAAAGGCGTGCGGGATCGACTTTTACGTCGCTCGGATATGCGGCAAGACCGATCGTCGTCTTGCCGTCGTGCCCCTCCACGGGACTTTCCGCATAGTACACGGCCGTATCGCCGAAGAGATATTTTTTGAAAAACATTGAGAAATTACGGGGCGGTACGTCGTACCGCCCCGCTCCTTTTTCAAGATTTATTTGCGCTTCCAGATGACATCCGACCACATGAGCTGCTTCTTGAACTCTTCAATCTTGGTGTTCTCGTCGATGACGACGACCTCAATGCCCCACATGTTGCCGAGGTCGACCATCTCCTGAACGCTGATCTTCGAGGAAACAACCGTATGATGCGCGCCGCCCGCATAGATCCATGCCGCAACCCCTTCCTTGAAGTTGGGCTGATACTTCCACATCAGGCCGCCGACGGGAAGATTGGGCATCTTGTGCGGATACTTCACGAGCTCGATTTTCTGCACGATCAGGCGCAGTCTGTCGCCCATATCCACCATGGAGACAGCCACCGCTTCGGGAGCCGCAATGCCCTCAAAGACAAGGCGCGCAGGATCGGACTTCCCGCCGATGCCGAGCGGGTGCACCTGGATCTGCGGTTTGGTCGCCGCAAACTGGGGCGAGACCTCCAGCATATGCGCACCGAGGCACAGCCCGTCCACGAGATCGTAGGTGTAGTCCTCCATAAGACCCGTACCCGTCTCGCCTGCCATATACTGCATGACCGCACCGAGCGCCGCGATCTTCCAGTCGCCCTCTGCGCCGAATCCGTAGCCCTTGCCCTGCAGATCCTGAATGGCAAGACCGGGAAGCTGGTTCATCCCGTGCAGCGATCCGAAGTGGTCGACAATGCCGATGTAGTCGCCCTTCTCCTCGCAGAACTTGTCGATCGCGATCTCGTACTTCGCCTGCTCACGGACGACATCGATGCGCTTTGTCCCCATCGTGTACTTCTTGTCGTACTCTGCCATCAGGGCGTCCACTTCCTGATCGGTCACCTTGTCGATGTAATCGACGAGATCGCCGACGGGATAGTAGTCCACCTGCCAGCCGAGATCGATGTGCGCTTCAACCTTATCGCCTTCGGTGACGGCAACGTCACGCATATTGTCGGAGAAGCGGCAGACCTTGACCGTCTTGGAGAAAGCATATCCCGCGGCAACTTTGCACCAGGAGGCAAGCTGTGCGAGCGCCTTTTCGTCCTTATAGTATCCGACGACCACCTTGTTGTCCATGCGCATACGCGCAACGATATAGCCGAATTCTCTGTCGCCGTGCGCCGCCTGATTCTCGTTCATGAAGTCCATGTCAATGGTGTCATAGGGCAGTTTTTCGTTGTACTGCGTCGCAAAATGGCACATGGGCTTCTGCAAAAGTTTCAACCCCTTGATCCACATCTTTGCCGGCGAGAACGTATGGCACCAGGTGATGATGCCGATGCAGTTATCGTCCGCATTCACCTTCTTGATCGCCTCGATGACCTCGTCCGAGCTCTTGCACGTCGTGAGATACTTGACGGTGACGGGCATTCTCTCGCTGACATAGTTTGCCATCTCCTCCGAGTGCTGCGCAACGTGCGCGAGAACGTCGTCTCCGTACAGCGTCTGCGAGCCCGTGAGCCAGTACACGACATAGTCCTTCATGTTTTTAAGCTGTTTCATGATCTTTTACCTCATTTCCTGAATATGGTTTTTATTTTTTCTCCGAAACCGTCGGAGTACGGATGACATCCTCTGTTCCGCAATCGGACAAAGACGGCGCAAAAACACTCGATCCGCCCTCTGCCTTGCAGAATTCTCCACTGCTTTGACGGAAGTCCGTTTACTTCTTGATCTGTCCGTAGTAGGCGTTCTTGCCGTGCTTTCTCAGATAGTGTTTGTCCATCATAAACTGATCGGCGCGCTGTACGTTCGGATTGATTTGCTCGGTGAGGAATGCCATCTTGGCGACCTCCTCGATGACCGTTGCATTATACACCGCGTTATCGCCGTCCTTGCCGAACGAGAACACGCCGTGACTCTTGATGAGCACACCCGGAACTTCCAGGGGATCGATGTTGTCGTTTCTGAACTTTTCAATGATGGCAAGTCCCGTGTTCTTCTCGTATTCGCCTTCGATCTCCTCTTTCGTGAGCGATCGCGCACAGGGAATGTCGCCGTAGAAGTAGTCGGCGTGCGTCGTGCCGTAGAAGGGAATGGCGCGTCCCGCCTGCGCCCATGCCGTCGCAAACGTCGAGTGCGTGTGCGTCACGCCGCCGATCTTGGGGAATGCCTTGTAGAACTCGATATGCGTAGGCGTATCCGACGAAGGCCGAAGATCGCCCTCCACCACCTTCCCGTTGAGGTCGACGACCACCATGTCCTCCGCCTTCATCTCGTCGTACTCGACGCCCGAGGGCTTGATGACGACAAGTCCCGACGCGCGGTCGATCTCGGAGACATTGCCCCAGGTAAAGAGGACAAGTTTGTGTCTTACCAGATCAAGATTTGCCTTTAAGACTTTTTTCTTCAATTCTTCCAACATCGTTCGATTCCTCCGATCGGATTTTTCAGTATTTCAGAGAACGGGTCGCCTCACGCACGATGGGCAGACCTTCCACATAGCGCTTTTTGAATTCGTCGAACCCCGCGACGTCGGCGGGATCAGGTGCAAGCGTGACGCCCTCCTGTCCCGCAAAGACGCGGTTGTCGAGGTATGCTTCGAGCGTCTCGCCTTCCTTCTTCGTGATGAGGTAGTTGGCAAGGATCGCCATGCCCCATGCGCCGCCCTCGCCCGCCGTCTTCATGACCGTAACGGGCGCATTGATCGCCGCCGCAAGGTAGCTCTGCCCGACGCGCTCCGTCTTGAAGAGCCCGCCGTGACCGGTGATGCGATCGAGCTTCACGCCCTCCTCTTTGAGCATGATGTCGCAGCCGACTTTGAGCGCGCCGAACGCCGAGAAGAGATGGGTGCGCATGAAGTTGGCAAGCGTGAACTTGCCCTCCGCCGTACGCACGAAGAGCGGCCTGCCCTTGTCCACCTTTGTGACGTGTTCGTTGGAGACGTAGTTGTAGGAAAGCAGTCCGCCGCAGTCCTTATCCCCCTTCTCCGATTCAAAGTAGAGCATATCGTAGAGCTTCCACTTGGGGATATCCACGCCTGCGAGCTTGGCAAATTCGCCGAAGAGATTGACCCAGCCGTTGATGTCCGAGGTGCAGTTGTTGCAATGCACCATGCCGACGAGATCGCCGACGGGCGTCGTGACGAGGTCGATCTCCGGATAAGGTCTGGAGAGCGGCTTTTCCAGCACGATCATGGCAAAGACGGACGTCCCCGCCGAGACATTTCCCGTGCGCTTTTTGATGGCATTGGTCGCGACCATGCCCGTTCCCGCATCGCCCTCGGGCGGACAGAGCGGAATCCCCGCCTGAAGCGTTCCCGTGGGATCGAGGAACTTTGCACCCTCGGGCGTGAGCGTACCCGCATCTTCGCCCGCGAGCAGAATCTTTGGCAAGATGTCCTCCACCTTGAAGGGTACCCTTCCCTTGACGAGGTTGTTGAATTTTTCCAGCATTCCCGCATCGTACTGCTTGGTCGCAGGATCGACGGGGAACATCCCCGATGCCTCGCCGATGCCGAGTACCTTCCTGCCCGTGAGCATCCAGTGGACGTATCCCTCGAGCGTCGTCTGGAACACGATGTCCCTGACGTGCGTCTCGCCGTTCAGGATCGCCTGATAGAGGTGCGCGATCGACCAGCGCGCGGGAATATGGTAGTTGAAGAGTTCGGTGAGCTTGTCCCCCGCCTCTGCCGCCGTATTGTTGCGCCAGGTGCGGAAGGGAACGAGCAGTTCGTCGTTCTTCCCGAAGACCATGTACCCGTGCATCATGGCGGAAATGCCCAGCGCGCCGACCGTGGTGAGCGTCACACCGTACTTTTCCTTGACATCCGCCGCGAGATTGGCATAGCAGTCCTGAAGCCCCAGACGAATATCGTCCAGGGTGTACGTCCAGATGCCGTTGTCGTGGCGGTTCTCCCACTCATGGCTGCCCGAGGCAATGGGCGCATTGGCTTCGTCCACGAGAATCGCCTTGATCCGCGTGGACCCGAACTCAATGCCGAGCGCGGTACGCCCGCTCTCGATGCAAGATTTCGCGTTGTTTTGCATAATAACCCCCCGATAGTTTTTCCTGCTTTTATGAAACTATTATAGAATAAATCGGGTGAAAATTCAATAGAAAAATGAAAAATTCTCCACGTTTTCGCAAGAATTTTTGCCGCGGAACGCGCTGTTCTTTTTGCGCGCCGCAAAAGAACGCCCGCTGAATTGCGGGCGTTCCGATTGCGTGCTTTAGCCGTACTCCGATTACTTGTTCTCGGGCGTATGCCACTTCCAGTTCTGGATTTCGGGCAGATCTTCGCCGTATTCCGCGATATAGTTGCGGTGCTCGACGAGCTTGTCGTTCATCATCTGAATGAGGAACGTACCCTTGTTCCCGAGCTGAGGAAGGCTCATCATCGCCTCGCGCACGAGGTGGAAACGATCGATATGGTTCTGCACGCGCATATCGAATCCCGTCGTGATCGTCCCCTCTTCCATATAGCCGAACACCTTGATGTTGCGGTTATGGCGGGTGTAGGTGAGCTCGTGAATGAGCTTGGGATAGCCGTGATATACGAAGATCACGGGCTTATCCTTCGTGAAGATTGCGTCGAACGCGTCGTCACGCAGGCCGTGAGGATGATTCTCGTGCGAATCCAGCTTCATCAGGTCGACGACGTTGACGAAACGGATTTTCAGATCGGGCATATAGTCGCGGAGAATGGTCGTCGCGGCAAGCGCTTCCACCGTAGGCGTGTCGCCGCAGCAGGCCATGACGAGATCGGGCTCTTCGCCTGCATCGTTGGATGCCCATGCCCAGACGCCGATTCCCTGCGTGCAGTGCTTGACCGCCTGATCCATCGTCAGCCACTGGTAAGTCGGGTGCTTGGACGCCACGATGACGTTGATGTAGCCCTTGCTCTTGACGCAGTGGTCGAAGCAGGACAGGAGGCAGTTGGTATCCGGCGGCAGATAG
>CAJFMF010000083.1 GCA_904391375.1 Candidatus Gallimonas faecavium | reverse complement strand
CACGATGCGGACTTCCTGCCCGATCGGAGCCAACAAAAGCGGCATATCCTTTTTTCTCCTCCCCCGCCGTGCGCCGCACATCGGGTTCGCATTTGCGAACAATCCGGCAATGATAAAGTTCGCTTTTGCGAACCATTTGCCGAAAAACAAGTTCGCACTCGCGAACTGTCTTTATTCTATCATGCTTTCCTCCGCCTGTCAACTGTTTGAGAGCAATTTTCCGCAAATTTTTTCAGAGGATCATGCATAGTCGTCTTTGGCGGGCTGCCCGGCAATGCGCACCGCTTCCCGCAAAAAGGCGTACACCTCCTCCAGGCGCTCGAAGCAGGCGAGAAAGCGCTCGTCGCCCATGGCGGGCGCGAGTGCGGGGTCTACGTCGCCGTATTCCTTGATATGCGAGCCGTAGCGCACGAGGATCTCGTCGCGGGAGAGCGCATAGTCCCTTCCCCTCCGCCGCCCGACAAAGGCGCAAAAGCACGTCTTGTCCGACAGCGGCGCGGCGGGAAGGCCTGCGATCATGTCCGCATAGCGCGCATAGACGTCCGTCGCGTTGGCGTAGTTCATCATGTCGGGCGAACAGCCGCCCGACGGGCGCATATTCACTTCCAGGGCGGCATAGTCGTCCTTTTTCCCGAGAGCACAGTCGGCATTCAGACGGAAGAACTCAAAGTGAATGAAACGGCTTCTGACGCCGAAGCTCTTCACCGCCGCTCGGCCGAGCGCACGCAGCCGCGGATCGAGTTTCCGCACGATATAGAACATGCTCTCCGCACGCTCGTTGACGATGTTCATGAGCGACGCAGGCGTGACGTTGCCCGTCTCGAACACGGGCGTCCCCGCCGCGTCCACGATGGCGTCATACGAGCAGATGGTGCCGTCGATGTATTCCTCCATGATATACCCCGCATGCGGGCGCGAAAAGAACTCCTCCAAATCGTTCTCGCTCGAAATGGGATAGGTCGCGTTCGCCCCCACGCCGTTGTCCGGCTTTACGACGGCACGTCCCACCTCCCGCAAAAACGCACGGCACGTCGCAAAATCGTCCGCCATGCAGTAGCGCGCCACGGGGATTCCCGCCTGCCGATAACACGCCTTCATGCGCGACTTCAGCTTGACCGACGGCATATCGGCAGGATGAAATCCGCTCGCAATGTTGAAGTCCTCCCGCAGCCGCGCATCGCGCTCCAGCCAGTACTCGTTGTTGCTCTCCAGCCAGTCGGGTTTCCCGTACTTGAACGCGAAAAACGCAACCGCGCCGTAGACTTCGTCATAGTGTTCAAGCGATGTCACATAGTAATATTCATCGAGCGAGCGGCGCACCTCCTCGCGCAGGGCATCATAAGGACAGTCGCCGATACCCAGGACGCGGAATCCGCGTCCGCGCAGGGCGGCGCAGAACCGCCAGTAATTTTCCGGAAAATTGGGAGAAAGAAAGATAAAATTTTTCATACGCTCCTCCGAAGACCGCTTTCATCCGCTGTGCTGTTTGTCTTTTCTGTCCGCGGCGGGTTTATCTTTTTTCAATCTATTATAGTCAACGCGGGAGCGCTTGTCAATCATTCCCCGCCCGATCGGCAAATTCCGCCCGTACCCTTTCCCGAAATCCCGTCCGCACGTCTGCCGAACAAAAGTTCATACGTCTTCCCGAAAAAACGTCCGTATATCTGTCAAACATGGAAAAATAGCACAGAGCAGGCGGCATTTTCCTCGGAAAAACGGAAAAGAAGGTCGGATTTTGGCGAAGATGGCGCGCGATTCGTCAAAATCCGACAACATTCCTTGACAATTTTCAGGATTCGACCTATAATGTAAAAAGTATATACATTTCATCGGAACCTATCAGCGAGGAGTTATGATCGAGGTAAAAGAAGTCGCCACCCGCGCACAGCGTAAGGCGTTCATTGAATTTCCGTTAAAGCTCTATCGGGGGAACGACTGCTTTGTTCCGCCCCTGTATGCGGACGAGAAAAGGCTGTTCCGCAAAGATTACCACTACTACGAACACGCCGAAGCGGTGTACTATCTCGCCTATCACGACGGGAAGGTCGTCGGGAGGATCTCGGGAATCTTGCAACGCGCCGCCAACGAGCGCTGGCATCAGAAGCGCGTGCGCTTTACGCGCTTTGACAGCATCGACGACCGCGACGTCGCCGCCGCCCTCTTCGCAAAGGTGGAGGACTGGGCGCGCTCCAAGGGCATGGAGGAAGTTGTCGGCCCGCTCGGATTTTCCGATCTCGAGCGCGAAGGACTGCTCATCGAGGGCTTTGACGAGCTCTCCACCTTCGAGGAACAATACAACTACCCCTACTATCCCGTGCTCATCGAGGGACTCGGCTACGAAAAAGACGTGGACTGGGTGGAGCACAAGCTCTACGCGCCCGAGCATCCCGATCCGCGCATTCACGAGATGCGCGAGCGCATGATGAAGCGCTATGACCTGCACCTGAGCAAGGCAAAGTCCATCGATGACTTCATCCGCCTGTATAAAGACGCCTTTTTCGACCTGCTCGACGAGACCTATGCCGACATCTACGGCACCGTCCCGTTCACCGAAAAGATGAAGGACGAGCTGGCGAAAACCTTCAAACAGATCATCGACCTGCGCTACGTGACCATGATCCTCGACAAGGACGAGAAACCCGTCTGCTTCGGCCTGTGCTTCCCGTCCGTCTCGCGCGCCGTCCAGAAATCGGGCGGACGCATGACCCCTGCCACCATCGTGCGCATTCTGAAGGCCCTGAAAAAGCCCGAGATCATCGACCTCGGCCTCATCGGCGTCCTGCCCGCCTATCGCGGCGTCGCCATCGTCATGATCGACGAGATCACCCGCATGCTCACCGAAGGCTCTGCAAAATACTGCGAGACCAACCTCAACCTCGAGGACAATCACGCCATTCTCAACCTCTGGAAGAACTTCGGCAACGTGCTGCACAAACGCCGCCGCTGCTATATCAAAAAGCTCTGAGCAATCTTCACGCCTTTGAAACGCCCTTCCGCTGCGAAGGCGCCTTAAAAAAAGCTGCGCGGCGTTCCGAAAACGGAACGCCGCGCAGCTTTATACTTTATCTTGGGCGAAATCTGTCGCACCGTGTCGGCGAAAGGCCGACCGCCATTCAGTTTTTCCGATAGATGCACGCCGTGTGCGGAGGGAGGTAGATGTCGTTTAAGTTGCGCACCTGTCCGTCGAGAAGGTTGACGCCCTCCGCTTCCTCCACGCGGACGGTGCAGTCTCCGTCGCCGATGTTGATGGCGACGATGATGCGCTCGCCGTCGCATTCGCGCACGAAGGAGAAATTGGTGTTCATGCACGTCGCCTTGGCATAGGATCCGTACGAAAGCGGACGGCACGTCTTGCGAATGGACGCAAGTTTGCGGATATGCGCGACCAAATCGGGATGCGCCGACTTGTCGATGTCGCCGATGAAGGGACGAAGTTTGTAATCGAAATCCGACTTATCCCCCTCTGTGCCGAATTCCGAGCCGTAATACAGGCACGGGATGCCCGGCATCGTGAAGAGCAACGTGTAGAGGTTCAGGAGGTTGGCCTTGTTCCGAAGAGCCGTGCATGCACGTTCCACGTCGTGGTTATCCACAAAGTTGAGCAGATGCTTTCCGCGGAAAAGCGCCCACGGCGTATCTGCAAACAGGCGCGTCATGGAGTGCTCGATCTCAAAGAGGTTGTTGGAATTGAACGCCGAGATCATGGAGCGGAATCCCTCGTAATTCGTGATGGAATCGAGGCGCTCGGGACAGACATTCTGCTGGAAGTTGTTGTTGTGAATGACCTCGCCGACGAGGAAAAACTCGGGTTTTTTCTCGTTCACCGTGCGGCGGAGCATCTCCATGAACCAGGGCGGCAGAAGGTAGCTCACGTCCAGACGCAGGCCGTCGATGTCAAAGGTGTCGATCCAGAAGCGGACGGCATCCATGAGATAGCGCTGCAGATCCTGATTCTCCAGGCGCAGCTTGACGAGCTCGGGATGGCCCTCCCAATTCTCATAGTCCAGACCGTCGTTGTAGCGGGAATTTCCGTAGAAATTGATGTTGAACCAGAACCGATAGTCCGTCCCCTCGCGTTTTTCGAGCACTTCGCGGAAGGGCGGGAAGGCGCGGCCGACGTGATTGAATACCCCGTCCAGTACGACGCGGATGTCCGCTTCGTGCAGTTTCTTCACGAGAGCGGCAAACTCCTCGTTGGTGCCGAGGCGGCGATCCACCTTGAAAAAATCCACCGTATCATAGCCGTGGCGCTCGCTTTCAAAGAGCGGATTGAAGAGCACGGCCCCGACGCCCAGTTCTTTGAGGCGCGGGATCTCCGCCTCGATGAGTCCGAGCCGATGACGCGTTTCGCCGAAGTCGTTCTCCCGCTCCGCACCGCAGAATCCCAGCGGATAGATCTGATAGAATACCCGTTCGTCAAACCACATTTTGTACGATCTCCTTTTGTCTCACCGAGATATTGTACCATATCCCGCTCGGTTTGACAAGGGGATCCCTGAAAATTTTTTTCATGAAATTCCGCGCGCATCAGAACCGCCCCATCGCTTGCAATTTTACAGACAAGGCGGTATAATAGGAAAAAAACAAAGAGCGGTCAAACAGATGAATGAATTGATGCAATTTCTGGAAACTTCCTATACCGCCTACCAGGCGGCAGACAACGCACGCGCATACCTCGCCGCGCACGGGTTTGAGGAACTGTCCGAGCAGGACGCCTGGACGCTCCGTCCCGACGGAAAATACTTTGTCGTGCGCAACGGGAGCGCCGTCATCGCCTTCACGGCGGGCGATGCCCGCAGGGGATTCAAGATCGTCGCCAGCCATACCGACTCCCCCGCCCTCAAATTAAAGGAGAATCCCGCCCTCTCGGACGGAAATTATACCCGCCTGAACACAGAGCCGTACGGCGGCGGACTGTGGTACTCCTTCTTTGACCGTCCCCTGCGCCTTGCAGGACGCGTCGTGCGCGAAAAAGACGGCAGACTCTGCTCCGAGAGCTTTGCCGCCGACTTCCTCGTCACCCTCCCCTCGCTTGCCATTCACCTCAACCGCGCGGCAAACGAGAGTTTCGCCCCCGATCTGCAGAAAGATCTGCCCCTTCTCGCCCTCGGGAAGGCCGACTTCCACGCGATGCTCGGTGCGCCCGTCTCCTATGATCTGTTCGCCGCGTGCGCACAATCGCCCTACCGTTGGGGACAAAACGGGGAATTTCTCTCCTCGCCCCGCCTCGATAACCTGGCAAGCGTGTTTGCCTCGCTCGAGACCGTCGTCCAAACGACGAAGGGCGTCTGCGTGGCGGCCTGCCTCGACAACGAAGAGGTCGGAAGCCGCACGAGACAGGGCGCAGGCGGCGATTTCCTCTCTGCCGTGCTCACCCGCATCGCGCTCGCGCAGGGCATGACGGAGGAGGACAAACTGTGCGCCTATGCCCGTTCCTTCTGTATCTCGCTGGACAACGCACAGGGCTATCACCCCAATCACGGCGAAAAATACGACCCGCAGGAGCGCGCAATGCTCGGAAAAGGTGCCGCCATCAAGGGACACGCGGGCGGCGCTTACACCACGGACGCGCTCTCCTCTGCCGTCGCCAAGAAGATCTTTGAAAAGGCGGGCGCTCCGCTGCAGGTCTTCTACAACCACTCCGACGCACGCAGCGGCTCCACCCTGGGCGCGATCAGCCTCGGACAGGTCTGCATCCTCACC
>CAJFMF010000082.1 GCA_904391375.1 Candidatus Gallimonas faecavium | reverse complement strand
GTCCCGCAGGTGTTCCACCCCGTGGGAATCCAGCTCCCCGGCCACAAAGAGGGTGGGCTGGCCGGCCAGGCCGGAGCAGTCAAAAAAGCGCGCAAGACGCACGAGGTTGTCCATCGACGGCGCCGACGTTCCCGTCAGCCAGTGATAGCAGACGCCCCAGGAAATTCCGGAGCGCTTGATAAAGGCGTATTGCGAGGTCTGCGTTTTTTCGAGCATTTTTCGCAAACATTCGCCGAAGGGCGGCACGGGGTTGTAGGGAACTTCCTCCCGCGGCTCTTCGCTCAGCCCGAGCAGAAAGTCGGCCGAACAGTGAAAAAAGGCGAGAAATGCAAGAAACGAGGGATAATTCGGCGCCCGTTTTCCCGTCAGATAGGAGGACATTTTGGAACTGCAGGTGTGCATCGCCTGCGCGAGCGTCGTCTGATTCAGCCCGCGCTCGTTCATCAGTTCTTTCAGGTTTTCCGAGAGTTTCGACAAATTTACCATAAATACGTCCTTTTTCTACAAAAAATTATCCTCTGAACTGAAAAAATTTGCTTGCATTCTTTCAGTTCAGAGGTTATACTGTTTTTGCAAGGGCAGAGCGCGCAGGCCCTGCAAGCGAAAAAGGAGAACAAAGGATACTATGAACGAAAGGGACGGCGGAAAAACGTATAAGATTGACGAAAAAGAGCTTTTGGAGGAGATTCTGCTTTTTTTGCGGGAGGATTTTTCCTGTACGATGGTACAGGAGGGCGGCAGAGGGCTTCTCACGTTTGAAAACGGACAGCGCTATCTTCTCACGGTGCGCGAGGTATAGGCGCGCCGCGCGAAAAAATGCGCCTTTGCGGGCGCATTTTTCGGAGGGTTTGCTCATACCATACCACTATGGAACAATACGGCAGGAGCAAACAGGAAGTATTTGCACAGACGGCAAGCGGCGAGGGCGGGCTTACCCAGGCGGAGGCGGAGCGTCGGCTTGCAAAGAACGGGCGGAACGCGTTGCAGGAGGGGAAAAAGCGCAGCAAGCTCCTCCTGTTTTTTGCGCAGTTTGCCGATCTCATGACGATCAT
Organism: Candidatus Gallimonas faecavium; assembly: GCA_904391375.1. Classification (GTDB taxonomy): domain Bacteria; phylum Bacillota; class Clostridia; order Christensenellales; family Borkfalkiaceae; genus Gallimonas; species Gallimonas faecavium. Next base: position 4,720 of record CAJFMF010000082.1, on the reverse strand, counting down.
CCTCATTCTTGCCGCCCTGTTGTCCGCGGTGCTTGCGTTCGTGACGGGAGACAGGACGGAGCTTGCCGACACGGGCATTCTTCTCTTTGTCATTCTGCTCAATGCCGTGGTCGGATTTTTGCAGCAATACCGTGCGGACGCCGCGCTTGAAAAGCTGAAAAAGCTCTCGGCGTGCGAGGCAAAGGCGGTGCGCAGCGGAAAGGTCGTCAGGCTGGATGCGGAGACGCTCGTCGTCGGCGACGTGGTGGAGCTGGAAGAGGGCGACCGTATTCCCGCCGACTGCCGCGTTCTGGCGAGCGAGAACTTCCGCTGTGACGAATCCATGCTCACGGGGGAGAGTAAGCCCGCCAAGAAGTATGACTGCGTGGTCACGCGGACGGCGCTCTCGGCGCGGGCGAACACGGCGCATTTCGGCACGTTTTGTGTGGGCGGACGGGCGAGATGTCTTGTCACGGCCTGCGGCATGGACACCGAGATGGGCAAGATCGCGCGCCTTCTGCACAAGAGCAAGCCTGCGCCCGCTCCGCTCGATAAGACGATCGCACGGCTCGGAAAAGTCATCACCGTTACCGTCATTTTAATTGCGCTTGCGCTGTTTATCGCCTCTCTGCTCGCGGGAAGGGTGAGCTTTTTAGAGAGCGTCATGAGTGCCGTCGCCGTGGCGGTCGCCGCCATTCCCGAGGGCATGGGCGCGGTCGTCACCGTCATTCTCGCGCTGGGGGTCCAGCGCATGGCGTCCTCGCGCGCCGTCATGCGGCGGCTGGGCGCCGTGGAGAGCCTGGGCGGATGCAGCGTCATCTGTTCGGACAAGACGGGGACGCTCACCGAGAACAAAATGACCGTCGAGGCGATCTGCACCGATTTTTTCTCCCCGCTCTCCGCGGAGGAGTCCTATTCGGGCACGATGCCGCAGCGGGAGCTTGTGCGCTGTATGCGCATCTGCCATACGGTAAAGGGGAGCGCGGGGGCGTATGTCGGCGATCCGACGGAGATCGCGCTCGTGGAGTACGCCGACCGCGTGGGGGACGGCACGAAGGCGGAGATCGCAGGCGGCACGCCCTTTTCCTCCGAGCGCAAGATGATGAGCGTCTATGCGCGCACGGAGGCGGGGACGCGGCTGTACGTCAAGGGCGGTGCGGACGTGCTGCTCTCCCGCTGTACGCGCATTCTCACGCCGACGGGCGAGCGCGCCATGACGGCGGCCGATCGGGAGGACATCCGCGCCCGCGTCACGCGGTTTTCGGGGAACGCCATGCGCGTGCTCGGCTTTGCGCGCGGGGAGACCCTGCGCGAGGAAGAACTCACTTTTCTCGGGATCGCCGCCATGCTCGACCCGCCCAAGCGCGGGGTGAAGGAGGCGGTCGCCGCCCTGCGCCGCGCAGGCGTAAGTACGGTGATGATCACGGGCGATTCTCCCGAGACGGCGTTTGCCATCGCAAAGCGCCTGGGCATCGCGCGGGGCCGCGGAGAGGTGGTCACGGGCGAGGAGCTCGACGAGATGGGTGAGGAAGAATTTTCCCGCCGCGCCGAGCGCTATGCCGTGTATGCGCGCGTCTCGCCCGGGCATAAACAGCAGATCGTGCGCGCGCTGCAGGCGGCGGGCGAGGTGGTCGCCATGACGGGGGACGGCGTCAACGACGCGCCCGCGCTCAAGTCCGCCGACGTGGGCGTGGCGATGGGGTCGGGGACGGACGTGACCAAAAATGCCGCCGACGTCGTACTCACGGACGACAATTTCGCCACGATGGTGCGCGCGGTGGAAGAGGGGCGGAATGTCTTTTTCAACATAAAAAAGACGGTCTCCTTCTTCCTCTCCACCAACTTTGCGGAAGTGCTGTCCGTCTTTCTCGTCTCGCTCTTTTTGTGGCAGGCGGACTTTCTTACGTCCACCCAACTGCTCTGGGTCAACCTGATCACCGACTCGCTGCCCGTCGTGGCGCTCGGCGTGGAGCGCACCCGCGGCGCCATGGAACGCCCGCCCGTTTCGGACAGGGAGATCTTCTCCCCGCGCGCCATCTGTTCCATGCTCGTGTTCGGCGGAATGCTCTCCGCCGTCGTGCTCGCGCAGTTCTTCGTCTTTCTGCATGTCTACGGGAACGGCGTCGCCACCACGGCCGCCTTCCTCACCGTCTCCCTCTCCGAACTCCTGCACGTCTTCAACGTGCGCGCCGAGGACGGGAAACGCTCCTTCCGCGACCACTTCTCCAACCGCGCCCTCCTCGTCACCGTCGCGGTGGGCGTGGCGCTCAACGTCCTGCTCGTCGTCACGCCCGCTCTTTCGATCGCCTTCCGCCTCACGCCGCTTTCCGCCATCCAGTGGCTGTGGGTCGCGCTCTGCTCGTGCGCCGTGCTCCCGCTCGGGGCGGCGTACCGCTTCGTCCTGCGCAAGGGGTCGGTCAGTAGGCGCAAAAGACGTATCCCGCTGCGCGGAAGTGCGCAATGATCGCGGGAAGCGCCTCCGCCGTCGCCGCGTGCGGCGCGCTGTCGTGCAGGAGCAGGACAACGGTGTTCTTTTTGCCCGCCGTGCGGATGCTCTCCCGGACGAGCGTCTCCGCGTCGGCGTTGCGGATCTCTTCGTCGCCGCATACGGCGTTCCAGCGCACGACTTTCAGACCGCGGTCGGAGAGAAGCCGCGTCTGGCGTTCGCGCGCCGCCGAGCCGCCGCCCGGAAAGCGGTAGACGCGGGGCGTGACGCCCGTCACGCGGCGGATGCAGTCGGCGCACTCTGCGACGTCGGCAAGCAGTGCCTCGTCCGAGGCATAGATCTGCGAATAGACGTGCGTGGCCGAGTGGATTCCGACGGTGTGTCCCTCGCGCACGATGCGGCGCAGCGTCTCTTCCCGCCCGTGTACGCGCGCGCTTACAATAAAGAACGTCGCCTTGACGTTCTCCTCCTGCAAGGTGTCGAGGATGCGGGCGGTGACGACGGTGCTGGGGCCGTCGTCGAAGGTGAGGTAGATGCGCTTTTCCTCGGCCAGGGCAAAGGTGGGCGAGGAGAGCACGGCGCGTGCGCCGAGGTGGGCGGCAAAGACGAGCAGCGCGGCGAGAAACACGACGAGCGGTACATACTTTTTCTGCATAATTTCAGCTTGGGTATTTTTGACAAAAATATTTACTTTTTCCCGAGGGTGTGTTATAATGTGCGTTGGACAGATGTGCGGGCGAGGACTGCGCACACAAGGGAGATAAGGAATATGATCGCAACAAGGATCTTCGGAAAGACGCAGGACGGGAGAGAGGTACTTGCGTTTGACTTCACCGACGGCGCGAACAAGGCGACGGTGCTCAATTACGGCGGAATTCTGCAGAGCATCGTGGTTCCGGACAAGAACGGCAACCCGACGGATGTGCTGCTCGGATACAAGACCGTGGCGGAATACGAGAACAACGGCGGCTATCTGGGCGCGCTCATCGGGCGTTTCGGCAACCGCATCGGCGAGGGCAAACTCACGATCGACGGCACGACCTATCAGCTCTACTGCAACGACCGCGGCAACCACCTGCACGGCGGCAAGGTCGGCTTCAACAAGAAGATCTGGAAGCACGAAGTGGTGGGGGACGAGCTTCGGCTCTATCTCGTATCGCCCGACGGCGAGGAGAACTATCCCGGCACGCTCAAAGTGCGCGTCACCTATATCTTTGAAAACGGCGAGCTGCGCATTCACTACTCCGCCGCGACGGACAAGAAGACGGCGCTCAACCTCACCAATCACGCCTACTTCAACCTGAACGGCGAGGGCGACGGAAGCATTCTCGACAACGTTCTCTGGATCGACTGCGACGAGATCACGCCCACCAATCCCACCATGATCCCCGTGGGCGGGTTCCGCAAGGTGGAAGGCACCCCCTTCGACTTCAACGTTCCCAAGCCCATCGGCCGCGACATCGACAAGGACGACGTCGACCTTCGGCAGGGCGGCGGCTACGATCACTGCCACGTCCTCAAAAACAAGTGCGGCGTCTATGCGAAATACGCCGTCGCCGAGAGCACGAAGACGGGCATCCGCATGACCTGCCGCACCGATATGCCTGCCGTGCAGTTCTATGCGGGCAACGGCCTCCATCAGCAGGGCAAGACGGCCTATTACGGCACGCGCGCGGGCTTCTGCCTGGAAACGCAGATGATCCCCAACAACGTCAACGTCCCCGAGTATGCCGCAAAGGGCAGCTCCTTCCTCGCGCCCGGCGAGGACTACGAGTTCACCGCGTCCTATCAGTTCGACACGGTCTCCTGAGCGAGACGCCCCCCGTTTTTTTCGGGGGTTCTCCGCGTAAAACACAATCCCAAGACGAGCCATCCCTTCCGGACGGCTCGTTTTTTTTGCGGGCAAAAGATGGGCGAAAGTCGGACAAGGGGACGGACAGAGAACGGAAAGAGAACGGCAGGGACGGCGGGCAGAGGACGGGGAAAGACAGGCAGAGGACAAGCGGGCGAAAGGCGGGGAGAAGTCGGACAAAAGACAGGAAAAAGGCGGGAAGAGAACGTGCGTGGCGGGGAAGAGCGGCCCTGTTTTTTCGGGTCGGGAAAAATTTTTCCGAGAAAATTTTGTCAACCACGTTTAATTTCGGGCAAATCGTTTTATATGATAGGTGACGAAAAAAAGCGAAGGTATTGACGTGAACGAGAAAAAGAAAGCGATGGAAGCAGAGGCGTCCGAGGCAGAAGCGAAGAAGGATGCGGCGGCGGAAGCGGCCGTTTCGGAGCAAGCCGAGGAGGCGG
>CAJFMF010000081.1 GCA_904391375.1 Candidatus Gallimonas faecavium | reverse complement strand
GTCAAGCAATTGCGCCCCCATTTGAAAATATTTTTTTATATTTTTTGCATATAATGGTTTTTTACAAGAGAATATGCATGAATATGCATTATTTTATGTATATTTACAGTATTTCTTTTTCGGGATCATTCCAGAAAGAATCGATGTCCGCCTGCGTGAAGGCCGTCTCGTAGGGCTTTGCGAAGGGCGCGCGGGAATAGAACGTAAAGCAATCCTGCGCGTCCTGCGTGCGGAAGGTGGCGACCCAACCGTGTTTCTTTTTCCGTACGCCGATGCAGCCGCTGCGGACATCATAGGTATAGACTGCGCGCTTTGTCTTGACGTGCACGACGTCGTTCGTGACTTCCAGACCGATGACCGTTCCCATGGAGACGCGCAGAGCATAGACGGCGTACACCGCGAGGTAGGCAATGACCGCAACGGGTGTGACGATCCAGAAGCCGATATAGTTGAGGAAGGCAAACACGGCGCAGACCATAATCGCGGGGATCGCGAAAACGCTGAAAATGACCATTGCCCTTTTCATCGATCGGACATAGCGGAGCACGGTCGGCTGTTCGCGCATCATTGTCCGTCCTCCCCGAAGCGGACGCGGAACTGCGCGATGATCTCATCGCCTGCGCGCGCTTCGCAAAGAGCGCCGTCCGCGATGTCCTCCCGCACGAACGTAAGGCGGCTCCCCTCCTTGGCCTGTTTCACATAGGTGATCCGGAATGCCGCGACGGGCCGCGCCGCAAGCTCTTCCATGGAAAAGCAGTCGAAGAAGAAATCGGCATAACGCGCGTTGTTCGCATGGAGATAGTGATCGCAATGGCTGTTCCGCACCTCCGCTTCATAGACGACGCGCCCCTCACGGATATGCGGAATTTTCCATGCGGGGACTTCCGTTGTCTTTTCGGCGCGATAGGGACAGCGGGCATGCACTTCTCCGAGGACGTCCGGCATGAGAAGCGTGAACGTCTTGAGGTCGACCAGGCACCAACGCGATGCGACGTCCGCAACTTCTTCCTCTCCCGCGAGCACCCGATAATCGCGCTCGAAAAAGACGTGGCGGGGCGGGAGCGGCCAGGTCTGCACGGTGAGGTTGTCCCCGAGGCGGATCGGGCGCTTGAAGACGCAATAGGTATTGACGACGATAAACCCGATCGCGCGCGGGCGAAGGTCGTCATAGCCGAAGCCGAGCTCGTCCGCGCTGGAACAGGCCGCCTCCTGCACGATGGACAGCAACGTCGAAGGCTGTAATTCGTCTTTGAAATCGAAGTCGGAATAGCGCAGAAGATACTGCGTCGTATTGCAATAGTCACTCATATTATAGAGTATATCATGCGCATTGCGGAAAGTCAATCAAATGTCGGCTCCGCCGATGAGGCCGCCGCAAGATAGGCAAGCGTTCCTGCACAGATGGTCTGGGCGAGTCTTGTCTGGTAGTGTTCGGAGACGAGGAGCGCTTCGTCCTGAGCATTGGACAAAAACCCGCACTCCACAATGACGGACGCATAGTCGGAACAGTTGAGGACGTAATAGTCCCCCTTCAAGGCTTCCCCCGGACGGACGCATTCGGGCATCTCGTTAAGCGCCGTCTGAATTGCACAGGCGAGCGTGCGCGCATTTTCATTGTCCTCGCGAAAAAAGACCTGTGCCCCCCGCCGCGACGTGAGCGAAAAGAAGTTCTGATGGACGGAAATAACCACGGCGGGCGCACTGTCGGCGATGATCTCCGCACGCCTTTGCATATCCCGCTTCTTGTAGCCGCTCGTCGCCGCCCCATACAGTCCCGCCTCGGTCGGCCGCGTCTGGACGACCGAAAATCCCGCTTCCTCGAACTGCGCCTGCAATTTTCGGGCAATCGCCAGATTGATGTCGCTCTCTTTTGTATGGGTCACCCGCCCGACCACGCCGCCGTCAACGCCGCCGTGTCCCGCGTCGATCACCACCGTGAGGCGCGTGCTCCCCGCGGCCGTCTGAACGAGCGCGTAAAGGCAGATCCCTGCCGTCATGGCAATCGAGAGCAGAATGGCAAGGGCGCCGAACATCACCCGATGCCGCCGAATAAATCTTACCGCATTCATATCGCTATTCTATGCGGACGAGCCGACGGGAATGCCGCGGCGGGCATGAAAAAAGACGGGCAGTCCGCCCGTCTCAATTCTCTTGTCTTTCGGCTTACTTGTCTGTTTGCCCTGCCGCTCTTTTCTTCGGCAGAACAAAGGTTAGGAAGTCGGTGCGCCGCAGGGTATGCAGACGGTCAGGAGACCACCCGCAGGACGGTGTCCACATGAGCGACGCCCTCCATGGAGTTGATCTTGGCAACGGCTTTCCGAATGGACATCTCGTGCGTCTCGTGCGTGACGAGTACGAGCGGTACCTTCCCGTCCTCGGCTTTGCCGGGCTTTTGCAGAAGTTCCACGAGGGAAATGTTGTGCTTGCCGAAAACCGTCGCGATTTTGGCAAGGAATCCCGCCTTGTCCTCCACCGTAAGGCGCATGTAGTAGGCGCTCTTGAAGTCGGAGATGAAGTTGGTGTCCTTGTCTGCGTTGGCCGTATTTTTGAAGGTGGAGTACTTGTTCTCGCTGTGCGTCGCGGCATAGATGATGTCGGACACGATGGCGCTGCCCGTCGGAAGCGCTCCCGCGCCGCGGCCGTAGAGCATGACGTCGCCCACCGAATCGCCCGTCAGGAAGACGGCGTTGAAGCTGTCATTAACGGAGGCGAGCGGATGATCCTTGCGCACAAACGTGGGATGCACGCGTACCTCGATCCCTGCGTCCGACTGTTTGCCGATCGCAAGAAGTTTCAGAATATATCCCAGCTCCTTGGCGTCCGCGATGTCCTCCTTGGATACCCCGGAGATCCCCTCGCGGAAGACCTTGGTAAACGGAACCTTGGTGTGGAAGGCCAGCGAAGCAAGGATGGACAGCTTGTATGCCGCATCGAAGCCCTCGACGTCCGCCGTGGGGTCTGCCTCGGCATAGCCGAGCTGCTGTGCCTCGCGCAGGCTTTCCTCATAGGAAGTCCCCTCGTTGGTCATCTTGGTGAGGATATAGTTGGTCGTTCCGTTGATGATCCCCATCATGGACGAGATCTTGTTCGCCTGAACGCCGTCGAGAAGGGTACGGATAATGGGAACGCCGCCCACACAGCTCGCCTCGAAATAGAGGCCCGCATTCTGACGCTTTGCGGCACGCTCCAATTCATGCGAGTACTTGCAGAACAGTTCCTTGTTGGACGTCACGACCGTCTTGCCCGCGTTGAGCGCCGCAAGGACATACTCCCGCGCCGCTTCCACGCCGCCGATCACCTCGACGACAATGCTGACGTCAGGGTCGGAGACGATCTCCGCAATGTTGGATGCAATCTTGTCCGAAGGAACGCCCAGCGCACGCGTCCGTTCGCGGTTGAGTTCCAGAACACTCTCCACCACGATGTCGACGTTCTGGGTGCGCTGATAGAACTCTCTGTGCTCCGTCAGGATCTGATACGTTCCGCCGCCCACAACGCCAAGTCCGAGAATGGCAACGCCTACTTTCTTCATACACTTTCCTCCGAACAGTTCAGATCATACAAGAATTTCAGTCCGTCGAGCGTCAGCATCTTGTCGATGACGTCGATACAATCGGTCTCTTTGGCGATCGTCTCGGAAAATCCGCCCGTGGCAATCGTCATCACGTCATTCGTCTTCAACTCTTTTTTGATCTTTTTGACAATATATTCTACCAATCCGGCAAAGCCGAATACAATGCCCGCCTGCATATTCGTGACGGTATTTGTCGCAATCACGCTCTTGGGCGCCTCGATCTCCACGCGCGGGAGCTTCGCCGTTCCCGATACAAGGCTTTCAAGCGAGCCCTTTAATCCGGGAGAAATAACGCCGCCGATAAATTCTCCCTGCTCGTTCAGGATATTAAATGTCGTTGCCGTGCCGAAATCGACCACGATCATGGGCTTTCCGCAGCCGTACTTGCGGATAGCGGCAACGTTGTTCACAATTCGGTCGGCGCCGACTTCGTGCGCGTTGTCCGCGCGCATCCGAAGCCCCGTTTTCAGCCCGGGAGCAATCTGCTTGGGGATAATGTGCAGATAGACGCGCAGCATATGCTCGATCGTGTAATCGAGCGACGGCACAACCGAGGAAAAGATCCCGCCCGTAATGTCGCTTGCCGAAATGGAGTTAAACGTCATCATCTCGGCCAGCTGTGCGCCGTATTCGTCCGAAGTCCGCTTGAGATCGGTGGAAACGCGAAAGGAAATGCGGCAGACCGCACCGTCATAGATCGCATATTTGATATTTGTATTTCCGATGTCAATGCACAGAATCATGGTTGTCTCCCTTCTCCCCGACGCCCGCATCGTTGATCGGCTTCTCCGAATCCGTCTGTTCGGTAAGCGCTTCTTCTGCGTTGTCCGAGTTGCGCCGAGCGTCCGTGTGTTTTATTGCCGCATCCTCCGGCAAAGATCTGTCTTTCCCCCGCTTTTCCGCCATGCGCTCCGCAAGATAGACAACGCGGGATATGGCGGGCGCGATCAGTACATTGACGACGATCTCCAGCAAACTGTTCAGCCAGATGAGCCCGAACACAGCGATGAAAACGGCCTGTGCGCTCGCCTGCGTGCCGAGAAAGGCCGAGGCGGCGTCCTTCATGAGGACGATGCCGAGCAGATACAGCCCCGTATTGAGGACGGCAACGACGACGGCGGCGACATAGGCCGCGGCAAGACGGCTCCTGCGGGCAATGAGACGGTACAAAAGCCCCGCAACAAACCCCGCAATCGTGGTCTTTCCGATGCACACGAGCGTCAGAAGAAGCGGCTCGGCCTGAAACAAAAAGACGGTCGAAGGCTCTCTTCCCATCACCGCCGTGACAAGGAAGGTGATGACGCCCGAGACAAGTCCCAGAAACCCGCCTCCCCACATGCCGAAGAGAATGCCGGCAAGCACGATGGGAATGAGACTGAAGTTGAGCGTGATCCCGAACATGGGAATCGCGCTCGCAAAGAGCTGCAAGACGATGACAAGAGCCACAAGAACAGCAAGATACGCGATGTTCCTTGCCGAAAAGAACGCCTGTTTTTTCATAATGGGCCTCCATCGGATCCCGTAAGGGTATCCGTAGAAAAAATGTATTGCGAGCTCCCGAAGCGGATACGGCCGCACGCGTACCGTTCCGCCGATAAGAGAGATCCTGTTTATTATAGCAAAACAAGCCCGTTTTGGCAACTAAATGAATGCAATTCTTTGGAAATCGCCTCCTTTGAGAATGCAAAACGGGCATGGAACCCTTTTCTATGCCCGCGCATACAATATAACAAAAGGCCGCAGAAAACTATCCGATACATACTCTGCGGCAGAATCCCGTCAAACGCCCGTTTGCGGGAAAGCTATAGGAGGAAATACCATGAATTGCTGTTTTAGCGGCAACCGTTGCCTTTGGATCCTCGTGATCCTGCTCATTCTCGGAACGTGCGGAAACGTCTTCTCATCCAACGCATTCAAAGGCTGCGGATGGCCCATTCTTGCCGCCCTCGCATACTGCATGTGCAAAAACGGGACGCTCCAGTCCATCATCGGAAGCGTCTGCGGTTCGGGCGATGGCTGCGGCTGCAATTAAACTTCCCGTCTGACAGAAAACGGCGCCCGCGAAAGCAGGCGCCTCATTCTGTTTTCGGAAAATACTGTACAGCACATGCGATCGTACGCTTAACAGACTCCGTATGCTTCATGCAATCGCACGTTTAACAGAGTTTGTAAATTACATACGGCCGCTCGCTTAATGGACTTTGTACGCTCTATCCTCTTGAGCAGTTCAACGGATCTTGTGATGCAATGCGTAATGCTGCAATGCGACAATGGTCTTGGCATCGCAGATGGTTCCGTCCTCGATCATGG
>CAJFMF010000080.1 GCA_904391375.1 Candidatus Gallimonas faecavium | reverse complement strand
TCAAACAGGATGCGACGGAGGGGATCGTCGACTTCGGTCTGTCCGTCGAACCCGTTGAGGTCAGCGTCTGCATGCTGGAAGTCAAGAAGGGACAGTATAAGGCGTCTCTGCGCTCCAAGGGGACGGTCAACGTCAACGAAGTTGCGGGCGTGTTCGGCGGCGGCGGGCATATTTTGGCCTCGGGGTGTATGTTCTTCGGGAGCTTCGAGGAGATCTACGACAAGCTCCGCTATGCCGTTTTCCAGAGGCTGCCCCAATGACGGGATTCGTCAACGTATTCAAGCCGGAGGGCGTGGGGTCTACCAAGGTGGTCGGGCGCGTCAAGTACCTGCTCGGGACGCCCTGCGGACATATGGGGACGCTCGACCCGCTTGCATGCGGCGTTCTGCCCGTGGGGGTCGGGAATGCCGCGCGGCTGTTCGATTATTTTCTGAAGAAGGAGAAACGCTATTCCGCGCGCTTTGTCTTCGGCGCGACGACGGATACGCTTGACCGCGAAGGGGAGATCCGCCGCGGCGGGCGCATTCCTTCGGCGCAGGAGGTGGCGGCGGCGCTTCCCGCCTTTGTCGGGGAGATCTTGCAGACGCCTCCCCGTTACAGCGCGGTCTCGGTGAACGGGCGCAGGGGGTACGACCTTGCAAGACGGGGTGCGGACTTCGACCTGCCCGCCAAGCGGGTGACAGTCTCCTCGTTCGTCCTGCGCGAACAGACCGCGCCCGACGAGTTTGCATTCGACATCGTCTGCGGCGGCGGGACATATATCCGATCGCTCGCGCGCGACCTTGCCGCCGCGCTCGGGACGGCGGGGTACATGAGCTATCTGTGCCGCACGGCGAGCGGAATCTTTTCCGCGGAGACGTCCGTGCCGTTTGAGGAACTCACGGCAGAAAATATCCGCGACTATATTATTCCCACGGACAGCGTGCTGCCCTATCCCGTGCTGGAAGGGGCGGACGCGCGGATCTTTCACGGCGTGGGCGTGGAGACAGACTGTGCGGACGGGTTGTACAAGCTGTACCGCGGAGAGGAATTTTACGGCCTTGCGCGCGTCGCGGACGGCGTGGCGCGGGCGGAGAAGAAACTATGCTGATCTTATCGGAAGAAGGCCGCTTTGACGCGCCGTGCGCTCTGCTTCTGGGCGGTTTTGACGGCCTGCACCGCGGGCATGAGGCGCTTCTGAAGCGGGCGAAGGCGACGGGACTTCCTGTCGGAATCACTTCCATTTTCGGCGGAAAGGCAGGCGGCGAACTGTTCACGCGCTCCGAGCGAAGGTACATCTTTTCGCAGGCGGGCATCGCGTTTGTCCTGGAATTTGCCTTTTCCGAGGCCTTCCGCATGACGCCGCCCGAGGACTTTCTGCGCGACCTGTTTGCGCGGGTCGATGCGCGCGCTGTCTTTTGCGGCGAGGACTTCCGCTTCGGACGGGACGCCGCGGGGACGCCCGAACGGCTCCGTGCGCTTGCGCCCTGTCCCGTGACGGTGCTTCCGCTCGCCGAGGAAGGGGGCGAGAAGATTGCGACTTCCCGCATCAAGCGCATGGTCGCGGACGGGGACATGGCAGGGGCGAACGCGCTGCTGCTCTCGCCCTATTTTCTTGCGGGGCAGGTGGAACACGGCCGCCATGTCGGGGGGCCGGTGCTCGGATTTCCCACGCTCAATCTCAGCGTGCCGCCCGAAAAGACGCACCCCGGCGACGGCGTGTATGCGGGATATGCCGAGACGCCCGCGGGGACATATCCCGCCATCGTCAACTTCGGCGCGCGGCCCACGTTCGGCGTCGCGGAGAAGAAGGTCGAGGCCTACCTTGACGGGTTTTCGGGCGATCTGTACGGCGCGGACGTGCGCATCTATCCCACGCGGTTTCTGCGCCCCGTACAGAAATTTGACGGCATTGAATCGCTGAAGGCACAGCTTCTGCGCGACAAGGAGGAACTTCGCCATGGGTTGTCGTGAATTGCCCTGCGGCGATTGCGCGTGCGAGACCATCGGCTTTCAGAAGAACAAGCGGCAATTTTAGACGCCGAATCTTCTGTCCCTCGGGCTTGCCGTCGCAAAGGTTGGGATCGGCGTCGCCGTCCTCAATGTCTTTTTCCATGACGGCAGCCGGTTCCGGCTCATGTGGCTGCTGCAGACCGTCAACGTCTCGTCTGCGGCGGGCGATTTCATCGTCGCCTGCAAAATGGCGCGTATGCCCAAGGCGATCCTCGTCAACGATACGGGCGTTTGCGTGACGATCTTTGCCCCGTGTCGGTCGGACGTTGCGCAGAGCGCGGAGGACGGAAATGCGAATGCCGTTCAGGCCGCGGACGAGGAAAAAATCACCAAAAAGGAAGAAACGGTATGATCAAATTCGGACCGAGCGGAAATTCGGAAAGCTTTTATGCGGCTGGCTACGAGCACACCGAGGAGGCGGCCGCCTATGTAAAGGAGATGGGGCTGGACTGCTTTGAGTACTCCTTCGGGCGCGGCGTGCGCATGGGGGTCGAAAAGGCGCACTCCATCGGGGCGGCGTTTGAGAAGGAGGGGGTGGAGATCTCCGTCCATGCGCCCTACTTCATCAACTTCGCCAATCCCGATGACGAGATGGCGGCAAAGTCGTACGGCTATGTTCTGGACAGCGCGAAGATGGTCAGGGAGATGGGCGGAAAGCGCGTCGTCTTTCACCCCGCCGCGCAGGGAAAGGACGCGCGGGAAATTGCCGTCTCGCGGGCGGAAGACCGCCTGAAGATTCTGCGCGACTACATCTATCTCAACGGGTTGCAGGACTGCATGTTCTGTCCCGAGACGATGGGCAAACTTGCCCAGATCGGGACGGTGGAGGAAATTGCGCGCTTCTGCCTCATCGACGAGATCTTTACGCCGTGCGTGGACTTCGGCCATGTCAACGCCCGCGAACAGGGGAGCCTCAAGACGGAGGAGGACTACCGTCGTCTGCTCGGGTACCTCGTGGACAAGCTCGGATATGCGCGCATGAAGCATTTTCATGTGCATTTCTCCAAGATCATGTACGGGGCGAAGGGGGAGATCAGGCACCTCACGTTTGCCGATGCGGTGTACGGCCCCGAGTTTTTGCCGCTTGCCCGTGTCCTCAAAGAAATGGCGCTGGAGCCGTACATTGTCAGCGAGTCGGACGGCACGCAGGCGGAGGACGCGCTCGCCATGAAGCGGATGTACGAGGGCATCTGAGCCGCGGAAGAGCGCCGCAGAGCGGCACATTGGCGCGGAATTGCGCGCAAGTGCGCGAAAATTATTGACTTGAAAGTCGCGTTTTGCTATAATAAAACTATGGAAGAAACAACGTTGCGGCACATCCTTGCGGAGTGCGGCGCCGACGCGCTCTTTTTGGAGCAGGATTTTCTGCGTCGGTATGTGACCGGATTTTATTCGACGGACGGCTATGTCGTTGCGGACAGAGAGGGGTGTTCCTTCTTCGCCGATCCGCGCTATTTTGAGGCGGCGAGCGCGCAGCTTGCCGGGAGCTTCGTCAAGGTGGAGCCGGGCGCGTTTGAAGCGGCCGTCACCCGTGCGAAGGATGCAAAGACACTGGGCGTGCCCTATCCGTTCATCAGCCGCGCCGCGTGCGCGAAGCTGGAAGAGCGCGGATTTGCGCTCATGGACTGCATGCCCGCCCTGCGCAATGCCATGAAGGTCAAGACGCCCGCAGAGCTGGACAAGATCGCCCGTGCGTGTGACATTGCCGAGGAGGGGCTGCTTGCCACCTTCCCGCGCATGAAGGAGGGCATGACGGAGCGGGAAGTCGCCGCCGTTCTCGAGTACGAGATGCGGATGCGCGGCGCGGACGGCACGTCGTTTGAGACGATCGTCGCCTTCGGCGCGGGCTCCAGCGTTCCCCATCACGAGACGGGGGACACGCGCCTGAAATTCGGCGATGTGGTCCTCATCGACTTCGGCTGCAAGGTGGACGGGTACTGTTCGGACTGCACGCGCACCTTCCTCTTCGGCGACGACGGAAAACACGCACGGTTCAAGGAGTGCTATGCGCTCGTCCTCAAAGCGCACGAGCTGGTCAAGCAGCGGCTTGTCTCCGGCATGACGGGGCGCGAAGCGGACGAGATCGCCCGCGGCTGCTTCCGCGAAGCGGGGCTGGACAAGTACTTCACGCATTCCTTGGGACACGGCATCGGACTTCAGATTCACGAATATCCCATGCTCTCGCCTCGCGGGGAGGAAGTGCTCACGGACGGCATGGTCTTTTCCGACGAGCCGGGCCTCTACTTTGAAGGGGAGTTCGGCATCCGCATCGAGGACAGCATCTGTCTGCGGGACGGGAAGGTCGTCTCGTTCATGAAGAAGACGTCCCGCGACCTCATCATTTTGTAAATTATTAGTTGAATGACAAGGAGATAGATTTATGGCACAGATCATGGCAGGCGATATCCGCAAGGGCACCACGTTTGAATACAAGAGCGGTGTTTACACGGTCACCGAATTCCAGCACGTCAAGCCCGGCAAGGGTGCGGCGTTCGTGCGCTGCACGCTCAAGAACGTCGTCACGGGACAGGTCCTCTCCGACGAGACCTTCAACCCCACGGCAAAGCTCGAGACGGCTCAGGTCGAGACCAAGAAGATGACCTATTCCTACACGGACGGCGAGTTCTACTACTTCATGGACGACGAGTTCAACCTCACGCCTCTCAACTACTCGCAGGTCGAGGACGCGCTCCGCTACATCCGTGAGAACGACATGGTCACGGTGAAGTTCCTCTACGGCAACGCATTCTCCGTCGAGCCGGAGAACTTTGTCGAGCTCAAAGTCGTCGAGGCAGAGCCCGGCGTGCGCGGCAACACGGCGACCAACGTCACCAAGGCGGCGAAAGTGGAGACGGGCGCGACCTTCCAGGTTCCCATGTTCGTGGAAGAGGGCGACACCATCCGCATCGACACCCGCACGGGCGAGTACATGAGCCGCGTGTAATGAAATTTGTCGCACAGCGCGTGAGCAAGGCATCGCTCACGGTGGACACAAAGCCCGTATCCGACATCGGACACGGGCTTGTCGTCTATTTCGGGGTCAAGGTCGGCGATACGAAGGCGCAGGCAGAAAAGTGCGCGGAGAAGATCGCACACCTGCGCGTCTTTGAAGACGATGCGGGAAAGATGAATCTGTCCGTCGGGGACGTCGGGGGTGAAGTGCTGCTCGTGTCGCAGTTCACCCTGTACGGCGATGCGCGGAAGGGCAACCGTCCCTCGTTCATCGAGGCGGAGCGCCCCGAGCCGGCCGATGCGCTCTATCGATATGCCGCCGAGCGCCTGCAGGCGCTGGGAATCCCCGTCAAACGCGGCATATTCGGCGCGCATATGGTCATCGATCAGGTGAACGACGGCCCCGTGACCATCATTTACGAAATATGAAAGTACAATATCTCGGGACGGGCGCGGCGGAAGGAGTCCCCGCGCTGTTCTGCAACTGCGAATATTGCCGCGGCCTGCGTGCGCGCATCGCGCGCGGCGAGGGCGGCAACGAAGTGCGCTCGCGCGCACAAGTCCTCCTGGACGGCGAACTCTCCGTCGACTTCCCGCCAGACGCCTTTTTCCACATGGCGCGCTTCGGCGTCGATCTCTCGGCGGTCAGGTATCTGCTCGTCACGCACTCGCATATGGATCACTTCTATGCGCATGATTTTATCCTGCACGGCTACAAATATGCGCACGAAATGACTGCGCCGCACCTCACCGTCTTCGGAAATTCCGAGGTGGGCGAGGTGTTCGCCGAATGCACGCGGCGGGAGATGAAGGAGGAAGTCGCCTCCACGATCACATTTCACACGGTGGGCGCGTTCGAGGAGATTGCCTTCGGCGACTGGAAGGCATACAGTTTCCCCGCCCATCACACGTCGCGCGAACCGCTCCTGTGGCTCATCGAAAGGGGCGGGAAGCGCGTTCTGCACCTCACCGATACGGGCCGCGTTCCCGACGAGAGC
>CAJFMF010000079.1 GCA_904391375.1 Candidatus Gallimonas faecavium | reverse complement strand
AAAGGGCAGGGAAATGCATTCTTTTTGCATTTCCTTCTTGTTTTTTTCATTTTCCTCTTGTTTTCCCGCGGAAAAATGTGTATAATAAATAAAACTGCGCGCGGTTGGACGCGGAGGGTTGCAATGACACGCAAACAATTACAGCAATTTCTCGACGTGGAAAAATGGAAGGCCAGCGAGGCGCATGGCTGCGATATGTGCGGCCGTTACGCGCGCTGCCGTTATTGCGTGCGTACGGAGCAATATCCCTGTGCCGCGGCACACGATCGCCTGATCGCCGCGACGACGGGGCCCGTCCCCGATCATGTCCCGGAGTGGCTGCTTCCCGAGCCGCAGATTCCTCTCGGATCGGTCACTTCCGCAACGAAAAAAGGGTCGGCGCGGCAGGTCGGAACGGAGCAGGGCGGAAAAAAGGGCCTCACGGAGGATGCTTCCTCATCGGAGAGCCTTTCCCCGTCGGAAAGTCCGTCCGTGTCGGAAAGTCTGTCCGCGTCGGAAAGCGCGCAGGAATCCATGCCTTCGCAGATGCAAATGGCGTCGGTGGCTCCTGACGATGCGGATGAGACGCCTGCAAAGACAATGCAGGAGGACGGTTCGGCCGACATTGCGGAGGAGGACGAAGAGAGAACGGACGCGTCGGAGGAGAATGCGCCGACGGGTTCGGAGGGAGCGGAAGGACATCTGCGCGTCTTAGCACGCGGCAGAAAGGGCGCGATCCGCCTCTGTGCCCTGAAAAAACGCGTCGTTACGGGCAGAGCGGAGGGCTCTGTGCAAGAGAACTGATCGAATCGGTCCGCTTCCCCTGCGTTGGGGGAACGGGAAGAGAAATAAACGGAAATCCCGTCTTTGAAGGAGGTATAAGGTAATTTCCTATCTATGGACAGTCGATGTATCGGACTGTTAGTTGCACTTGTAGTGCTTGTCGTCCTGTCGGGGCTTTTCAGCGCGACGGAGACGGCGTACACGAGCTTTTCGCCGGTGCGGATGCGCCGCTTTGCGAAGAGCAAAAAGACCGCGCGCATGGCGTTTCGCCTGAGTGCGGATTATAATCGGGTTCTGACGACGCTGCTTATCGCGGACAACATCGTGAACATCGCATCGGCGACCATCGGCACGCTCATTTTCACATCTCTTTTGGGTGCGGACATCGGGCCTACGATCTCGACCGTTGTGATCACGATCGTTTTGCTCATCTTCGGAGAAATCACGCCGAAGGTCTTGGCAAAGCGCATTCCCGAGACCTTTGCATGCGCCGCCGCCTATCCGCTTCTGGTCTGTACATACCTCTTCCTGCCGCTCGTATGGCTTTTCGGGCTCTGGAAGAAGTTTATTTTTTGTCTTTTCGGTCTCGGAAAGAAACAGCCCAGACTTACCGAGGAGGAGTTTGAAATGCTCGTCTCCGATGTAGGCAAGGAGGGCGTTCTCAACGAAACGGAACAGGAACTCATTCACAGGACGCTCCGCTATGACGAACTGACCGTCTCCGACTGCATGATCCCGCTCGATCGTACCGTCGCGGTGGACGTCCGCGAGAATGACCGTGTCGTGTATAAGCTGTTCCGTGAGACCAATTTTTCAAGGCTTCCTGTCTATAAGGGCATGAAGCGAAACATCGAAGGCGTTCTCTACCGCGCCGATTTCTATGAAAACATGCTGGCGGGCAGACGCGATTTCGACAACATTATCCGCCCCATAACCTATGTTTCGCCCGATGAGAAGGTCTCCGAACTCATGGAGCGCCTTCGCACCATGCGCGAACACATGCTTGCGGTCGGTTCCGAGGACAACGCACTCGGCATCATCACGCGCGAGGACATGGTGGAAGAACTCATCGGCGATGTGGACGACAAATATGACCTGACGCCCGTGACATCGCTTCCGACGTCGCCCGTGGCGCCGCTTGAGGCATAAGGAGGGCGGATATGAGCAATGTCACATATGCCGCGCTCATCATTGCGCTCGCCGTTCTTGTCGTGCTTTCCGGATTTTTCAGCGCGACGGAAACGGCGTACACGAGCTTTTCCGCCGTGCGGATGCGTCGGTTTGCGCGTACAAAGAATACGGCGCGCATCGCGCTCAAGCTCAGCGAGGACTACAACAAGATCCTCACGACGCTCCTGATCGGCAACAATATCGTCAATATTGCGGCGTCGACCATCGGCACCGTTCTGTTCGTCTCCGTGCTGGGAGAGGGGATGGGCGCAACCGTTTCCACCATCGTGATCACGGTCGTCGTCCTCATTTTCGGCGAGGTGACGCCCAAGACGCTTGCCAAGGAACTCCCCGAAAAATTTGCCTGCTTTGCGGCATGGCCGCTGCGCATTCTTTCCTATGTGCTCTGGCCGCTCAACTGGATTTTTTCGCAGTGGGAAAAGTTCATTTTCTTCGCCTTCCATCTGAATAAACCCAAGGAAAAGTACACGGAAGCCGAATTCAAGATGCTCGTTTCGGACGTCCGCGAGGACGGGGTGATCAACGAGACCGAACACGAACTCATCCACCGCACGCTGCGCTTTGACGAGCTCACCGTCGGCAACTGCATGGTTCCGCTCGACCGCGTCACATCCGTCGGCGAACGCGACAATACGCGCGCCGTACAGCGCATTTTCCGTGAGAAGAATTTTTCGCGCGTTCCCGTCTGGAAGGGCGACCGCAGACATATTGTCGGCATTTTGTACCGCGCCGATTTCTATGAAAACCTGCTTGCGCGCAAGAAGGACTATTCCGCGCTCATCCGTCCGATCTCCGTGACGGACGTGGACGAAAAGGTGTCTGTGCTTCTGAAGCGGATGCAGAAGGCGCGCGAACACATGATGGTTGTCAACGGGAAGGACGGCACCGTCGGCATCATCACCCGCGAGGATATCATCGAGGAGCTGCTCGGAGACCTCGACGACAAATATGACATGACGCCCGTCACGTCTCCGCTCAATCGCTGTGTTCCCGAGCCGGAGGACGAAGACGAGGACGAGGGCGGATCGGAAGAAGAATAAGTCCATGAAACTCTATATTCCCGTTGCCTCGGGCGTGGAAGCGTCCGTCAAGCGGCAACTGCGACAACTTGGTTACGGCGACTGTCCCGCGGTTTTCGGACGCATTTCCCTCGAGGGAGCCTGGCAGGACGTCGCGCGCCTCAATGTCTGCCTCAGGGCAGGCGAACGCGTGCTCATCGGGGTGGGGGAATTTCCCTCCCCCGATTTCGACGCGCTCTACGACGGCGTCTCGTCGATCGCGTGGGAGGAGTATCTCTCCGCACATACGCAGATCCTCATGGACGGAAAATGCGTAAAGAGCAGGCTCATGGCCGTCAAGGCGACGGGCGGCGTCGTGAAAAAGGCGATCACGGAGCGCCTCAAACAAAAACTCGGGGTTCGAACCCTGGACGAAAGTGGGGAACGCGCCATTGTCGGCGTCTACCTCTGCGAGGACACGGCATATCTCACCCTGGACACCTCGGGAGACGGACTGCACAAACGCGGATATCGCGTGCGCACATACGAGGCGCCCCTGCGCGAGACGACAGCGGCGGCCATTTTGGAGAGCTCTTTTTTCCGCCCGGGCAAGCCGTTTGCGGACGTCTTCTGCGGGAGCGGCACCATTCCCGTCGAAGCGGCGCTCATGATGCGTAACATCGCCCCGGGCGTTGCGCGCGGGTTTGACTTTACGCGTTGGAAGTGCGCGCCGAAGGGGGTTTTGGAGCGCGCCCGCGAAGAGGCGCGTGCCGGGGAAAACCATGCGCCGATGGAGCTGCTGTCAGCTTCCGACATTTCCCCCAAGGCGGTGGAGATCGCCCGTTTCCATGCGGAACGCGCAGGCGTTGCAAAGGATATCCGCTTTTCGGTGCGGGATATGCGCGCGTTTGAATCCTCGGAGAAAAACGGCGTCCTTGTCTGCAATCCGCCCTACGGGGAACGTATGCGGGATTCCGACCTGCAGGGACTTTACCGTGATTTCGGCAGGATGTTCCGCGCGCTTCCCGATTGGAGCTGTTATTTTCTGTCGGCCTATGAGAACGCCGAGCGCGCCTTCGGCGGACGGGCGGACAAAAAGCGCAGATTGTGGAATGCCCGCCTTGCCTGCACGCTGTATTCCTACTTTGGGAAGCCTCCGTGTAAAAAATGATAAAATGATGAATTCGGCGAAAAAGACGTCCGGCGGGGTTGACAAAGTACCCGGTGCCGCGTATAATGAAGCTGGTTAATTGTTCAGCCAGATACAAACATACAGGAGGAATTTGGTATGGAAATCAACGAGTATCTCATCAAATGTTTTCAGCTGATGCGCAACATGGAAAACATCGATTTCTTTGCGGGCGCACACGAACTCTCGAGAACGGAATTCCGTCTGTTGCGCGAAGTGATCTTGGAAGAGGAGCGCGGGAAGAGCATTATCTCTTCCGAACTTGCCCGTCGTCTCGGGATCACGCGGTCTGCGGTCTCTCAGATCGTCACCAAGATGGAAAAGGACGGCGTTGTGGCGCGCGTTGCTTCTCCGACGGACCGTAAAATTGCCTATATCCGACTTTCGGACAGTGCCCGTGTTGTCTTTGAGGAGCAGTGCAAAGAGGCAAACGCCACGATGGAGCGCATCGTCTCCGAAGTGGGCGAGGACAAGGTAAAAGAGTTTTTCCGGCTGTATGACGATCTCAATCACTCCATTGAGAAGGTCATGAAGGAAATCGAAGGCGAAAAAGAGGGTGCACAAAACTAACTTTTTTCCGAGCGGGCGCCTGTCGGACGGATAAGAAGGTGTATATGCTGAAACTGACGGATATCCGGAAGGACTACAAAGTGGCTTCCGGCGATGTTCACGCGCTCAAAGGCGTGAGCCTGGAATTTCGCGAAAACGAATTTGTCTGCATCCTCGGCGCGTCGGGCTGCGGCAAGACGACGCTTCTCAACATCATCGGCGGCCTGGATCACTATACGTCGGGCGACCTTGTCATTGAAGGGCGTTCGACAAAGGATTATAAGGACCGCGACTGGGACGTCTACCGAAATCATCGGATCGGATTTATTTTCCAGTCCTACAACCTCATTCCGCACCAGACGGTCTTGGGGAACGTCGAGCTTGCGCTCACCATTGCGGGCGTGGGCCGCGAAGAGCGCAAAAGACGCGCCGTCGAAGCGCTCACGCGGGTCGGCCTCGGCGGGGAACTGAACAAAAAGCCCAATCAGCTCTCGGGCGGACAAATGCAGCGCGTCGCCATTGCGCGTGCGCTCGTCAACAATCCCGCCATTCTGCTGGCAGACGAGCCGACGGGCGCGCTCGATTCCGAGACCAGTGTCCAGATCATGGACCTCATCAAGGAGATCGCAGGCGAGCGGCTTGTCATCATGGTCACACACAACCCCGATCTTGCCTATCAGTATGCCTCGCGAATCGTGCGCCTGAAAGACGGGTTGGTGGAATCCGATTCCATGCCGTATGACTCCTCCAAGGAAGAACCCGTGAAAAAGGCGGACGGGGCGCAGGAGACGCCCGAAAAGGACGAGGAGCAGAAGGGCGGGAAAAAACCGCGTGCGCGCATGAGTTTCTTCACCTCCCTTGCTCTGAGCGCCAAAAATCTTCTCACGAAGAAGGGGCGCACCATCCTGACCTCCGTCGCGGGGAGCATCGGGATTGTCAGCGTCTGCCTTGTGCTGGCGCTCTCCAGCGGATTCAGCAACTATGTGCGCAAGACGGAAGAGGATATGCTTTCCTACTATCCCGTCACCGTTTCGGAGAGCTCTTTCGATCTTGCGACTGCCATGACCTCCTTCACGGCGCCGCAGGATCTGCCCGATATGTCGCAGCTGAACGACAAGGTTTACATCGACTCCTTCCTGACAAGCCTTGCAAACGGCATGGCGACGCAGAACAACATCACGGAGGAATACCTCGACTATCTTGAAAAGATGGATCCTTCGTGGTACGCCGAGATCATGTACAAATACGGGGCGGCCATTTCCGACAACCTGTTTTTGCAGACGAAGACCTTCCCGGACGACGACAGCTCGACGACCGTGCTCACGACGCGCTCGCTGTCCAATCTCAAAAACAAATATATCACCGATCTGATGGCATTTGCATCGCAATACAACTCGCTCATCGGATATGCGGACTACTTCCTCGGCGTCGTCAACGTCATGCCCGGAACTTCCGACAAGACCAATCTCGGATACGGGGAATATGTGCTCTCGCAG
>CAJFMF010000078.1 GCA_904391375.1 Candidatus Gallimonas faecavium | reverse complement strand
AGGAGGAACGATATGAAAAAAGTGAAGAGAGCAGTTGTAGGGTTATTCATGGCATTTGTGATGTGCTTCGGGATGTTTGTCGGAGTCGCGCAGGTTGCACCTTCGAGTGCCTATGCCTCTGTACTCGATCAGGCTACAGTAGGAGTTTCTGTCCCGGATAACGAAGAATATTCGGAAATCATGGATTGCTTTTATCAAGCGAACTTAGATGTCGGGTGGGTAATATTTTCATATGAAGAAGGGGACCTTCAGGACCAGGTTGACAGCATTTACAATTTAATCCACGCTGGTGTAGACGCGATCATAGTTGACGAGAATAATGTCCCTGCATTATTTAGTGTATTTCAGGATGCTATGGAAGAGGGGGTTGGCATAATTGTATTGGGGGACTATGTTCCGGGCTGTCCGGAGGGGGTGTTGTTTTTGTCAATCGATACGTATTATGATTTGGGAATAAACCATGTGAATTGGGTTTACGGAGACACCTCAATGACAGGTAACGCAACGGTCTATATTTTTTACCACAATGAACTCAATGGCTCTTTTTATCGAAAGGGGATTCTTGATGGATTGGAAGACCATAATTTCTCCGGAACGATTAAGATGGCCGCGATTGACACAAGACAGGATCTTGATGCGGCGCTCAATAACTGGTTTGGCAATGGAGACGACGGCGCTTCTTCCATTAATGAAATCGTCACGCATTCGTCGATACTTGCAGAAGACATATTGCAGAGATACTATCTTGAGGGATATACGGATGCAGATTCCGGAACCGGCATTCGGGCATTCAGCACGCCTTCAGGAGAAAACCAGACGCGCAGCGCTGCTCCTTCTTTGGAAGAGGCGTTGGATGAAGAATATGAAAGGTACCTGGACGCCATTGAGGAAGCTGTGTACACCGTTATAGATTTTTTGAATGGAGGGGGCATTTCAGGGGTACAGATCATAAATGGCTGTTATGTGTTGTCCTGCGGATTTGGCCCCGGCTATGCAAGATATGTGAGTCGTTAAAGGAAGCAGTGGATTTTTCATCTCTATGGAGGTAATCGGAGAAGGATATGAAAGGAAAACGCTTTTTCTTATATGGAATGGTACTTATTGCGGCAGTGTGTTTTGCGGGTGTGTTGAGCGGATGCAGCTCGTCGGGTGCGGAAAAGGGAACGGTCACCGTGACCTTTTGTGCGGCCGGGGAGGAGGATATTGTTCTGACAGCGGAGTACGGCGGGAGTATCACTCCGCCAAAGGTTCCCGCGAAGATAGGAAATGAAGGCCGATGGGATACGGAGGAATTTGACGGGATCACGCAGGATATGACGGTCAATGCGATATACGAAACGCAGGGGCTGGAATATACGGATTACTATGGCGGAGGACTTGGAAGATATTACACCGTAAGCAAAGGTCAAATGGATGAGCGGACGGAGGAGTTGTATATTCCGTCAGAGTACAATGGAAATCGTGTCCTGGAGATCGCGGAGTATGGGTTTGAAGGGCTGACGTCCTTGAAACGAGTGGTCTGTGCGGAGGGATTGACGGATATCGGCGATCGGGCGTTTCAGGAATGCGAGGCTTTGGAAATGGCGGAGCTGCCGGAGAGCCTTGTCCGTATCGGGGAATGGGCGTTTCGGATGTGCAGCTCTTTGGCGTCCGTCAATTTCCCGGACAGTCTTTCAGAGATCGGGAAAGACGCTTTTCTAAATTGCGATTTGAAATCGGTGAAGCTGCCGAAAGAAATTACGGTTCTTGAGGATAGCGTATTTTATGGCTGTGATGCTCTGGAATCCGTAGAGTTCCCGGAGACATTAAAAGTAATCGGAGATGCTGCTTTCTTTTCCTGTTCTTTGCTGAGGACGGTAGATTTGCCGGATGGGTTGACGGAAATTGGTCCGAATGCATTTGCCGGCAGTTCCTTATCTTCGATTAAAATTCCGGAAGGGATCACGCAGATCAGCGAGAATACTTTTGGAGGTTGCAGGGCGCTGCAGGCGATTGTGCTCCCCGACAGTCTGATAAGCATTGAATCGATTGCGTTTATGAACTGTTCGTTGAAGGCTCTGGAAACATTGCCCGCCGGGTTGCAAAGCATTGAAGTCGGCGCATTTGCGTTTTGTTCGATGGAAAAACTTGTTTTTCCCGAACATCTGCAGACGATCGGTTCGTCCGCTTTTTATCAGTGTACGTCCCTGAAAGAGATAACGCTTCCCGACAGCCTGAAGAGCATTGGAGAAGAAGCGTTTTCTGCATGTACGTCCTTGAAAGAGGTAACCCTTCCTGCAAGTTTGGAAAATATTGGGATGGGCGCGTTCAGCGAATGCTCGGCGCTGGAGTCTGTCGTATTCAGCCCCGGATGCTTGCCGGAAATCGGCATATTCTGTTTTTTTAAGTGCAGCTCGCTGCAACATGCGATACTGCCGGAGGGGCTGACAAAGATCCCGGAAGAAATGTTTGCTTTCACGGCGTTGCAGACGATTGTTTTGCCCGAGAGCTTGCAGGAAATCGATATGTACGCTTTTTATAATTGTTCGTTGGAACGGATCGAAATACCAAGAAATGTCATAAAGATCGGTCAGAATGTTTTCTATAACTGTAGGAGCTTAAAGGATGTTTTGTTTGCAGAAGGTTGCCGTCTGGAAACCGTCGGCGATGATGCATTTTCCGGTATTGGAGTAACAGAGTTTACAATTCCCAAGAGTGTCCAAGAATTTGGATCTATGAACGATTGTGAAAATCTGGAGACGGTGATCATTGAAGAGGGAAGTAAGCTGACGACCTACAATGGGAATATTTATTGTCCGAAACTCACGACGATCCGTTTTCCGAAAGATAATAAGCTGGAAGCGATCGGGGCGTTTTCGTACTGCCCTTCTCTGAAGACGCTCGATTATCCGGATACGGTGAAGAGCCTCGGAATGTTCCGTGGCTGCACCTCGTTGGAGACAATCAAACTTCCGGCGGGGCAGACGGAGATCAGCCGCAGAGCCTTTATGGACTGCACAAGTCTGTATTCGGTCGAAATACCTGATGGGGTGACGACCATAGACGAACAGGCTTTTTCGGGGTGTTCCTCCCTGAAATCGATCACGATTCCCGCAAGCGTAACGGAAATGGGCAAGAATGCCTTTGAAAAATGGGGAAGCGGTCAGACGATCTATGTCGAGGGATATTCGCAAAAGCCTGCAAATTGGCCGGATAACTGGTGCGGAAACGCCACCGTCATCTGGAACGCCTGAGGGTTTATTCCATAATCTATGCTTATATAATCCATAAGAAATTTATAATAGATCGAAAAACGCTTTTTCTCCCTGGATATTTGGCAAAAAGAAAAAATATCTGTTATAATATTGACACAATGAAAAAGCGCCGCAAGTGATGCGGTGAAGGAGAAAGCACGATGGATTATGTAGAAAGAGTACTCGAAGAACTCAAGGCAAAGAATCCGGGCGAGCCTGAATTTCATCAGGCGGCGACAGAGATCCTGAACGGACTTCGTCCTGTAATCGCAAAACATCCCGAATACGAGAAAGCGGCGCTTTTGGAGCGCTTTGTCGAGCCGGAGCGCGTGATCATGTTCCGCGTACCGTGGGTCGACGATGCGGGAAAGGTGCATCTCAACAAGGGGTATCGGGTGCAGTTCAACAGCGCGATCGGCCCTTATAAGGGCGGTCTTCGCTTCCACCCGACGGTCAATCTCTCCGTCATTAAATTCCTGGGGCTGGAGCAGATCCTGAAAAACAGCCTGACCGGGCTTCCCATCGGCGGCGGCAAGGGCGGCTCCGATTTTGACCCCAAGGGCAAGTCGGACAATGAGATCATGCGCTTCTGCCAGAGCTTCATGACCGAGCTCTGCCGTCATATCGGACAGGACACGGATGTCCCCGCGGGCGACATCGGCGTGGGCGGAAGAGAGATCGGCTATTTGTTCGGACAGTATAAGCGCATCCGCAACGAGCACGTCGGCGTTCTGACGGGCAGAGGACTTTCCTACGGCGGCAGTCTTGTCCGCACGGAGGCTACGGGATACGGCCTTGTGTACATGGTGGAAGAGGCATTGAAGTGCCGCGGCGATTCGCTCAAGGGCAAGACGGTGGTCGTGTCCGGATCGGGCAACGTCGCCATTTACGCCACGGAGAAGGCGGAACAGCTCGGTGCGAAGGTCGTGGCGCTGTACGACTCCAACGGCTACGTCTATGACAAGAACGGCATTCAGGTGGATGTCGTCAAGCAGATCAAGGAAGTGGAGCGTGCCCGCATCAAGGTGTATGCGGAGCGCGTCAAGGGCGCCGAGTACCACGAAGGCTGCAAGGGCATCTGGACGATTCCCTGCGACATTGCGCTTCCCTGCGCAACGCAGAACGAGATCGACGGCGAGTCTGCGCGCATTCTGGTCAAGAACGGCGTGAAGTACGTCGGCGAGGGCGCCAATATGCCCACCAATCTCGAGGGCATTGAGGTGTTCCAGAAGGCAGGCGTCGTGTTCCTTCCCGCCAAGGCGGCCAATGCGGGCGGCGTGGCGACGAGCGCGCTGGAGATGGCGCAGTCGAGCGGCAGAATGTTCTGGACGTTCGAGGAAGTGGACGCCAAACTCAAGAAGATCATGATCAACATTTACCACAACATGGACGATGCGGCCAAGGAATACGGTTGCGAAGGCGACTATGTTGCGGGCGCGAACATCGCGGGCTTCAAGAAGGTCGCCGAAGCGATGATGGCGCAGGGCATTGTCTGATCGTCGGTTTTGCAATCAAAAAATCCCGTACACAGCGTACGGGATTTTTTTATGGAAATAAATTTGTAATTTTGCGCCGCATATGCTATACTGATTTCATCGGAGGCATTATGAACGAGAACAGGGACAAGGACGTCATTTTTACGACGCCGCCGCAGGAAACGGGGCCGAAAAAGACCGAGCCGAAAGCGGCCGCCCCGCAGGGGACGGAGGAAAAGGAAAGAACGGGAGCTGTTTCTTTGCGGGAAGACGCATCGGCACCGGCAACGTCTCGGAACGAGGGCGCCGCAGGCGGGACTTCGGACGGAGCGTCGGGACAAAAGGGGACTTTGCCGCAAGAGGAACGGAAAGTCTGTAGCAGCAATCAGTCCGCGGAAAAGTCCGCGCACACCGCCGAAGCAGAGCCCGATCTTGCCTATAAGAACGGGAAGGAAGTCTTCAAAAGCGGCATTCTCGGATTCTTCATCGGGCTTGCCGTCATCGTTCCCGGTGTGAGCGGTTCGACTGTCGCCATCATCTTCAGACTCTACGACAAACTGCTGTATGCGCTCGGCAATATCGTCCGCCGCTTCAGAAAATGTGTCAGGTTCTTGGCGCCCATTGCCGTCGGACTGGTCATCGGGTTTATCCTCGGCTTTCTCGCCATTCAGAAACTCATCGACATCAGTCCTTTCACCGTCATCGGCCTGTTCGCGGGACTCATGCTCGGTGCCTTTCCCGCCGTCTATGACGAGGTGCGTACGGAAAAAAAGACGCCTCTGCGCGTCGGGCTCTTTCTGCTCGGACTCGCCGTTCCCGTTGCCGTCGCCGTCTGTTCCGTCTTTTTGTCCGAAGGCGGACAGTCGCTCGAGGGCCTCAACGTCGGTCACTATCTGCTTTTTCTCGTGCTCGGTTACCTCGTCGCAATCACGCAGGTCGTCCCCGGTCTGAGCGCCACCGCCATTCTGATGGCGTTCGGATACTTCACCGCCATCATGGACTCCGTTCATCTCTCCTACTGGCAGTCCAATCCCGCCGTGTTCGGCGTGTATGCCTGCCTCGGCGTCGGGTTTGTTTTGGGCCTCGTCACCTTTTCAAAACTGCTCACAAAACTCTTCGCCCGTTCCCGCGCCGCGGCCTTCTTCGTCATCGTCGGCCTCTCGCTCGGCTCCATTGTGACCATGTTCTTCAATCCCGACGTGTATGCCGTCTATCTGCGCTGGACGACCGATCTCAATGTGCTCGATCTGACGCTCGGCATCGTCCTCTTTGTCGTCGGAGTCGTTGCGGCATACCTCTTCGTCCGCTATGAACGCTCCAAAAAACGCGCGCCTGCGGTTCCGAAATCGGGAAGAACGATCTGACACACATCGTCCGAAAACTTTTTTTCGGAGAAAGGTTGAGTTTTTGCACATACGTTTGAGGGATTTTCGTTCTTTACGGAAAATTCGCTTGGGATATGTTTCGGAAGATGCTCCGAAAAACAAAGCAATAAAAA
>CAJFMF010000077.1 GCA_904391375.1 Candidatus Gallimonas faecavium | reverse complement strand
CCGATGAGCGTTCCGATCAGGGCGAAGAGCAGATATTTGAAGATGATGCGGAAAGGGGAGTAGCCGAGCGTGAGAAGGCAGGCAATCTGTCCGCGCTCCTCGTCCAGAAGGCGGGTCATCGTGGAGAGGACCACGAGAATGGTGACGAACAAGAACACCGCCATCAGGACATATCCGATCCCTGCGATCTTATTGCCGTATTCGCGGAAGGATTCAAAGGAGAAGTTCTCGTGCAGGGTGAGCGCTTCATAGTTCTTTTCGGATGCGGAGTCGGCGGAGAGCAGACGGGCAATCTGTTCCGTTTCGCCGTCTACGTAGTCGTCATATCCGCGTCCGAAGAGGGTATGGCTACGGTCGGGCAGCGTGATGCAGATGCGGTTGCAAAGCTCTGACGCGGGAACGGTGATTGCCTGTTCTTCCTGGGCGTCCATATCGATCGTCTGGCTGTTTCCGAACAGTTCGATCGTCCCCGTGATGTGCGGCAGGGCGGTCGTATGGATGAGATTTTCGCCGAACACATAGTAGACGGCGGCGAGGGGGAGGGTGTCCTCTTCGTCGTCGGAAGCGGGATCGTCCGTAAAGCTGGCGTCGTCGCGCACCGCCATGTGCAGCGGATTGAGAAGCGTTCCGCCCAGCACATACGTCTGTTCGACGGAGGCGGTGATGGTCGCATCCGTCAGGGTATATCCCTGTACTTCGTATTCGTCGTAATGCTCGGTGATCGTCGCAGAAAGCGTAAAGGTATGATCTGCGGGCTCGGAAAATTGCTCGGTGGCGCGCTCCGTATAGACGGTAATGGCATTCTCCGGC
Source organism: Candidatus Gallimonas faecavium (assembly GCA_904391375.1). Classification (GTDB taxonomy): domain Bacteria; phylum Bacillota; class Clostridia; order Christensenellales; family Borkfalkiaceae; genus Gallimonas; species Gallimonas faecavium. The sequence continues at coordinate 5,558 of CAJFMF010000077.1, read as the reverse complement.
GCGGACGAACGATCAAACGTCTCTACGGTTGTCAGAGTGTTCTGCGTGACGTCTTCGGGGGCGTCACAGGGAAAGAGATAGACGCGCACAACGCCGTCCGGCACATTGGTAAAGGTGACTTCGGTATCGTTTACGATCGCCTTTCCGTCGCGGACTTCAAATTCGAGCATTCCGCCCGTTTGGACATTGTCTGCGCCGTAGTGTTCGGAAATGGCGGATACGTCTGCATCGGAAAAGGCACCGTCCTCATTCATGAGGATGATGTCGCTCACATTTTGTGCGGTGTAGTATTCGGAGAGAGAGTCTCCGATCTTGTCCTTTGCCATGCCGATTCCCGCCGTAAATCCGACGCTCACAAGCACCATGAGCACGACGGACACGAGACGGGTCGCATGTCGTACGAACATGCGTCCGAATGTCTTTAAGTATGTTTTCATGGCTTCACCATTCGATCTGTTCGATGGGCTTGGGATGGGCGTTGGCCTCGATCGCCTCGATCCTGCCGCTTCGGATATGGATGACTTTGTCCGCCATATCCCTGAGAGCAGCGTTGTGCGTGACGATGATGACGGGCTTTTTCTGCTCCTTGGAGACGTCGTGCAGAAGCTTGAGAACGAGTTTGCCCGTCACATAGTCGAGCGCGCCCGTCGGCTCGTCGCACAACAGAAGTTTCGGATTTTTCGCGAGTGCGCGCGCAATGGATACGCGCTGCTGCTCGCCGCCCGAGAGCTGTGCGGGGAAATTGTTCATGCGCGCGCCGAGGCCGACTTCCGTTAAAATGGCGCGCGGGTCAAGCGCATTCTTGCAGATTTCCACGGCGATTTCCACGTTTTCAAGCGCCGTCAGATTGGGCATCAGATTGTAAAACTGAAAGACGAACCCCACGTCGGTCCGCCGATAGGCGGTCAGACCGCGCTTGTCAAGCGCCGTGACGTCCTTGCCGTCCAAAATGATTTTCCCCGACGTTGCGCTGTCCATTCCGCCCAAAAGATTGAGCAGTGTCGTCTTGCCCGCACCGGAAGAGCCGAGCACGACGACAAACTCTCCGTTTTCCACGGTGAACGAGGCATCTTTCAGGGCGTCCACACAGATGTCGCCCGTTCGGTACTGTTTGCATACATTTGTCAAGGTCAGATAGCTCACGTTTTGCACCGTCCCCGTCATTTTGTTTCCAAGTGAATTATACCATATTTTACGCGTTTTTCAACCGCCAAAGCGCCACATTTTTGAAGATTTCACGCATATTTCGCGGAAAATCTTTGTCAATTTCATTAAGCATAATGAGAAAAAATGACTTTCATTTTGCTTGTCATTCCCTGTCATTACACCGATCAGAGGGGGCTTGTTTCGGACATGGTACGTCCCGAAAGAAAAACAAGCACGCGGCGGCGTGCTCTGACGGGAGGAAGGATTCGGCTCGGAACATTGCCGCAAAAACGATTGTTTTGCTATGTTCGGCAAACGCTCCTTTCATAGGTTCAAAATGAGTGTTTGCATGACTCGGGAAACATTTCTTTTGCATATGCCAAAATGGCGTTTTGGAAGGATCGATAAGGGGTTTTTGCAATGTTCGGAATGGGGGAATATTTGTCGGCTTTTCAAATTGTCTTTGGAAGCATGAATTTTTTGCAACAAAAAAGGCACCGTGGAAACGGTGCCGGACTGTGGTGGGGACAACAGGGCTCGAACCTGTGACCTCATGCATGTGAAGCATGCGCTCTAACCAACTGAGCTATGCCCCCGTAAATGTTACTTTATTATTTTACTCCTATAAACGCTTGTTTGTCAACCGTTTTTATGGGGCGTTGAAAAATTCCTTGAACTTTTTCCGAGAAAGTCTTGTAAACTGCTTGAACCTCTGTCGCAGGGATGATATAATAGACGGCAGTTAAGAGACGGGAGGCGTCGGGGATGAAAGAGGGAATGCGTTCCATGGTTCCTGCGAGTGCGCGGGAAACGCTTCTTGACCTGATCGATGAGATCACGATTTCGTTGGAGGAATTGCAGGGGCGGGAAGAGAGCGGCGAACTGGACGGATACGGTGTCGGGATCAAGACGGCGCAGGTGCAGGTGCTCGAATTTATCCAGCAGCGATGGGAAGAGGCATTCGACGAAGGACTGGATTTTAACATCGAAAAGAAGTTTCCTGTCTGACATCGTTGGGGAATTTTTGAAAATCTCTGCAAAAACGCTTGCTTTTTTCGTGGATTGTGCTATAATCATACTACACTTCAAGGGGATATGGCTCAGTTGGTAGAGCGGTACGTTCGCAACGTACAGGCCACGAGTTCGAATCTCGTTATCTCCACCAGTCGAAACCTAATCCGAACTGCTCGGGTTAGGTTTTTTCTTTATCTTCTGAAATTTTGCATTTGCCGTCCCTGCGATGGAAACAGTCGCTTATTTCATGCGGCTGTTTTTTGGTTGTAAGCAGGCCGAGAAACGAAAATTCGGCAGAGGCAGAGGAACGGACTGTATGGCCTTCTTGCAAAAAGGCCTAAAACGCGGACTTCATAACCTCGGCGGCGGCTTCGGAAAAGTCGGCAAGAAGATCGGCAATGCCTTCGGTGAAGAGAACGGCGACAGCGAGGGCGTCCGAGGTCCGTGCGGAACGGGTAGTTCGAAAACAATTCGGGTAAGAACGACGAAAGGAGACGATTATGAATCGGACAGAGGACAGGGCGGCGGGATGTCTGTTGGGCGGTGCGGCGGGGGACGCGCTCGGGTATCCCGTGGAGTTTATGGAAGCGGACGCCATTTTTCGGCGCTACGGCGAGAGAGGCGTTGTGAAATATGATCTCATTGGCGGGAAAGCGCTCATCTCGGACGATACCCAGATGACGCTCTTTACGGCGGCGGGACTTTTGCGCGCGGAGGCGCATGCCGCGTTTCCGACGGCGGCGCAGTACATACGAGGAATCTACGAAGAGTACCTCAACTGGCTCTGTACGCAGGATGAGACGTTTGCGCTCCCGCAAGGCGTAGCCCGTTCTCCGTTGTTGCAGGAGCGCGAACTCTTTTCGCGCCGTGCTCCCGGCGGGACGTGCCTTTCCGCGCTGGCGTCGGGGAAGTGCGGCTCGTTCACGGAGAAGCTCAACCGCAGCAAGGGCTGCGGAGGCGTCATGCGGGTCGCGCCTGTTGCGGTTCATTTTGCGCACAAGGCCGTCACGCCCGCCGATGTCGGATATCTTGCGGCACGGGCGGCGGCGATCACGCACAGCCACCCGCTCGGATATATCCCTGCGGCCTATCTTGCCGAACTCCTTCTTTTCCTCCTGCGCGGCGAGCCGTTGCGCACGGCCGCGGAAGCGGCATGGCGGGATTTGTATGCGGTCTTTGACGACGATGCGGGTCTGCAGACCTTCACGCAGCTCTTAAGGCGGGCGGCCGAACTGGCGGAAGCGCCCGCAGGCTCGGATGATCTGGATGCCATTCGGGAACTCGGCGGCGGGTGGGTCGCGGAGGAGACGGTCGCCATCGCTCTGTACTGCGTTCTGCGCTATTCGGACAGCTTTTCGGATGCGCTCACGGCCTCCGTCAATCATGACGGCGACAGCGATTCCACGGGCGCCGTCACGGGGAACATCATGGGCGCGCTCCTGGGAAGGAATGCAATGGGAGACGGCTTCGTCCGTCCGCTGGAATTGAACGATTGCATTCTGTCTATGGCGCTCGCGCTGATAAAAGAACGCGCCTGACGCGGGCAAATCGTCCCATCGGAGAACGCCGCAACAAAGGCTCCGTCTGGAAATTTGACCGTCTGAATCTTATAATATAAAAATATTGTAAGGGATAGAAACAAAGGGCCGTACGATGAAAGAAAAAAATTAAAATATCGAAGAAAATATAAAATATATCATTCTTTCCTTTTCGGGCGCTCTTTACAAAGCGGGGGTGTCAATCTATAATGCAGAATGCGGAGAGCATTCCGCAGGGGAGAGAAAGGGTGAAAAGTATTTCAAAAAAGACAATCGGGGCATTGGGCCTTGCGGTTGTCATGGTCGGCTGCGGCGGGGGACTTCTGCCCGTTTGGGCCATGACGGACGCGTCCATGATCGAGACGACGATCGTGGAGAGCGAACTTGCGGGGGCGCCCACGGTGGTGACGCGCCTGGAGCGGGAGGAACAGCTCGGGTCGTATGCGGGAGACATTCCTGCGAGCATCATCCTGCGCGTGGATGCGGCGTGCAACGTGGTCGGCGAAGACGGCGCGGTGCTCGGCGCTCTGACGGACATCTATGCGGACGAGATCGCGGGGCTGATGATCCCCATTGTCGAAATAGAGGACGAGGCGGCGGCGGAAGCGCTCATCGGGCTTTGGAAGAGCGAGTGGAGCATTTCGGACATGGCCGTTATGTCTTCGGATGCGCAAGTACTGGCAAACGTGCGCTCGGAGCTGACGGGGATCCGCGGGATCTACGACGTGACGGGTCAGACTCTTTCGGACGAGGCGGCGCTCTATGAAGTTGTGCGCACTGCTACGCTGTCCATGGCGAACGTCGTGCTTTTGTCGGAGGCGCAGTCCGAACCGGAGACCGTGGCGTATCTGCAGGGTCGGTTCAAGACGGTCTGGACGCAGCTGGACGAGGCAAGCGAAGGGGATATTTTCTCCGTGCAGAATGTCGTCGCGTCGGGGACGTACGGGATCGTCTGCGAGGATTATCGGGACGTATATGCGGCGTATCGGGAATATCCGGAGCGCGCCGTCTCGCGCATTTCTCTCAACATTGCGCACCGCGGGCTGCCGATGACGACGGCGGAGAATTCGGTTGCGGGCGCGCAGGCCGCAGTGGATGCGGGCGCTTCGCACATCGAGATCGACGTCCAGTTCAGCAAGGACGGCGTGCCGATCATCATGCATGACGGGACGATCGACCGCACGACGAACGGCACGGGGACGGTCTCGGAGATGACGTTGGAGGAACTCGGTCAGTATCAGATCACCAAGACATACGGCGGTGCGGAAGTTCCGCCGCAGCCCATTCCCACGTTCGAAGACTTTCTGAAGGCGTTTGACGGGACGGGCGTCGTCATCGTCTGCGAGATCAAGACGTCGGACACCGATGTCCTGCCCGCAATCGCGGCGGCGGTGGAAGAATATGATTTTTGGGATCGGCTCGTGTTTATCTCGTTTGATCTCAATATGCTTGCGGCGGCGCATGAACAGCTTCCGCAGGTTCCCACGGCGGCACTGCCCAATTTCCGCCGAGTCGACTTTGACGCAAACGTCGTGCGGTACAACGCCATGAACACGGTCGTCGATGCGACGATCGGGGATATGGGCGACAAGGACTACTACGACAGCATGATGAAAGACCGCGGCTATATGAGCTTTTTCTGGACATACGGTGCGGGACAGGACTGTGTGGCGGCCATGGCAAGCGGCGTGTACGGCCTGACCAACAACGCGGCGTCCGCATTCGGCGAACGCGTCGGGGCGCTTGCGGGCGTGGAAGGGCAGACGATGGAAAAGGACGCGCTCGTGCGCGGGGCAAGACTGCGCATACGGATCAAGAGCTATGCGGGCGACGAGAGCGAGGTCAACGGGACCATATTCA
>CAJFMF010000076.1 GCA_904391375.1 Candidatus Gallimonas faecavium | reverse complement strand
GATGGCGAGCGCCGCGCCGAGGAACACGCCGCCTGCGATCGCGGCGAGAATGGCATTGTATTTCGGGACATAGCGCAATGCGTCCATCCCCGGAATATAGTCAAAGACGATGAGAAGGCCGGACGTAAAGAGCATGGAGAGCGTCGAAACGACGGCGCCGAATTTTCCGATGAGGAAAAATGCCACAAAAAAGAGCGGCACGTTGAGCATGATCAGGAAATATCCGGAGTTGATGCTTGTCAAGGCTTCCAGCAGGACGGCAATGCCGTTGACGCCGCCGGGAGCAAATTCGTTGGGCGTCGTAAACATATAGATTGCGAGCGCGCGGACGATCCCGGACATCAGAACGGACAGAAATGCCGACATTACAATGCGCAGATTGCGGCGGCACTTTTCATCGGACTGTGGTGACATACTTTCTCCTCGGGCAAAACTGCCCGAATATCATCATATCACAAACCTTGCGCAAAAGCAACTCTCCGCGCAAAAATTTTCCGAAAAAAGACCCGCCTTGCGACGGGTCCTTTTTTTGATTCTGACAGCGGCCTTCCTTTAGGAAAGAGACCAAAATGCCTTTTCCTTCGGAAGACGCTCGACTTCATTGCCTGCGCAGCAAACCGAGCTTTTTCCCGTTATGCCGGGATGAGTCCCGTGAGATAATCTCTCGCATCGGGGAAGAACATGAAAATGACGCACAGCGCGATCACCGCGGCAAAGATCAGGAACAACAGGAAATTGCGCTTGACCATGGCCTCCAGACCGACCACCGCAACGAGCAGCAGCGTGCCGTAACCGCGAATACCCTCCAGAATCCTGCGGAAGGTCTCCGCTCCGGCGAGGAAATCGAACTCGGTATTCAGAAGCAGAATTGCAAACACGAGAACGAGCACGACGGCAAGGATCTCGCCGAGCACGTCAAATACCTTCTCCATTGCCTGCTTCCATCCGGAATCTTTTCCCATACTTTTCACCTCCATCATAAAAATGTAAGCCCATTATACATTGCCGCAAGCGGCTTGTCAAGATGCAATCGAAAAATTTCACACGGGCATTCGTCGGGGGCCTTCCCCCCGTTCCGCTCTCCTTACTTTTCCTTCCGCCGCTCTCGTACTTCCGCCGCCCTCCTTACTTTGGTTCCCTCTTTTAGTTTCCTCTTTTGGTTTCCCCTTTTGCCCGGTAATTCATTTTTCGGGATTTTGCTTCGAGTGCGCGTCTGACTGTGCGGAACGCTCTTCCGTGCGCATTGCCTGCGCCGCGGGGCGAAAGGTGAGGACTTCCTCGCGGAAAAATCCGTTTTTCAGCAGAGAAAACAACTCCTCCGCGCAGACAACCAGCAAAATTGCCCCCGCCGTGATGAGCGCCGCGCCGACGGACGGAAAGACGGAAGAAAAATTTTCGGAAACGAGAAGCGCGCCCGTTGCGGCATATCCTGCGGCAAGCAGGGAGCGCACGAGAACGGCGAGCGGCTTTTTGCGCGCGGCAACGGCGTCGAACACCTCCGCCGCGGCGGTCAGGATGAGGCAGATCCCCAGTCCGAGCGAAAGAATGCTGCGCGAAAAGTCGGTACAGGTGACGAGCGCCCAAACGCCCACCGAGACGCACACGACGCCCGCAAGCATCCGCACGACCTGCGTCCCCTCTCCGAGGAAAAATCCGACGGCGCGGACAACGCCCGCAACGAGGAGCAGCGCCCCCACCGACGCGGCGAGCGCCGTGCGCGGCATGATCTCGTTACAAAAGAGCAAAATGCACGAAAATGCCGTAAGCGTCATCGGGATAACGGTATCCCAGCGAAAAAATCTTCTTGTCTCTTTCTGCATATCTTCCCCTCTTTCCTGGCCTTTATTTCACAGACGCCGCCGCTTTCAAACGGCGGAAAAAACGCGTCAAAGGCTGAACGCCTCCAGTTCGCGGATGCGCTTGGAGTCGATGGCGTAGATGAGATTGACGAGCTCATCGTCGCCGAAGGAGCTGTTGCGCCCCTCTTCGTACTCGGCGTCGATGCGCTCCTTCATGGCCGCGACGAGCGGATCGGTCTTGACGATCTTGTGTCCCTCGGGGAGCTTGTAGTAGTCGTTGATCCAGAATGCGATGCCCGCAAGTCCGCTCGTCTTGTTGACGGAGACGCGCGCGGGACGATTGAGGATCTTTGCCGTGTCAAAGATGTTGTAGATTTCCTCGTCCTTCAGGAGCCCGTCGGCATGAATGCCCGCACGGGTGGCATTGAACGCCCGTCCGACAAAGGGCGTCTTGGGCGGGATGTTGTAGTTGATCTCGCGCTCGAAGTAGTCGGCGATCTCCGTGATGGCGGTAAAGTCCATGCCGTCCATCGTGCCGCGGAAGGAGGCGTACTCCACCGCCATTGCCTCCAGCGGACAGTTGCCCGTGCGCTCCCCGATCCCGAGAAGCGAACAGTTGACCGCCGACGCGCCGTACAGCCACGCCGTGGAGGCATTGGAGACCGCCTTGTAGAAGTCATTGTGTCCGTGCCACTCGAGCAGTTCGTGCGGAACGCCCGCATAGTGATACAGACCGTACACGATGCCCTGAACGCTGCGCGGAAGCGACGTCCCGGGGAAGGATACGCCGAACCCCATCGTGTCGCACATGCGGATCTTGATGGGGATTCCGCTCTCGCGCGAGAGCTTCATGAGTTCGGTCGCAAACGGCACGACAAATCCGTAAAAGCTCGCGCGGGTGATGTCCTCGAAGTGACAGCGCGGGCGAATGCCATAGGAAAGCGCGCTCTTGACGATTCCGAGGTACTGATCGAGGGCCTGTCGGCGCGTCAGGTGCATTTTCTTGAAGATATGATAGTCCGAACAGCTCACCAGAATCCCCGTCTCCGCGACGCCCGCCTCTTTGACGAGTTCAAAATCCTTGGGATTGGCTCGGATCCAGGTCGTGATCTCGGGAAAACGCAATCCCGTGTCCTGACAGGCATGAAGCGCCTCTTTGTCCTTCCCCGAATAGACAAAGAACTCCGACTGCCGCACAAGCCCCTTCGGCCCGCCCAGGCGGGACATGAGCTTGTACAAATCGACGATCTGCCTGACCGTAAAGGGCGAGGTGGACTGCTGTCCGTCCCGAAAGGTCGTGTCCGTCATCCAGATCTCGTCCGGCATGTTGATCGGAACATGTCGGTTGTTGAAGGCAATCTTGGGAATGGATTCGTAGTCGTACATCTCACGGAACAGCTCCGGCTCCGCCACATCCTGCAATTCATAGTGATAGATGGTGTCCTCCAGCAGGTTGGACTTGTTGTTAAAATAGATCACGGGAGCCTCCTTGCGTCTTTATCGTGGGTTTCCTCTCTATTTTACCAAATCGGGAGCCGTTCTGTCAAGCCGCAGCCGCGCCGCGGGGCGCGCAATCCGCCTCCGACTATTCCGAATATTTTATCGCCGTCATTTGTTTTTCGATTTATTCCCCGCACGCAGGCACGGAAAAAGGGAAGCCGCAAACGGCTCCCCTTTTCCGAAGATTTATGGAGATTGTTGTGTGTGCTGTGTCGTTTGTTCCCCTTTCTTTGCCGCAGGCTTGCGGGAGGAACAGCCCGCGCACCCGCTGCAGCTGCTGCAGCCGCAGTCGCAGCCCGACTTCCCCTGCTTTTTGCGGACAATGCCGGAGACGATGACGCCGACGACGATCAGGCAGGCGGCAACGATGATGAGGATCTCATACCACGTCATTTTCTGACCCCTTTTGCGGCAGCCGCCTCCGCGCGAAGCGCATTCTCTTCCAGCCCGGCAGAACCGGCACCCGCTTTTGCGATCGGGTGTTTTCTGTTCCAGAGTACGATCGCCGCGATCGCCGCGGCGATGAGCACTGCGAAGATGAATGCCGTCCACCACCACGAACCGATGAGATAGATCATCATGGAAACAATATATGACGTTGCGAGCCAGAACAGAAGCGTCCATCTGAACTTGCCCTTGGGCAGTTCCGCCCGCGCCGTGGCGCACGCCGCAAAGCAGGGAATGGTGAGCATATTGAAGGCGATGAAGGCGATGAGCGCGGGAACGCCGATGCCCGTTCCTTCGATCATGGCGACGACCTCCTCCACGCCGTCCTCCGTCGAGATGACCGAGCCGACGATGGCGGCTGCAAGCGTGCCGAAGGTGGCGATGACGTTCTCCTTGGCGACCAGCCCCGTGATGGCGGCGACGGCGAACACCCAGCCGAATTCCCCGAGCTGCGAACCGAAACCGAGCGGCGTGAAGAGCGGCTGGATGAGCATTCCGAGAGAGCCCAGAATGCTCTCGCTCATGCGCAGGTTGTCACCGTCCTCGTTGATGAGGAACTCCCAGCTCCAGTTGAAGGAGGAGAAGAACCAGATGACGATGGTCGAGGCGAGGATGATGGTGAACGCCTTCTTGACGTAGTGCTTCGTCTTATCCCACAGGTGGATCATGAGGGAGGAAAAGCGCGGCGCGTGGTAGGCGGGAAGCTCCATGATGAAGGGAGGAACTTCGCCGCGCATGGTGGTCGAGCGCATCAGAATGACTGTGACGATGGCGGTGCAGATGCCGAGAAGGTACATACACATCGTGATGACATCGGCATTGCCCACCCCCGCCGAGGCGACGATGGCGCCCGCAACTGCCGTCAGAATGGGCAGCTTTGCGCCGCAGGAGAAGAACGGGATGACGCGGACTGTGGAGGTGCGCTCCTTATCGTCCGCAAGGGTACGGGTGTTGATCATGGCGGGCAGCGAGCAGCCGAAGCCCATGACCATGGGCATGAACGCCCTGCCCGAGAGCCCGAAGCGGCGGAAGATCCTGTCGAGGATGAAGGCGATACGCGCCATGTACCCCGAATCTTCCAGAATGGAGAAGAACAGGAACAGGGTGAGGATCTGCGGGATGAACCCGAGCACCGCGAACACGCCGCCCAGGACGCCGTCCACCACGAAGCTGCCCACCCACGGCGCGGCGTTCGCGCACGCCATATCGGCGAGGACGTTGATCCATTCGAGAACCCAGTTCAGCAAATTGGTCAAGATGACGCCCGGCGAGAATACCGCGCCGTCATAGAAACAGGCGAGCAGCGTAACCGCGCCGTTCTCCGTGTCCATGCCGAGCTCTTCCAGGGTGGGCAGGCCGCCCGCCATCGCGCTGATATAGAACAGATCCTCCGCAAACGTCAGGTGAAAGATGGCAAACAGGATGACAATGAAGATGGGAATGCCCCAGACGCGGTGGGTGAGCACCTTGTCCGCCCTGTCGCTTCTCGTGAGCTTTTCCCCCTTCCCGTTCTTTTTCTGATAGGCAGTAGAGTAGTTGGCGGAGATGTACTTGTACCTCGCGTCCGCCACGACCGCCTCGAGGTCGGTGCCGAACACGTCATCCTTGAAGGTCGCCTTGAATTCGTCCACCATTCTGACGAGTTCAGGGTGCATTTTGGTTTCGATCTCATCCGATTCGGAGAGCTTCACTGCATGGAAGAGGGGCGCTTCCACCCCCTGCGCACGCAGCGCGATGGCAACGTCCTGCACGAGGTGCGCAACGGGGGATTCTTTTAAGACGGTCGCCCCCTCGCGCGGCTGCTTGGAAACGGCGATCGCCCTGTCCATCAGCTCCTTGATGCCCGTCCCCTTGAGTGCGGAGATCGCGACGACGGGCAGCCCGATCTTTTTCTCGAGCATCTTTGCATCGACGGCATCCCCCGATTTTTCCACCTCGTCCATCATGTTGAGGGCGATGACCATGGGGACGTCGATCTCTATGAGCTGTGTGGTCAGATAGAGGTTGCGCTCGAGGTTGGTCGCGTCCACAATATTGATGACGCAGGCGGGCTTTTCCTCCAGAATGAAGTTGCGGGAGATGATCTCCTCCGGCGTATAGGGCGAGAGCGAATAGATGCCGGGCAGATCGACAATCTGCACGGGTTCGGCGCCCTTTTTGTAGGTACCCACCTTTTTATCGACGGTGACGCCCGGCCAGTTGCCCACATAAGCCGTAGAGCCCGTCAGAAGGTTGAAGAGCGTGGTCTTTCCGCTGTTGGGATTTCCCGCCAGAGCGAACTGTTTCACTTCCTCACCTCCGTCATCACGCACGCCGCCTCCGTCTTGCGCAGAGTCAGCTCATAGCCGCGCAGCGTCACCTCGATGGGATCGCCCAGCGGCGCCTTCTTGCGCATCACGACCTCCGCCCCGGGCGTCACGCCCATATCGAACAGGCGGCGGCGGATGCGCCCCTCCCCGGAGACCGAGACGATGACGCCCTTCTCCCCGGGGACAAAATCCTCAAGAGACTTTGCCATAACTGTTTCTATGTACCTCCACAATGGTTTTCGATCAGGCAACAAAGATATGCGATGCAACGTTCCTGTCCAGGGCAAGGCGCCCCTCCTTGACGCGACACACCGTGCTTCCCCCCGATGCAGAGAGCACCGTCACCGTGGCATCCACAAGAACGCCGAGGTTGGCAAGATGTTTTTTCGTCCTTTCGTC
>CAJFMF010000075.1 GCA_904391375.1 Candidatus Gallimonas faecavium | reverse complement strand
CGATCGCCGCGCCCTCCTGCGCACGCACGGAAGGCAGCGTCCCCGCCCCCGTCGGCAAAACAAAGGTGAGCGTGTACTCCTCCGCCGCAGGCGGCGCTTCCCGTTCGCCGCAAGCAGACATACAAAAAAGGCAGACAAAGGCGCAAATCGCCGTCGCTGCCGAAAACAGCAATTTGGAAATACGTCTCATAAAATCCTCAGCGTCATTTTAGTTTGCAAACACGATCCCGAAAAAACTTTTTCTGATAAAAACAAATGAAAATAAAAGAATAACTTATAACGTTTATATGTTATCATTATACCATATTCCGCCCCGTTGTCAAGAGGGAAATGATTTTTCCCGCAAAAACATGCAAAAAACAGCGGGCCCCTTTCCGAACGGAAAGGGGCCCGCTGTTCCAGAAATCATTGCGCATTCGTCAAAGCGCGAAGCGTCAGTCGTAAATGGAATCGATGACCGCGTGAATGACGTTCGCATAACTGATGTTGACCACGGCATCGGGTGCGCAGTACAGACCTCCGACCTGAAATCCGACGAGCTTCTCTCCCCCATACAGTCCCTTGACGGTGATGGCAGAGAGATCGACATAGAACATTCCGTTCCGAAAGGAGAAGGCGTCTTCTCCGAGGACGATCTCGCCGCGATCGGAAGTGATCTCCAGATACATGGTGATCTCAGGCGCATCCCCGCGGCTGCATCCGTAGGAGAGGACGCAGGACGCCGCGTCATATTCAATGACGAAGAAATGTCCTTCCGCCGGCTTGGGCAGGAACAAATCTTCCCATGCCGTAAGGTTGCCCTGTCCGTCAAAATAGCTTCCGCAGCGCGGACAGTAGTAGTATTCCAGCCAGCCGTCCGACGTACAGGTGACCTCTCTGGCGGCATGATATTCCTCGATATGTCCCGCAAGCACATAGGCGGCGCCGTGACACGCGATGCCGCCCGCCGCGGCAATCTCGCGCAGCGGAGCATCGTCGCAGAGATAGGACAGCCTTGCAACGCCCGTCAGATCGGATTCCCCGTACAGGACAATGATGCCCTTTCCGATCTTGTCCCCCGCAAAGACCTGCGTGCCGCGCATGGTGAGATTGGCATCCGTGCCGTCCCCGACCCGATCGCCGATCACGACGGGCGCCATGGGAACCTGCGCGCCGCTCCCCCATGTGCCTGAAAAAGCCGACCCGTCTCCCTCCATGCGGGAGACGATCGTACATCCGCTCACCGAGGCATCGCCGCGGCGCAGGACAAGCCCCTGTCTTCCGCCCGTCAGGACGCTGTCCGAAAGGACGGACGTTCCCTTTCCGTTCAGAAGGAGTGCCGCGCTCTCCGCGCCGACCGCCGTCAGCGTACTGTCCGAAAGAGAGACGGCGATCGGCTCCCTGGCTCCGAGCGAACGGTCTGCCGCAACCGCAAATTCTCCTTCCGCCGTGATCGTGCTCGAAGAAAGCGCAAGCTCGCCCGCACGCATCAGAATACCCGCACCGTCCGAAATCAAATGTACTCCCGTCCCCGCCAGCACGACATTCTGCGCCGTGACGGCGCACGCGCGGGCCGATGCGTCCTCCTTGCACCTGCAGTCGATGGTGCCGTTCTCGATGGCGACGCGCGTCTTTCCGTCTCCGAAAAATGAGATGCCGCACAGGGTCTCCGCCATAAACACGAGCGTATGCCCGCCCAGATTCAGCGAAAATGCCCGCGAAAGCGACACCTGCTCCTCCAACACAATGTCGGAAGAGAGCGTCATCGCGTCTGCGCCTTCGTCCAGAAAGACGGCAAGCGCCTCCGAAGCAGACCCGATCGCGCCGTGATCCGCCCAGCGCGTCGTGAGCGTCACGTCCTCCGTCCCCATCGTGAATACGTTCTCCTGCGCCGTATAGCGCAACTCGCCTTCCTGCATCCACCCCATAAACGTGCTGTCGGGCCGCCGCGTCGGAACGGGCAGCGCAAATTGTTCTCCCATCGTCAGCCGTACCAGCGGAATGGTGTCGATTGTCAGCAGATATTCATGCAGCTTCCAATGCGCCGTAAACGTCCTGTCACCCACCGAACCCGAGACGATCGTCACCTCCGTCTGCGGCTCTATCTGATCCTCGTATGTCCAGCCGAGGAAATCATATCCCACGCGATGCGGCGGCTGTAAAGAGATGTCGCCGCTCTCCACCGTAAACGACTGCGGATTGCCCGCGGCATTTTCTCCGCCGCCCAGCTCATACACGATCGTATAGGTATTGAGCGTGAACAGCGCCCGCAACACAATGTCTTCCGCACGCGAGGTATGCAGAACCTCCACGACATCCCCTGTCCGCTCGTCCAGCCAGCCCGCGAAGGTGTACCCGCGCCTGGTTGCATCCGACAACAAAATATCCGCGTCCTCTACGGTATATTCGTACACCGCGTTCGGATTCTCCGCGCCCGCCGCATCGTAGGTCACCGTATAGCGTATCGGCACGAATTGCGCCGCCAGAAGCGTGTCGGCCGTCGGGAAAAAGGGCGTCGAAACCCGCTCCCCGTCAAAATACCAGCCGTCAAAACGATACCCGCGCTCCCCCGCAATGTCCGTCGGCAGAGCGACCGCCTCCCCTTCCTCCGCCGTACACGCCGCAGGCACCTCCGCGCTCGGGTGGGCGTGCTCGCCGAGCGCAAACGTCACCGTAAACGTCACCGCAGGCTCGGGCTCCGGTTCAGGTTCCGGCTCAGGTTCGGGTTCCGGTTCCGGCTCAGGTTCAGGCTCTGGCTCGGGCTGTGCGGACGGCGTCCAAAGAGCGGTGAATACGACGTCGCCCGTCACCGTATAGGATGCGCCCGAAGCGTATTCGGCGCTTGCGTCCGTCCAGGCGGAAAAGCTCCATCCGTCCGCCGCTTCGGGCGCCTGCGCAAGGGAAATGACCGTTCCCGACGCATAGAAAACCGTCTGCGGAACGGATGCGTCCGACGCCGCATGGTCTCCGACGCGATAGCTCACCGAATACATCTGCGGTTGCGGTGCACATCCCGCCAACGCCGCAAACAGTACGATCAGCAATACAATCGGAAACATAAATCGGCATACGCCGCATCTCGCACTCAGTTTTTTCATCTTCTCGAGGTATCCTTTGGAAATCTTTTTCAGACGTAAATTCAGGGCCGATATCGTAACGCGCGGGGAATGAGCGCCCGTCGCAGAAAAAGAAGGACCGAATTGACATTTCGTCAAAAATGAAATATAATGTCGGTAACAGAAATCAACGGATCAGAGGACACATATGCTGGAACAGGGAACGCTCTTCGAGGATACGGCAAGTCAGCCGCTGGCGGCGCGCATTCGTCCGCGCACGCTGGAAGAATACTGCGGCCAGAAGCACCTTTTGGGCGAGGGGAAAATTCTGCACCGCCTCATCGAAAACGATCAGATCGGCTCCATGATCTTCTGGGGGCCGCCCGGTGTCGGCAAGACCACGCTCGCGCGCATCATCGCACAGCGCACCCGTGCGACCTTTATTGACTTCTCCGCCGTCACGAGCGGCATCAAAGAGATCAAGCAGGTCATGGAACAGGCGGAAAAGAACCGTCGGTTCGGCGGGAAGACCATCCTCTTTGTGGATGAAATCCACCGCTTCAACAAGGCGCAGCAGGACGCCTTTTTGCCCTATGTGGAAAAGGGCAGCATCATCCTTATCGGCGCGACGACGGAGAATCCGTCCTTTGAAATCAACGGCGCGCTTCTTTCGCGCTGCAAGGTCTTTGTCCTGCACGAGCTCTCCGTCGACGAGCTGTGCGAACTGCTGCACCACGCTCTCAAAGACCCCCGCGGCTTCGGGAATCAGGAGGTGGAGATCGGAGACGACCTCATCCGCGCCATCGCGAACTTCGCCAACGGCGACGCCCGAAGCGCCCTCTCCACCCTGGAAATGGCCGTCCTCAACGGCACCCTCGACGGAGCAAAGACCATCGTCACCGCAGAGACCATCGAACAATGCACCGCCAAGAAGTCCCTTCTCTACGACAAAAAGGGCGAGGAACACTACAACCTCATCTCCGCGCTGCACAAGTCCATGCGCAACTCTGATCCCGACGCCGCCGTGTACTGGCTGGCAAGAATGCTCGAAGCAGGCGAGGACCCCATCTACATCGCGCGCCGCGTGACCCGCTTCGCAAGCGAGGACGTCGGCCTTGCCGACCCGCGCGCGCTGGAGCTCGCCGTGGCCGCCTTTCAGGCCTGCCGCCTCATAGGAATGCCCGAATGCTCCGTCCACCTGACGCAGGCCGTCGTGTACCTCTCGCTTGCGCCCAAATCCAACGCCCTCTATCTCGCCTACGAGCGTGCCAAAAAAGACGCCCTCACCATGCTCGCCGAACCCGTTCCCCTCGTCATCCGCAACGCTCCCACCAAACTCATGAAGGAACTGGACTACGGCAAGGGCTATCAATACGCCCACGATACGCAGGACAAACTCACCGATATGCAGTGTCTCCCCGACAGCCTTGCCGACCGCGTCTATTATTCCCCTACCGAGGAAGGCCTGGAGGGCAAATTCAAAAACCGCCTGCAGGAGATCAAGGACTGGAAAGCCGCACACAGGCGCACCCCGCCCAAATCGGCGGAATAAACGCAATCGTTTGACAACACAAAGCCCAAGTCGGCGGAATAAATGCAATCGTTTGTTTGCACAAAAATACAGGGCGCAAATCGTTGGTACGATTTGCGCCCTGTTTATTCTTGGATTCAGGCCTGTGTCCCGGAGTCAGGAGTTGTTTCTGGAACATCGGGCGTTTCGGGCGCAATTTCCCAGATTGCATAGACGGTCGTGCCGTCGGGGACGTTCACGAGTTCTTCCGCAGAGTATTCCGCAGCAGTGCCGCCGCTGACGGTGGTCCAGCCGACGAAGACATATCCGTCGCGCGAAGGTGCGGAGAGCGGCTTGCGTTCGTCCTGCTCTTCGATCGTTGTCTTGGTATAGGAGAGGACGTATCCCTCATCGGAGAGCGTGCAACCCCATACGACAGGACGGAACGACGAGTTCCAGAACCTTGCCCAGCCCTCGGAGGACTGCGTCATCGAGGAATAAATCGTGAGTTTTGTGCAACCGTAGAAGGCATGATTTCCGACCGAAGTAAGTCCGTTTCCGAGGACGGCATCGCTGAGCGCGGTGCAGCCGCGGAAGGCCTGCGTGCCGATCGTCTCGACGCTGTCTGGAATATACAAATGGTTCAGTGCGATGCAGCCGGCAAACGCGTGTGTGCCGATCTCCTTGAGGCCGCTTCCGAAGTCAACCGAGGCGAGCGCCTCACAGCCATAGAAGGCATAGTTGCCGATCTTGCGCACACTGTCGGGCAGGATAAGCTCCTGGAATGTCATGGAACAGCCCTGGAAGGCGCGTTCGCCGATCTCCTGCAAGCCCTCCGAAAAGGTCAGCGTGGTGAGCAGGAGACAGTTGCGGAACGCACGCTCGCCGAAGTACGTCAGTCCTGCGCCGATATGGACATTCTGCAACAGGAAGCAGCCGTAGAAGCTGTTGTCCCCGAGATACTGCACGGAGTCGGGAATGCTGATCGACAGAAGCGAATTCTTATAGAACGCATAATCGCCGATCGACAGGAGCTGTGCAGGCAAATCGATCTTGTTCAGGCTCTGACAGGAGTAGAACGCCGAGCGCCCGATCTGCGTCACGCTGTCGGGGATCTGCACGTTCGTCAGCGAAAGACATCCGTAGAACGTATAGTCGTTGATCGCGGTAACGCCGTCGGGGATCACGATGCTTTCAAGGGCCGCACATCCGTAGAACGCCGCACGGCCGATATAGCGGATCGTGCTCGGCAGCGTGATGCTCGAGAGGACGTCGCAGTTGTAGAACGCATAGTTGGAAATGCCGACGACGCCGAGATCTTCGGGGATAACAACGGAAAACGCCGCTCCGTTGTATCCGACTACCCAGTTATCGACGATGATGAGTCCGCCCGCATCCCATGCCGCCGTCTTATTGAAGGCATAGGTGCCGATCGACACGACGCTGTCGGGAAGAGCCACGTCGTCCGACGCAAGGCGCGAACAGCCATAGAAGGCATAATCTCCGATCTCCCGCAGGACCTGGTTTCCGCCCATACGCACATTGGACAGACTGCTGCAGGCCAGGAACGCGTAGTCGCCGATGACTTCCAGCCCCGTTCCGATGACAATGCCCACGAGGTTGGTGCAATAGCCGAACCCGTACGAGCCGATATAGCGGACGGTGTCCGGAAGGATAATGGTGTCAAATGCGGAGCAGGAGACAAACGCCTGATCGCCGATGCCGATGGTGCCGTCATCGATGCCCACCGTCGGGACTTCGGCCGGCTCCGTGGTAAATTCCTTGTAATCCACGGCCCAACCGTCCACATAGACGACCGTCCCCTCTGCATAGGAATTCCAGAGCTGTGTCCCGTAGAAGGCGGCTACCTGGATCTCAGAGACACCGCTCCCGATCGAGATATCCGCCAGAGCAGAGCAATCGCCGAAGGCATACGCCCCGATCGTGGAGACGCTGTCGGGAATGTCGATGCTCTTGAGCGATGTGCAAGCATAGAACGACTCATTTCCGATGACATCGAGCGAATCGCCGAAGGAAACGCTTTCCAGAAGCGGACAGTCCTGGAAGGCGGAAGCGCCGATCGTCTCCAGCGCATCG
>CAJFMF010000074.1 GCA_904391375.1 Candidatus Gallimonas faecavium | reverse complement strand
TCCCCTCTTTCTTCAGAAACTCTTCCAGCGTCATCTCACAGCGGAAATTGGAAGGCGTATCGCACTTCTCCCGCACGACGTATGCCGTCAGCCAGCATTTCCTGCTCTCCTGATCGGCGGGGATCACCCCGTAGTTGCCGATGAGCGGAAACGTCTGCGTGACGATCTGTCCGTAATAGCTCGGATCGGTGAGCGTTTCAATGTAGCCCGTCATGCTCGTCGTAAAGACGAGTTCCCCGATCACTTCCTTTTCCGCGCCGAAGGAATACCCTTCAAACACTTTGCCGTTCTCCAGCGTGAGATAGACTTTTTTGTACATAAGCTCTCCCTAGTTATTTCATCACTTTGCACAGAACTGCCTTCTGCGCGTGTAATCTGTTCTCCGCCTCTTCAAAGATCTCGTCTGCATGTGCCTCAAAGACGTCTGCGGTGATCTCCTCACCGCGGTGCGCGGGCAGACAGTGGAGTACCATGGCATCGGGTTTTGCAACCGCCATCGTCTCCGCATTCACCTGGTATCCGGCAAATGCCTTTTCGCGCTTTGCTTTTTCCTCTTCCTGCCCCATGGACGCCCACACATCGGTGTAGACGACATCCGCATCCGCCGCGGCGGCCTTGACGTCACGCGTCATGGTGAACGAGCCGTTTTCCTTGGCCCATGCCATGAGGTCGGCATCCGGCTCATATCCCTCGGGGCAGGCGATCGCAAAGGACATCCCCGTCTTGATCGCCCCGACCATCAGAGAATTTGCCATGTTGTTGCCGTCGCCGACAAAGCACATTTTCAGGCCCTTGAACGTCCCCTTGCGCTCGCGGATGGTCATGAGATCGGCGAGTACCTGGCAGGGATGGCAGTAGTCGGTCAGTCCGTTGATGATCGGAATGGAGCCGTACCGTGCGAGATCTTCCACTTCCTGCTGGGCGAACGTGCGGATCATGATGGCGTCGAGGTAGCGGGAAAGCACGCGCGCCGTATCCTGAACGGGCTCGCCCCGTCCGATCTGAAGATCGCGGTTGGACAAAAAGAGTGCATTTCCGCCGAGCTCGTACATGCCGACCTCAAAGGACACGCGCGTACGGGTGGACGACTTCTGGAAGATCATGCCCAGCTTCTTCCCCTTCAGATATTCCTTGAAAATGCCATGCTTGCGCTCGTATTTGAGCTGATCGGCAAGGTTGAGAATGGACAGGATCTCCTCACGCGAAAGATCCGCAAGTTTCAAAAGATGCTTCATCTGAGTACCTCCCTGAGGATGGACAACCCTTCGTCCATCTCTGTCTTCGTAATGGTGAGCGGCGGAACGAGGCGCAGGCGCTTGTGCGCCGTGAGCACGAGAAGTCCCTTTTCGAGACAGGCTTTTGCGACCTGTTTGGAATCTTTGTCGATCTCCAGACCGATCATCATGCCCAGTCCCGTGACCTCTTTCACGCCCTCGAGATTTTTGAGCTTTGCGCGGAGATAGGCCGCTTTGCCCTGTACTTCGAGCAGGAATTCAGGTGTAATCCGACGGATGACATTGACCGCCCCCGCACAGGAGACGGGATTTCCGCCGAACGTCGACCCGTGATCCCCCGCCGAAAAGGCATCCTGCGCGCGTTCAAAGAAGAGACATGCGCCGATGGGCAGTCCGCCCGCAAGGCCCTTGGCCGTCGTGACGATGTCGGGCGTGATGCCGTACTGTTCGTAGGCATAGAGCGTCCCGCAACGGCCGTTTCCGCACTGCACCTCGTCACAGATGAGGAGCACGTCGTTGTCCGTACACCAGCGCGAGAGCGCCGTGACGAAGGACTTCGGCAGAGCAGTGACCCCGCTCTCCCCCTGCACACATTCGATGATGACGGCGCAGGTATCCTTGCCAGCAACGCGGATGACGTCGTCGATCTCGGCAGCGGCATAGGAGACATCGGGAACGAACGGCCCGAAATATTTGTGGAACTCATCCTGTCCCGTCGCAGTCAGCGTGAAGAGCGTCCGTCCGTGAAAGCTGTTCTTTAAGGAGACGATGCGGCTTCTTCCCTCGCCGTATTTCATGAAGGAATACTTGCGCGCCGCTTTGAGTGCGCACTCGTTTGCCTCCCCGCCCGAATTGGAAAAGAACACGCGCTTGGCGCCCGTCCGCTCACAGAGCAGCTTGGCGAGCCGC
The DNA here is from genome assembly GCA_904391375.1 of Candidatus Gallimonas faecavium. Taxonomy (GTDB): domain Bacteria; phylum Bacillota; class Clostridia; order Christensenellales; family Borkfalkiaceae; genus Gallimonas; species Gallimonas faecavium. Next base: position 4,564 of record CAJFMF010000074.1, on the reverse strand, counting down.
ACCTGCGGCTCCGCATAGTAATAGTTGCTGACGTGCTGAATCTTTCCGAGCTGATCGATGACGGCGGCCTTCCATTCCTCGTCGTTTGCGCCGAAGATGTTCACCGCGATCCCCGCGCCGAAATCGATGTATTGCTTTCCCTCGCTGTCCACGAGCGTGGCGTTCTTGCCCCCTACGAGCGCGACCGGAAAGCGGGCATACGTCTTTGCGAGATATTCGTCGTCCAGTTCCTTGATTTTCTGAAAATCCATGATACTCCTTATAATCGTAAAAATGGGTGCCTGAAAAAATCAGTCACCTTTTACGAACATCGTACCCAGCCCCTCGTCCGAGAGAAGCTCGAGCAATATGGAATGTTTGACTCTGCCGTCCGTGATGAAGACACGGCCCACGCTGTTGCGGATGGCATCCCGACAACAGTTGACTTTGGGGATCATTCCCCCCGAAATGACGCCCTCCTTGATGAGCGAAGGAATGTCCGAGACATACACTTTCTTGATCAGGCTGGATTCGTCGTCGCGCGAACGCAAAAGCCCGCGCACATCGGTCATGAGAATAAGGCTCTCTGCCTTGAGTGCGCCCGCAATGGCGGAAGCCGCCGTATCGGCATTGACGTTATAGATATTGCCCTCGTCGTCATAGCCGATCGTGGAAACAACGGGAAGATACCCCGCGTCCAGACAGCTCGTCAGAATGTGGGTATTGACCTGTTCGATCTTGCCGACAAAGCCGAGTTCTTCGCTCTCTTTGCTGCACTTCAACAAATTCCCGTCGATGCCGCAGATCCCGATCGCACGCGCGCCCATCGCGCCGAGCATATGCACAAGGCTCTTGTTGACCTTGCCCGCAAGCACCATGCGCACGACTTCGGCCGTTTCCTCGTCGGTATAGCGCAGACCGTTGACAAATCGGGATTCGATTCCCATGCGCTTCATGGTCTGCGAAATCTCAGGCCCGCCCCCGTGAACGAGCACGACCTTGATCCCAACGAAACGCAAAAGCGTCATGTCGCGCATGACAAGCTGTTTGAGCGTATCGTCCGTCATGGCATTTCCGCCATATTTGACGACCAAAATTTTATTCTGGTATTTCTCGATATAGGGCATTGCCTCTAAGAGAAATTCCGCCTGTTCTTCTTTTCCGATCACGTCCTGTAATCTCCGTTGATCTTTACATAGTCATAGGTAAGGTCGCAGCCCCACGCCGTCGCATCGAAGTTTCCGTCGCCGAGGCTTACATCGATGACGATCTCCTTTTCGGAGAGCACCTTCTTTGCCGTCTCCTCGGAAAACGCAACGCCGCGGCCGTTCTTGCAGACTTCCACGCTGCCCGCCGCCGAGCGGAACACGACGTCCACCCGATCGGGATCGAGCTTTGCGCCCGAATACCCGAGCGCACACAGCACGCGTCCCCAGTTGGCGTCGGCGCCGAACATGGCGGCCTTGACGAGGTTGGAATTGATGACCGACTTCGCCGCAATGCGCGCATCCTGTTTGCTGCCCGCCCCCTGCACGTGGCACTCGATGAGTTTTGTCGCCCCTTCGCCGTCCGCCGCAAGTTTTTTGCACATGGACGTCGTCACGGCATGCAGTGCTTCACAGAACGCCGCATAGTCGGCATTTTCCTCTGTGATTTCCGCATTGCCCGCAAGGCCGCTCGCCATGACGCAGAGCGTATCGTTGGTGGAGGTGTCCCGATCCACCGAGAGCATGTTCAGCGAGTCGGCCACGTCCGCCGAGATCGCCTTCTGCAGCATGGCGGAGGAGATTGCCGCGTCCGTCGTGATAAACATGAGCATGGTCGCCATATTGGGGCAGATCATGCCGACACCCTTGCAGATAGCGCCGATATGACACTCCTTACCGTCCAACAGGAAGGAGACCGCGATCTGTTTTCTGACGGTATCCGTCGTCATGATGGCTTCCGCCGCTGCATCGCTGTTTGCGCCGAGCCCTGCAACAAGCGACGGCATTCCCGCCGCAATGGGCTCTACCGAAAGCGGCTGTCCGATGACGCCCGTCGATCCGATGACGACGTCCTTTGCCGAGACGCCCGTGTATTCTTCCACGAGCTTGCACATCTTTTCGGCGATCTCGACGCCGTCCGCGTTGCAAGTGTTGGCGTTCCCGCTGTTGACGATGACCGCCTGTGCAAAGCCGTCGGAGACGTTTTTCTGTGTGACGAGAATGGGAGCGCCCTTGACGAGGTTGGTCGTATAGACGCACGCGACATGACAGCGCACGTCGGAAACGATGAGCGCCAGGTCTTTTTTGACCTTATTTTTGCGGATCCCGCAATGGATCCCGTTTGCTTTGAACCCCTTGGGCGCACACACGCCGCCCGCAATTTCTTTCAGCATAATCTTATCCTTGCTATTATATCACAATGAAACGCCTTCGTCAAGTCCGAGCGCGATATTCATGTTCTGAATTGCCGCTCCGGAGGCGCCTTTTCCGAGATTGTCAAGCCTTGCGGTGAGCAAGATACGCTCCTCGTTCCCGTTGACGAGGATCTCGAGATCGTTCGTCCCGTTGAGCGTATTGGCCGACACATATCCGCTCGGCTCTTTCCCTACCTTCACGAACCGCTGTCCCGCATAATGCGCGCGGTACACTTCCTCCAACTGTTCCGCCGTCATGCGCTTGGCGAGCAGATCAGCAAAGAGCGGGACGTTTACCGTCATGCCGCAGTAGTAGTCGCACACATAGGGATTGAAGACAGGCGTACGCGTGAGGCCGCAGACCGCCTTCATCTCGGGAAGGTGCTTGTGCTGCTGTCCGAGCGCATACAGCCGCGGCGTATCGTAGCAGGCGGGTCTGTCCGCCGCTTCATATTCGGCGATCACCTTTTTGCCCGCCCCCGAATAGCCGCTGACGGCATGGCAGACAAAGGGATAATCGGGCGAAACGATGCCCGCCGCAATCAGCGGATAGACGAGCGCAATAAATCCCGAAGCATAACACCCGGGATTTGCAATGCGTTTTCCGTGCGCGATCGCAGCACGATGCTGCGCGGAGAGTTCGGGAAATCCGTATGCCCACGCAGGAGAGGTCCTGTGCGCCGTCGAGGCGTCGATGACGATCGTGTTGTCGTTTTCCACAAGGGAGACGGCCTCGCGCGCCGCGTCGTCGGGAAGGCACAGGAACGCGACATCGGCGGCATTGAGCGCATCTTTGCGCGCCGCCGTGTCCTTGCGCGCCTCCTCGGAAAGCGTGATGAGCGATACATCCGCACGTTTTTCCAACATTCCGCGAATGCGGAGACCCGTGGTCCCCGCACTCCCGTCGATAAATACTTTGATCATGTTCTGCGCACCCGCGCCGCGATTACTTGAGCTTCTTCTGGTCGAGCAATGCCTTGACTTTGAGAGGAAGGCCGAACAGATTGATGAAGCCCTCGGCATCCTTCTGCGAATAGGCGCCGCCGTCGTCCGAGAACGTCGCGATGTCCTCGCTGTACAGGGAATTGGGAGAGGTAATGCCTGCGTTGGTGACATTGCCCTTATAGATGCGCAGCTTGACGTCGCCCGTCACGGTCTCCTGCGTCTTGGAGACGAACGCGGAGAGCGCCTCACGCAACGGCGTGAACCACTGACCGTCGTACACCATCTCGCCGAATTTGACCGCGATGAGCTGCTTATAATGCATGGTCGCCTTGTCAAGACAGATCGTCTCGAGCAGCCTGTGCGCCTCGTAGAGGATGGTGCCGCCGGGCGTCTCATAGACACCGCGCGACTTCATGCCGACCAGACGGTTTTCCACGAGATCGGCAAGCCCGACGCCGTTCTCGCCGCCGACCTTGTTGAGCGTCTCGACGATCTCGACCGCCCCCATCTCCTTTCCGTCGATCGCGGTGGGAACGCCCTTTTCAAAGTGAATGGTGACGTAACTCACTTTATCGGGCGCCTTGACGGGCGAAACGCCCATTTCAAGGAACCCCTCTTTTTCATACTGCGGCTCGTTTGCGGGATCTTCCAGATCGAGTCCCTCATGCGAGAGATGCCACAGGTTCTTGTCCTTGGAATAGTTCGTCTCGCGGTTGATCTTGAGCGGAATGTTATGCGCCTCCGCGTACTCGATCTCCTCCTCACGGCTCTTGATGTTCCAGATCCGCCAAGGAGCAATGATCGTCATCTCGGGCGCAAACGCCTTGATGGTCAGCTCAAAACGCACCTGATCGTTCCCCTTGCCCGTGCAGCCGTGGCAAATGGCGTCGGCGCCTTCCTTCTTCGCGATGTCCACAACCGCCTTCGCGATCACAGGCCGCGCAAAGGACGTCCCGAGAAGGTATTTGTCCTCATACACCGCACCTGCCTGCATGGTCGGGAAAATGTAGTTCTCCACGAAATCCTTTTTCAGATCGAGCACATACAGCTTGGAAGCGCCCGTCTTGATGGCCTTCTCTTCCAGCCCGTCCAGCTCCGTTCCCTGCCCGACGTCCGCCGAAACCGCGATGACTTCGCAATTATCATAATTCTCCTTCAGCCACGGGATGATGATGGAGGTATCCAGTCCGCCCGAGTATGCGAGAACAACTTTCTTGATCTTCTTTTCCATACAAAATT
>CAJFMF010000073.1 GCA_904391375.1 Candidatus Gallimonas faecavium | reverse complement strand
CGTAGTCGTAGGCGGCGGCGAAGCGGAGGAAGGCGTTATCGGGATCGTATGTCTGAAGAACGACGTCCCCCCGTTCGCTTCCGCGGCCGCTTCTGCCCGCGACCTGTGTCACGAGCTGGAAAGTGCGTTCGTTGCTGCGGTAATCGGGGAAGTGCAGACTCATGTCCGCATCGAGGATCCCCACGAGCGTGACGAGCGGAAAGTCATGTCCCTTTGCGACCATCTGCGTGCCGACGAGGATATCCGCCTTCCGCTCGGCGAATTGTCTGAGAATGCGATAGTGCCCCTCTTTTCCGCTGGTGGTATCGTTGTCCATGCGCAGAATGCGCGCAGACGGGAACAGCTTTTTGAGATCGCCGACGACGCGCTGGGTTCCCGTGCCGGCGTAGTAGATGTGCGTTCCGCCGCAGGAGGGACAGGCCGTGAGCATCTTATAGCGCGCGCCGCAGTAGTGGCATTTGAGACAGTTCTCCTCGCTGTGGTAGGTGAGCGAGACGTCGCACTGTTCGCACTTGGCGACATACCCGCAGTCGCGGCAGAGGACGGTCTGGGAATACCCCCTTCGGTTGAGGAAGAGGATGGCCTGCTGCCCCTCCGAAAGGGTGGCGGCGAGGCGTTCGCGGAGCGCTGCGGAAAAGGGCGAGGGATTGCCGCGCTTGACCTCCCGCCGCATGTCGACGATGTTGACGTCGGGAAGCGGACGGGCGTTGATGCGGTCGGGCATCCGGACGAGGGCAAACTCGCCGTCCAGGGCGCGTTTGTACGTCTCCACGGAGGGCGTCGCACTGCCGAGAACCAATTTACAGCCGTTGTATCTTGCCCGCAGAAAGGCGATGTCGAAGGTGTTGTAGCGGGGCGCCGTCTCGGAGGAATAGCTGCCGTCGTGTTCCTCGTCGATGACAAGGATACCGACGTTCTCCACGGGGGCAAACACGGCAGAGCGCGCCCCGACGGCGATGCGCGCACTCCCCTCCCGCAGGCGCTGCCATTCATCGAAGCGCTCGCCTGCGGACAGTCCGCTGTGCAGAATGGCGACGGCGGAGCCGAACCGCGCGCGCAGCTGCGCGAGCATCTGGGGCGTCAGCGAGATCTCGGGGACGAGAAAGAGCGCCGTCTTTCCCTTTTGCAGCGCGTCTGCGATGAGCGTGAGGTAGACCTCCGTCTTGCCGCTCCCCGTGACGCCGTGCAGCAAGGTGACCGTCTTGTCCGTTCCCTGAACGGCCTCCACGGCGCGCCGCTGCATCTGCGTGAGGGCGTGTTCGGCCGCCTTGCCCTCCACGTCCTTGTAGGGATCGCGCAGGACGCGGCGCTTTTCGAGCACAATCCCGCCCTTTTTGACGAGCGCATTGACCGCACCGCCGAATTTGGCGCGCAGGACGGCGGCGTCCGTCTCGCCGTTCTGTCGGAGAAACGCAAGACATGCCGCCTGCTGCGGTGCGTTTTTGATGAGGACGTCCTCCGCAAAACGCGCAAACGTGCGATAGGTCTCCGCGACCTTCCCCGTGCGCATTTCGGGCGGGATGAACAGGCGGAGCGAGAGCGCGAGCGGCACGCGATAGCGCTTTGCCACGGCGGCGGCAAGGGACAGGCACTCCGCATTGAGAGCGGGCGTCCCCTCCTCGACGCGGTACACCTTTTTCAGCTTATCGGCGGGATAGTCGCTTGTTTCCTTGACCCGAATGACAAACCCCGTCGCCGCGCTGCGTCCGAACGGAACGGCAACGCGCGCCCCCGCCTGTACGGGGACGTCGCACACATAGTCGAAGATCTTGTCCACTTCGCTGTGTGCAATGTCCACGATGACTTCACAGATCATGTCTTTTTCCGAAAATGCAAAAGAAGCCCCGCGAACAGCCCGGGGCGCCTTTGTGTACGGACACGGTCCACATCAGTCGTGCGATGCCGTGACCTTTCCGTTCATGATCTCCTGGCAAGCGAGGACGATCTCCTTCTGCTTCCCGGGGAGCTCCGTAATTCCCGCCGCCTGCATCTGTTCGATGATCTGACGGGTGCGCTTTGCAACCACCACGCACAGCTCGTAACGGCTGGCGGGTTCCTCCTCCGTGCCCAGCTTGCGAATGAGGGCGTCTACCGAAGGTTCATTGATCATATCGTTTTCTCCTTTTCTTTGCGGATAATATCTTGAATTTCACGCTTGGCGCGCTGCAGATCGTCGTTGACGACCACATAGTCGTAAAGCGGCGCCTGATCCAGCTCGTACCTGACGCGGCGCATCCGTTCGTTCAACTGCACCTCGTCCTCCGAACCGCGGCCCGAAAGACGCTTTTCCAGCTCCTCCAGCGAGGGCGGCGCCACCATGATGAGCACGGCGCTCTTCGGCATCAGACGCTTGGCGTTCAGTCCGCCCACGACGTCGATCTCGAGCACCACCGATTTTTCCTTGAGCTGCCGCTCCACAAAGGAGCGCGGCGTCCCGTAAAAGTTGTCGAAATGCTCGTCATACTCCAAAAAATCGTTCGCCGCAATGCGGTCGCGGAACTCCTCCTTGGAGATGAAGAAGTACTCTCTTCCGTTTACCTCGCCCGCGCGGGGCGCACGCGTCGTGCAGGACACGGACTCCACCAGCTTGTCGTCCTCGGCGAGCAGGGCGCGCACGAGCGTCCCCTTGCCCACACCGGAAGGCCCTGAAATGACAACCAGAACGTTTCTCATGCGTTACTCCAAATTCTGTATCTGTTCGCGGACTTTCTCGATCTCGTTCTTCATGTCGAGGGCGAGCGCCGTCACTTCCTGATCGGACGACTTGCTGCAGATCGTATTGCATTCGCGGTTGAATTCCTGCACCAGGAAATCGAGCTTCCTCCCCACCTCGGGAAGAACGCAGATATCGCGGAATGCCTTGATGTGCGAAAAAAGCCGCGTGAGTTCTTCGTCGATGTTGCACTTGTCGGCAAATACCGCCGCCTCCGTCAGGATACGCGTCTCGTCCACCTTCCCCGCAAGAAATTCCCCGATGCGCTCGGTGAGCTTCTTGCGATAGTCGGCCGCCACGCCGGGCGCACGCACGCGGATCGCCTCGGTGAGACGCTCGATGGTCTCCATGCGGGCAAGCAGATCGCCCTTTAAGCGCTCTCCCTCCTTCTCCCGCATCTGCGTGAGCGAGACAAGCGCGCCCTCCAGTGCCTTGTCAAGCACCGCGATCAGCGCCTCATCCGCCTCGCCGCTCTCCTCCGCACGCACCACGTCCGGAAGCCGCAGATAGAACGTGAGCGAGGTGTCGTCAACCACCCCGGGCAGCGCCTCTTCAAGAGCCTGCGCCGCCGCCCGATACGCCCGCGCGATCCCCGTATCCACGGAGAACGCCTTCTCCTTCTCCCGTTTGTCCGTGTAGGCGAGAAAGACGTCGACATGCCCGCGCGTGATATAGCGGCGCACCGTGCTTCGGATCTTCTCCTCCTGCGCAAGAAAGATGCGCGGACTCTTGACGGAAAGATCGAGAAAGCGGTTGTTGACTGACTTGACTTCCGCCGTCAGCTCGATGCCGCCCTCGCTTACGGTGCTTCTTCCGTATCCCGTCATGCTCTTCATGCGCACAGCCTCCTCTCCGACGATACCCCATTATAACACGCGCCCGCGCGAATTTCAAGCACTTTTGCAGATTTTTTCCGCCCTGCGGCAAAAACCGCCCGCACGGGGACTCTTTGCAGGGCTTTTCATTCGGCTCTCGGGGGCCGCGGCACCAAATGCGGCGCGAAGAATGTACGATGCACATTCACACGGCGTGCAAAACACGCGGCGCGCGCTCACACAGCGCGCAGAACGTACGGCAAGCAAAACATGCGGCGCGCGCTCACACAGCGCGCAGAACGTACGGCAAGCAAAACATACGGCACGCGTTCAGGCAAAGATGAGGCCGTTGAGGAACCCAGTGCCGATGAGGACGGCGAGGAACGAGAAGTTGATGAGCGAAAAGAGAGCGAGGTATTTCCCCGTGTGGCCGGGACGGCGGCGGCGGAACTCGCCCAGGGTGATGAGACTTGCGAGCGAGGCGACGGGCGTCCCGAGGCCGCCGATGTTGACGGCGACGAGCAGGCTGCGGTAATCGTTCGTGAAGCGGGAGAGCAGGACGGCGGACGGCACGTTGCTGATGACCTGGCAGGAGGCCGTTCCGACGAGAAGCGCGGACGCGCCGACGAGGGCGCTTAAAAATGCGCGCACCTCGGGGATGCGGGCGAGATTTCCCGAGAAGATGAAGAAGGCGCAAAAAGTGAGGAGCAGTCCGTAATCGACGCGCAAAAAGCTGCGCGGTTCGAGGATCAGGAGCGCAAGCGTTACCGAAATGGCGCCGACGTACCAGGGAAAAACGCGAAAGACGATCATCACCGAGAGTGCAAACAGCACGAAGTAGACGACCATGCGCCAGACGACGGGCGCCTTTGCGGGCGGCGTCTCCAGGCGGACGGGCTCGGGTTTGATGACAAAGCACGTTCCCGCGATCAGGACGAAGGCGACGGCGAAGGGAAGCGCCATGATGGCAAAGAAGTCCGCCGCGGCGATGGAGTAATAGGAATACAGATAGAGGTTCTGCGGATTGCCGAAGGGCGTGAGCATTCCCCCGAGGTTGGCGGCGACGTTCTGCATGACAAAGACGAACGCCGTGTACTTGGGCTTGTTGCAGGAGGAGAGCACATAGTACCCAAGCGGGAGAAAGGTGACGAGTGCCATGTCGTTCGCCATGATCATCGAGCCGAAATAGGTGACAAAGACGAGCGCGAACGTCACGCGGCGCATGTTGCCGAACGCCGTGACGATCTTGCCCGAGAGCCATTCAAAGAAATGGCGCTCCTTCAGCGCGCTGACGACTGCAAGCGTACAAAAGAGGCAGGAGAGCGTATTGAGGTCGAAGTAATCGGCATAGCCCGCGTCGGGCGGCACGAAAAAGCACGTCACCGCCGCCGCGACGATCGCGACAAGCAGCACGACGTGGCTCTTCAGCTGTCCGAGAATGCGTTCGGAAAGCGAGGGCCGCCCCGACGGCGTCCCCTCGAACGGCGTCTGCGCCTGATGCGCATCGCCGGCAGTCCCGGACTCCCCTTGCGCCGAACAGACAACGGCCGAAGCCCCTCCTTGTCCGGAACAGACGGCAGGGGCAGTCTCTCCCTGCCCCGTGACGGGAGCGGAGATCGATTTTTCCGCCGCGGGCAGTTCCTGCGGATCGTGCGGCGCGGCGTGAGACGGATTGGTTTTCATAGCGGAAATATTTATATCGCTTTTTATGAAAAAATGCAAGCAAAAACGGGCTGTCGCGCCCTCCTTTCCGGAAAAAAGGCCCGCCGCCCGTTGAATTCCGATGAATTTACGCCGCTGTCCGCGCTTTGGCGCTCTGCCCGACGGAGCATTGCCCCGCCGTCACTTTACAAGCTCGCTCACGGCGCGCGAAAACGCCTGCATCGCCGCTTTGTCCAGCGAATAGATGAGCGTCTGCCCCCGCCGTTCGCACACGATCAGGCCGCTCTCCCGCAGGACACCGAGATGATGGGATACCGTCGCTCCCGACAGTTCAAACTGATCGGCAAGCTCCCCTGCCGTATGCGGCCGATGTTTGAGCAAAAGGACGATCTTCCGCCGCGTCCCGTCCGCCAGCGCCGTCCAGACATCCGCCTTCCGTCCGCCGCGCCCTTCCGTCTTTTCACGCATTGTGCCTCCCGTTTTTCCGCCGTCTCTTTGGAGAAACGGTGCGATATGTGCCGCCGTCTGCGCAAAAATGCCCGCACAAAACAATGCAGCATTATGCGATCCCGTCTTATACAAGGCTTTCGGCAAGTGTCCGCGCCATGCAATGCCGCGCGGTGCAATGCCGTCCTGTCCCCGCCGCCCGTCTAAAAGAGGGCGTTGCGGCGGTCATTGGAGCAGCGGTTTGGTCTGCATCTCCGTCTGAAGGCGGAGGCTCTGCAGAATGTCCGACGCCGCGGGATAGCCGCTCTCCGCCGCTCGGTTGAGCCATTCGACGGCGAGTTGTGTGTCCTGCGCGACGCCGTGTCCCGACGCGTAGCAAAGTCCCAGATTGTACTGCGCCCCCGCACAGCCGCGGCGTGCCGCGGCACGGAAACAGCGGAACGCGCGCTTTTCGCTCTTCCGCACGCCATGCCCGAACCGGAAGCAATATCCGAGGTTGTTGAATGCCTCGGCACACCCCTTGAACGCAGCCGCCCGAAAACAGCGGAATGCCTTTCCCGCGCTCTGTTCCACGCCCTTGCCCGCGTAGTAACAGCTCCCGAGATCGCACCGCGCACGCGCGTCGCCCTGCTGCGCCGCAAGGCGGAACCACATCACCGCGTCCCGCGCATTGCGCTCCGTCCCGATCCCGCCAAAACAGCAGATCCCCGTGCGGTGCTGGGCGACCGAATAGCCGTTTTCCGCCGCGAGCCGAAACCACTCAAACGCTGCCTTGTCGTCGCGGGGAACGCCGCGGCCGTCCGCATAGCAGGCGCCGAGATTATACTGCGCAAACACGTTCCCGTGCCACGCCGCATGGCGGTAGCGGGTCGCCGCCTCCGCATCGTTGCGCGCAACGCCCTGCCCCGCTTCATAACAACAGCCGACGAAGTTCTCCGCCTCGGCATGGCCCATGTCCGCCGCCTGCAAAAAACACAAAAACGCAAGATCGTATTCCTGCGCCCGATAGTGCGCACGCCCCTTATCATATGCCGCCTGCGCCGCAGGATCGACATTCACGATCTTTTTTTTCGCCATATTCCCTCCTTTCAGAAGGCTCTTTTGTACAGTACCATTGTAATCGATTTCG
>CAJFMF010000072.1 GCA_904391375.1 Candidatus Gallimonas faecavium | reverse complement strand
CGGAGACGAGCGTCTTCAGATACTCGTATCCCGCGCAGGCGTCGAGGATGCGGATCGCGGAGTTGATTTTATCCATCGGCAAAACGGGCAGTGCGTCAAAGAGATCGGCGAGCCGTCCGTCTGTCTCAACATGTGCGGCATGATTCAAGCGGATCTGTCCGATGACGATATAGCCGATGATTTTCTCCCCGTACAGAATAGGGGAAAAACATTCCAGAAGCCCCGCATGACAGGTATAAACCGCTCGTCGGTGCGACTTTTTGCACTCTTCAAAGGCCCGCTTGTCGCATTCGCGGCATTTTTCGTCCATGTCCTTGTGTTCGCGCAACACGCGGCAAAAAGGCGTGAGTTTCTCGGGATAATAGCACAGTTCGTTTTCTGCGCTGTCGTAGATGCAGATTTTAATGCCCGTCAGATTGTAGAAGTCGTGCAGAAGTTCCTGCATCTTTTGCAGATCATACGTTTTCATTCTCGTAAACTCCGATACGAAATTACCATATCTCAATACAAATGATACTATATTCGGACAAAAAAATCAACTATAATGGAAGAAAAGGAGGGCGGAAATGAATTTCTTAAGCCTTGACGTCGGCACGACGTGCTGCAAGTGTCAGCTCTTTTCCGAAAAGGGAGAAATTCTCGCCTACAAGAGCGAGGAATATCCGCTCGCGGAGCAGGACGGGGAGAGCTATGTCGACATCGTCGGAATCTGCACGCGTGTGTTTTCCATGATGAAGGAGATGGCCCCAAAAGGCTACGCCTGTGTCTGTATTTCCTCGTTCGGGGAGTCCTTTGTCCTGCTTGACAAAGAGGACAAGCTTCTTTTTTATCCCATGCTCTATACCGACCCCCGCGGCGAGGAACAGACAAAAATTCTGCGCGATGAGATCGGGAATGAACGCCTGTTTGCGGTGACGGGAACGACGCCCAATGCGATGTACTCGGTGAGCAAGCTCCTCTGGATCCGTGAGAACCGTCCAAAGCTGTACGAAAGGGCGGACAAGCTCCTGCTCATCTGCGATTATCTCGGGTATCTTTTGACGGGCGAGCGCGTCATCGATTTCTCCCTTGCGGCGCGGACAGGCGTCTTTGACGTACATGAAAGGAAATTTTCATCGGAGATTTTGCAGGCGCTCGGCATCTCCGAGACGCTGTTTTCCCGTCCCATGCCGACGGGCAGCGTTGTGGGGGAACTTCGGGAAAGCGTCAGGCGTGAGCTTGGGATTCGCGGGAGCTGCAAACTTGTTCTCGGAAGTCACGATCAGATCTGCGCGACGATCGGCGCGGGCGTCATTGCGGGCGGCGAAGCGGCGGACGGCATGGGTACGGTAGAGTGCATTACCGCCGTATTCGACCGCGCGCCGACCGATCTTCGATTCGGCGAGATGGGCTATTGCGTCGTTCCCTTTCTCAAAGATTTCTATTGCACGTATATGTTCAACTACACTTCCAACGTGGTTGTAAACTGGTTCCGCCGCGACATTCTTCACGGATATCAGGGAAATGAAACGCGGCAGTTTGCCTATCTGGAAGGGAAGGACCGCGCGCCTACGGACGTTCTGATGCTTCCCTATTTAGCGGGCTGTGCCACGCCCTTCCAGGACAGGAACGCGAAGGGCGCCTTCCTCAACATTACCAAGGAGACGACCGATCTCGATCTGTATCGCGCCATTCTGGAGGGAACGTCCTTTGAGATGAAATTAAATCTGGAGGCGGCGCGGCCATTCGGGATCGTCGTAAAGGAGATGACCGCAACGGGCGGCGGAGCCAATTCAGCCCTCTGGCTTCAGATCAAAAGCGACATCTTAGGACTTCCCGTCCGCACGCTGCGCTCGTCGGAGGGCGGGCTCTGCGGTTGCGCCATGCTCTCTGCCACGGCGATGGGCGTGTGCCGAAATCTCGCAGACGCACGCAGGATTTTCGTGCAATACAAGGATGAATACGTCCCGCAAGATACCTATCGGGCGGTCTATGCGGACAAGTATCAAAAGTACGGAAAACTTTATCAAACCCTGAAGGAGTTTTATTGATATGAAATTTGCACTGTTTTTCGGGAACCGCGGATTCATGCCTGCCGAGCTCATTGCGGGCGCGCGGCAGGACATGATCAAGGCTGTGACGGACGCAGGACACGAAGTGCTCGTCATGGACGAAAACGCGACGCGCTACGGCGCCGTGGAGACGCGCGAGGAGGGAAGAAAGTATCACGACTGGCTCAAATCGCATGAGGGCGAGTATGACGGCGTGATCTTGTGTATGCCCATCTTCATCGATGAGAACGGCGCGGTGACGGCACTGCAGGACGCAGGTGTCCCCATTCTCATGCAGGCGTATCCCGACGAGATCGGGAAAATGGACTTCGCACACCGCCGCGACGCCTTCTGCGGCAAGTTCTCGGTGACGGACGTGTTCTATCAGTATCGGATTCCGTTCACCGTGATGAAGCCGCACGTCGTGCATCCGCTCTCGGCGGCATTCCGTCAGAACCTCGACGATTTCGCCGCCGTATGCCGCATCGTGAAGGGCATGAAGCGCTTTAACCTCGGCTGTATCGGCGCGCGCACGACGGCGTTCAAGACGGTGCGCTTCGATGAGGTGACCCTCCAGCGCTACGGAATCAACGTGGAGAGCTTTGATCTGTCCGAACTCATTTTCAAAGTGCAGAGCAAAGCGGACGACGAGCCTGCCGTTTTGGAAAAGATCAAGCGTCTTGAGCGCTATACCGATTTTACCAAGGTGCCAGAGAAGAACAAACGTACGCTTGCCAAGATCTCCGTCGTCATCGACGAATACATCAGGGAGTACAAGCTCGACGCGATCACGCTCCGCTGCTGGAATGAAATGGAGACAATCCTTCGCGTCTGCCCGTGCGTACTTCTGTCCGAGCTCAACGATCGCGGCATTGTCGCCTCGTGCGAGATCGATCTGTGTTCCGCGATCACCATGCGCGCAATGGCGCTTGCGAGCGGAAAGCCGACGGCTTGCCTCGACTGGAACAACAATTACGGCGACGATGAAAACAAGGTGATTTTGTTCCACTGCGGTCCCGTAGCACAGACGCTCATGGCGGGGAAAGGCACCGTCACCGAGCATAAGATGTTCGCAAAGGGCGATCCCGGATCGGGCTGGGGCAGCAATGAGGGACGCATCGCGGCGTTTGAAATGACCTTCTCCAACTGCTTCACCGAGAACGGAAGGCTGAAAGTATATGCGAGCGAAGCAAAGTTCACGGGCGAGCCCATCGAGGACGGATATTTCGGATGCGGCGGCGTCGCGGAAATTCCCGATCTTCAGAACAAGCTCATCCGCCTTGCGAAGGGCGGATTCAAGCACCACACCACCGTCGGCGTCGGACACATGAAGAACGTGCTCGAGGAGGCGTTTTCCACCTATCTCGGCTATGACATCGTAAATATCGAGGGATAAAAATATGATCGCATCGTTGAAAGAAGTGATTGCAATTTCCAGGAAGAACGGGCGCGCCGTCGGAAGTTTCAATACGCCCAATTTAGAGTGCCTGCTCGCCGTTCTCGGCGCGGCGGAAAAACTCAACGTGCCCGTCATCATCGCGCACGCACAGTGCCATGAAGGCGTCTCGCCCATTCAGAAGATCGGCCCCGTCATGGTGGAGCTTGCAAAGCGGGCAAGCGTTCCCGTCTGCGTCCACCTCGACCACGGCGAGAACTTCGACTACTGCAAACAGGCGATCGCGCTCGGCTTTACGTCGGTCATGATCGATTACTCCACACTTCCCTACGAGGACAACGTAAAGGGGACGGCGGAAGTCGTCGCATACGCACATGCGCACGGCGTGGACGTCGAGGCGGAACTGGGCGCCCTTCCCCAGCGTGAAGGCGGCGGTGAGAGCGCGGCAGATCCGACGGCCCTTTATACAAAGCCCGAACTTGTACCCGATTTTCTTGCAAGAACGGGAGTGGACGCGCTTGCGATTGCCTTCGGAACGGCGCACGGGATCTATAAGACGACGCCCGTCCTCAATCTCGACATCATCGATGAGGTGCGCAAAAAGACGGACATTCCGCTCGTCATGCACGGCGGAAGCGGCATTTCGCACGAAGTGTACCGCGACGTCATTCGCCGCGGCATCAACAAGATCAATTACTACACCTATATGTCGTATGCGGGCTATGCGGCCGCAAAGGAACTGACGCAGACAAATCCGACGGGCTTTTTCCATGACATGGCGCTCACGGCGCAAAAGGCTATGGAGGAGAACGCGCTTACGACGCTCAAGGTGTTCAGCAATCTGTAATTGCTCCGCAAACGCGGCCATTGAAAAACTGCCGCTTTGACAGAAAAACTCTGCAAGGAAAAGAACTATGGACGGACGTATTTCAAATCTGATGCAACTTGCCTCCATCCGTCGCTACGAGATGACGGAGGGGACGGAGCGCGGACTGCGTGTTCTGGACTGTGACAACGGAAACCTGCGATTTCTCCTGAACGAGAGCAAGGCGCTCGATGTGATGCAGATGTATCACAAGGGCGAGAATGTGTCATTTGTCTCGAAGAACGGATTTACTGCGCGGGAAATCGCGTTTGAAAACCGTTTTGAGGGGGGCATGCTCTATACCTGCGGGCTGGACAGCGTGGGCGCGCGAGAGGGGTATCTTTTGCACGGCACTCATCACCTGACCCCCGCACGGGTGACGCGGGCGGAAGTGAATGAGGAGGGGATTCTCATCGAAGCGGAGATTCGCGAGACGGCGCTCTTCGGAAAAAACATTGTATTTCGCCGTCGCGTTTTTTCGCAGATCGGCTCCGATTCGCTTGAAATTTCCGACACGCTTGAAAACTGCGGGACGCGTGAGGAGGAATACTGCCTTTTGTATCACGTCAACGTGGGGTATCCCATGCTGGACGCGGGGGCGGAACTCATCGACGACGCCGAAGAGGTCATTCCGCGTACGCCTTGGGCGGCGGAGCATATCGGATCGCGCAGGGCGATCGGTGCGGCTGTTGCAAACCAAGAGGAGATGTGCTATTTTCTGCGGCTGAAGACGCCGTCCGTCTTGCTCAGAAATCCCAAAATCAACAAGACGTTCACGCTGAAATGGTCACAGGAAACGCTGCCTTGTTTTGTGGAGTGGAAGAGCATGGCGGCGGGGGATTATGCGCTCGGCCTGGAGCCTTGCACCACCGAACTGGATGACGGGTTTGCCTACAGGCGGATTGCGGCGGGGGAAAAAGTTTGTTTTTCCCTGCAGATGCGGGTACAGACTCTTTGAACGCGGAAGTCTGGAAAAGACAAAGTCTGCCGTGCGTGCAACGGCAGACTTTGCAGAACAGAAAAAGAAAAAAGAGGCGGAGGCCTCTTTTTTTGTTGCTCAAACAAAGGAAACGGGAAGTCTGTATGGGGGGAGGACAGCCCGATCAACTTGTTTGATCGTCTTCATTATAGCGGATATTGTCGAAGAAATCTTATAAAATTTTGCACTTTATTTCAAAATATTTCGGAAACTTGTTCGGGGAATTTTGAAGGACTATTGTATTTCCCGAATGCCTTTTTCGCGGAATTCTTTGGGCGTCGTGCCGGTGATCTGCTTAAAGACTTTCTGAAAGTAGCTTTGGGAAGAAAAGCTCAAAATTTCCGAGATTTCCACGAGCGGCTTGTCCGTCAGCAGTAAGAACTGTTTGGCGCGCTCGATCTTTTGTTCCTGGATATAGTGGAAGAGCCCGACGCCCATGGACTTGCTGAATTCGGCGCACAGGTACGATTTGCTCACATGAAGTGCATCGGCAATACCGTTGACACGGTAGTCGTCATTGCAGTCATGCTGTGCGCGATTCTGGTCTCATTCGGGCTGGGATATGCGATTCGTTATCTCGTGCGGCCGCCTTATCGCAAATACATCCCGTTTCTTGTGAGTATATACGAGGGCGGAATGATCGGGTACCCGCTTTATACAAGCCTCTGCGGAGTCGAAAACCTGTCCCATATCGCACTTTTGGATGTCGCCTGTCTGCTCTTCGGATTCGGCGTCTACATGGGCCTGTTGCAGCAAGCGGAGACGGGTCAGCGGGCGAAGATAAAAGAACTTGCTCTCAGCGCCCTTAAAAATCCGACTTTTATTGCGACTGTTCTCGGGATCGCGGCGGGAGCAACGGGCCTTTTGCAATGGTTGCTCGACAGCGGCGCAGGCGGACTGTATCTTGCCGTACAGAATATCATTACGGTCGGAATGTCTGCGCTGATTCTTCTCGTGGTCGGCTACGATCTGGATTTCTCTCTTGGACTTGTTCTTCCTTGTCTGAAAGCGATCGCATTCCGTATTGTCGTACAATCTGCACTTGCAGCGGCCGTAATTGCCGTTTTTCACGCATTGTTCGGGGAAAATGTGCTCTTGTCGCTCGCTGTTATCATGCTGATGGCCTCTCCTGCTCCGTTTTCGATGCAGTCATATCTGCGGACAGAGGAAGGAAGTCATTTTGTCTCTACATTCAATTCGCTGTATTGTATCGTTACAGTGATCGTCTACATTATAATTGCTTGTCTGATTTAAAGAATTTGGCATCTGCCATAGAATAAGAGGTGATGTTATGTTGAATATTCCCAAGATGAAAGTAGGGCTGGTCGCGGTCTCGCGCGACTGCTTCCCTGAGAGCCTGTCGGTAAACCGGCGGAAGGCGCTTGTCGAAGCGTATGAGAAGAAGTTCGGCAAGGGCAACATCTACGAATGCCCTGTGTGCATCGTGGAGAGCGAAATCCAGATGAAAGAGGCGCTTGCCGATGTCATGAAGGCGGGGTGCAACGCGCTTTGCGTGTATCTCGGCAACTTCGGCCCCGAGATCTCCGA
>CAJFMF010000071.1 GCA_904391375.1 Candidatus Gallimonas faecavium | reverse complement strand
ACTTTTCTCCAGCGGCGTCAATCCCGTGCTCGATCCCGAGACGGGCGAAGTCCTCTCCGAACAGCTCGGACTGTTCTACGGCGGCGGATTCAATATGCTCGGCGTGCAACTCATGGGCATTGTCTGCATTGCGGCATGGACGATCGTCTGCATGATCATTCTCTTCCAGATCCTCAAGCACACCTGCGGCATCCGTGCCAAGAAGATCGAGGAGATCGAGGGCCTCGACAAACACGAACACGGCCTTCCCAGCGCCTATGCAGACTTCCTTCCAGCGCCGCTTGCTGCGGAAATGCTCGACCCCGAGGGCATCGCTCCCGTGGCGGAAGAGGCGGATGCCGAGGCGGCAGTTCCTGCGATCAGGCAGTCCGAAGAGAAGGTCAGGCTCACCAAGGTCGTCATCCTTACCAAGCAGTCCAAGTTCGATGACCTCAAGAAGGCGCTCAACGAGATCGGCATCACGGGCATTACGGTGACGCAGGTGCTCGGCTGCGGCGTACAGAAGGGCGCAAGCGAGTTCTACCGCGGCGTCAAGGTGGACATGGATCTTCTTCAGAAAGTCAAGGTGGAGGTCGTCGTCAGCAAGGTGCCTGTGGCGGAAGTCATCGCGGCGGCGCGCAAGGCGCTGTACACGGGCCACATCGGCGACGGAAAGATCTTCGTCTACGACGTGGAAGATGTCGTCCGCGTGCGTACGGGTGAAAGCGGTTACGACGCACTCCAGGACGAGGAAGTCCTCTGATTGTATCTCGTTCATTCGTGCTTTCTTAATATGGGGCGTCCCTCGCCGGAATCGGCGGGGGACGCTTCGCTTATAAGGAATACTTATATTTTCTATCAAAAATTGTGAATCAAAACGGGGTTCTATTATTTGACGCGCGTGCGCGGGAAAAGTATAATGGAAGGACACCCCGTTCTCGATACGGGGATATGAGGAGCACCCCATGATGAAAGAAGGTCAGTTCAGAAATCCTTCCGGCTGTGCCGTCGTCGGCGTGATCGATCGGAGCGGCAGCAAGATGACCGGCGAGGGGATGATCGAGGCGATCACCGTCATGCACGACCGTTCCAACGGTCTCGGCGGCGGATTCGCGGGTTACGGGATCTACCCCCATTACAGCGAGTTTTACGCGTTCCATCTCTTCTACGACTCCAAGCAGGCCCAGACGGAGACGGAGGCGTTCATCTGCCGTCACTTCGAGATCGTCTATTCCTCGGAGATTCAGACGCGGAAAGTGCCGACCGTCACGGACGAGCCGCTTATTTTCCGCTATTTCCTGGCGCCTCTGCCGCAGAAGCTCTCGCGCAGTCATCTGGACGAGCGCGAGTATGTCGCGCGCTGTGTCAATCGGATCAATGCGCAGATTGACGGGGCGTATGTCTTTTCCAGCGGAAAGAACATGGGCATCTTCAAGGGCGTCGGCTATCCCGAGGACATCGGCAGATTTTATCGTCTCGAGGAATACGAGGGGTATGCCTGGACGTGCCACGGCCGTTATCCGACCAACACGCCCGGCTGGTGGGGCGGCTCGCATCCCTTTGGCCTGCTCGATTTTTCCGTTGTCCACAACGGTGAAATTTCTTCCTATGACGCCAACCGCCGCTATATCGAGATGTTCGGCTACAAATGCACGCTGCACACGGACACCGAGGTCATCACCTATATCATCGACTTCCTCGTCCGCCGCAAGGGCCTGACGCTGGAAGAGGCGTCGCACGTCATCGCGGCGTCCTTCTGGAGCACCATCGAGGGCAAACCCGAGCCCGCCAAAACGCAGGAGACACTGCTTCGGCGGATGTTTCCCTCTCTGCTCGTCACGGGGCCGTTCTCCATCATTCTCGGCTACACGGGCGGGCTGATGGCGCTGGGCGACCGTCTGAAACTGCGTTCCACGGTCTGTGCGGAGAAGGGCGACCTCGCCTATATTTCCAGCGAGGAGAGCGCCATCCGCCGCATTCAGCCCGATCTCGACCGCGTGTATTCCCCTGCAGGAGGCGAGCCGGTGATCTACGAATTGTACCAAAAAGGAGGGGACGTATAATGGATAAGATGTACATTTCCCCGGAATACGAGGTAATTCGCGACCGCGACAGATGTACGGTTTGCCGTATCTGTGAGCGCCAGTGCGCCAACGGCGTGCATGCCTACAATGCGGAGACGGGGCGCATGACGGCGGACAACAGCCGCTGTGTGGACTGTCATCGCTGTGTATGTTATTGCCCGACGCACGCGCTGAAGATTGTCCGTTCGCAGGACACCTATCCCGAAAACGCGAACTGGGACAGCCGTACCATCAACGAAGTCTATAAACAGGCAGATTCGGGCGGCGTTCTGCTCTCCTCCATGGGAAATCCCAAGCCGCAACCCATTTTCTGGGATCGGCTGCTCGTCAATGCGTCGCAGGTCACCAATCCCTCCATCGATCCGCTGCGGGAGCCGATGGAGACGCGTCTGTGGCTGGGAAAGCGCAGCACGAAGATCGAGCGGGACGCGGGCGGAAAGATCAGAGATCTGCTTGCGCCGCAGCTCCCGCTGGAAGTTCCCATTCTCTTTTCGGCCATGAGTTACGGGTCGATCAGCTACAATGCCCATGCCTGTCTGGCGCGGGCGGCGGAGGCGCTCGGGACGTACTATAATACGGGCGAGGGCGGCCTGCACAAGGACTTCTATAAGTACAGCAAGAACACCATCGTCCAGGTGGCGAGCGGACGGTTCGGCGTCTTTCAGGGGTATCTCGAAGGCGCCGCCGCGATCGAGATCAAGATGGGGCAGGGCGCAAAGCCCGGCATCGGCGGGCACCTCCCCGGAATGAAGATCACCGAGGACGTCTCGGAGACGCGCATGATCCCGCGCGGCACGGACGCCATTTCTCCCGCGCCGCACCATGATATTTACTCCATCGAGGACCTTCGTCAGCTCGTCTGTTCGCTGAAGGAGGCGACGGACTACAAAAAGCCCGTCATCGTCAAGGTGGCGGCGGTACACAATGCGGCCGCGATCGCAAGCGGCATTGCGCGCAGCGGTGCGGACATCATCGCCATCGACGGCTATCGCGGCGGAACGGGAGCAGCGCCCACCCGCATCCGCGACAACGTCGGCATTCCCATCGAACTTGCGCTTGCCCAGGTGGATCAGCGCCTGCGCGACGAGGGCATTCGGGAAGAGGTCTCGCTCATCGTCGGCGGCTCCATCCGTTCGTCGGCGGACGTGGTGAAGGCGATCGCCTTGGGGGCGGACGCCTGCTATATCGGCACGGCGGCGCTGCTCGCGCTCGGCTGTCACCTCTGCCGCAGCTGTCATACGGGACTGTGCAACTGGGGGATCGCCACGCAGCGGCCCGAGCTCGTCGAGCGGCTGGATCCCGAAGTCGGCTACAAGCGGCTGGTCAATCTCGTCACGGCCTGGAAGCATGAGATCCAGGAGATGATGGGCGGCATGGGGATCAACTCGATCGAGGCGCTCCGCGGCAATCGGCTCATGCTGCGCGGCGTCGGCATGACCGATCGCGAACTGGAACTTCTCGGCGTGCGCTACGCGGGCGAGAATATGTGAGGTTGAAGATGGAAAGGGTGAACGCGGAGGGAATGAACTATGTGCAGCTCAATGCGCTGGTCCGTTCCTGCAATCAGAGTGAGATCCGGATCGTCAACTGTATCGGACAGCGGTACATCGGCACGGGTCTTTCGGACAAAAAGATCACGATCGACGGCACGCCGGGGAATGCCCTGGGTGCATACCTGAACGGCGCCGAAATTCACGTCAACGGAAACGTGCAGGAAGCGACGGGCGACACCATGAACGACGGGACTATCGTCATAGCGGGAAGCGCGGGCGATGCGACGGGCTACGCCATGCGCGGGGGCAAGATCTTCGTGGAAGGGGACGTCGGCTATCGCTGCGGCATTCATATCAAGGCATACCGCGAGAATAAGCCTGCCATCGTCATCGGCGGGCGGACGGGGAGCTTCCTCGGAGAATATCAGGCGGGCGGCACCATCCTCGTCCTCGGACTGCATACGGACGGAAAACCCATCGTGGGGAACTTCTGCGGCACGGGAATGCACGGCGGCGAAATCTTTCTGCGCTGTTCCGAGATCCCGCCGCGTCTTCCCGCCCAGGTGCGTGCGGAGAAGCTCAGCGCTCTTCCGAAGGAGGCCGCTTCGCTCGTGCGGGAATGGTGCGCGTTGTTCGGAAAGGACGAACGGATGCTTCTTTCCTCTTCGTATGTGCGCCTGACGCCGAACAGCGATAACCCCTATAAGCAGATGTATATTGCAAACTGATCGGGCTTTTCCGATTTGTGCGCGCCGCGTCGGCTGACGCGGCGCGCACTTTTTTTGCTCCGAGACGGCGCGGTAGCCGATGTCTGTCGGCAGGCAGGAATTTCCGTGAAAAAATCCGAAAAAAATTCTGCTACGGTCTTGACGAAACGGAGCGGTGCGTGTATAATATTCTATGGACAAAATATGAACGGATACGTTCATAAAAATCAAAGGAGTAAGTTGTATGGCAAGGTTTACGTTACCCAGAGATTTGTATCACGGAAAGGGAGCTATGGAGGCGCTGAAGTCCTTCCAGGGCAAGAAAGCAATGATCTGCGTCGGCGGCGGATCGATGAAGAAGTTCGGCTTTTTGGACAAGGCGATCTCTTATCTGAAAGAAGCCGGCATGGAAGTCAAGCTGTTCGAGGGCATCGAGCCCGATCCTTCCGTTGATACGGTCATGAAGGGCGCACAGGCGATGCTGGAGTTCCAGCCCGACTGGATCATCGCTATGGGCGGCGGCTCTCCCATCGATGCGGCAAAGGCAATGTGGATCAAGTACGAATATCCCGACATCACGTTTGAAGAGATGTGCAAGGTATTCGGAATCCCTCAGCTGAGAAAGAAGGCGAAGTTCTGCGCGATCTCCTCGACGAGCGGCACGGCGACCGAAGTCACGGCATTCTCCATCATCACCGATTATCATAAGGGAATCAAGTACCCGATCGCAGACTTCGAGATCACGCCCGATGTGGCGATCGTCGATCCCGAGCTTGCCGAGACGATGCCCAAGAAGCTCGTCGCGCATACCGGTATGGACGCTATGACGCACGCAATCGAGGCGTATGTGTCCACGGCAAACTGCAACTACACCGATCCTCTTGCGATCTTCGCGATCAAGATGATCGAGGCCGACCTCGTGGAGTCCTACAACGGCAACATGGAGAAGCGTGACGCAATGCACGATGCTCAGTGCCTTGCCGGCATGGCGTTCTCCAACGCGCTGCTCGGTATCGTCCACTCGATGGCGCACAAGACGGGTGCTGCATTCGCAGACTACGGCGCGCACATCATTCACGGCGCTGCAAACGCAATGTACCTGCCCAAGGTCATCGCCTTCAACGCGAAGGATCCCACGGCGCTCAAGCGCTATGGCCAGATCGTGGACTACATGGAGATCTGCGACAAGAAGGCAAGTGACGAAGAGAAGGTGAAGGCGCTCATTGCGTACCTGCGCAAGATGAACGACGAGCTGAACATCCCTCACTGCATCAAGAACTACGGCGCAGACAGCTATCCCTGCGAGCAGGGCTTCGTTCCCGAGAAGGTCTTCCTCGAGAGACTGCACGACATCGCGGTCAACGCAATCGGCGATGCCTGCACGGGTTCCAACCCTCGTCAGCCTTCCGTCGAGGAGATGGAGAAGCTGCTCAAGTGCTGCTACTACGATACCGAAGTCGACTTCTGATCGTATCAAACTGCAAAAAAGAGACCTCCTGCGGGAGGTCTTTTTTTTGCCTTTCATTTATTCCCTGCGAGCATGGCGAGCAATAGAAATCAGGCATTCGACAAACGGCGCATTCTGTGATAGAATATCCGTGGTACAACGATATGGAACATTACACGAAAACGATAAAAGAAGCGCGCTTCGGGACGGAACGCGCACTGTACGCAGCCAAAGATCTGCGTCTTGACCGCTGTCGGTTCGAGGGCGCGGAGGACGGAGAGTCCGCACTCAAGGAGAGTCACGGCATTCTTGCGGAAAACTGTTACTTCGATCTGCGCTATCCGCTCTGGCATACGCACGGCGCGCGGCTCACGGGCTGTGAAATGACACAGAATTGCCGTGCGGCGCTCTGGTACGACACCGATGTGACGATCGGGCGCTCTGTGATGAACGGAATCAAGGCGGTGCGCGAGTGCCGTGGCGTGCGCATTTCCGAGACGCAGATCGACTCCCCGGAATTTGGCTGGAAGAGTCGTGCGCTTGATTTGAAAGACGTCTCGCTCACGTCCGAGTACGCCTTTTTAGAGTGTCGGGATCTGAACGCCGATCGCCTGCGCTTTACGGGAAAATATTCCTTCCAGTACACGCGCGGGGTGCGGATTTCGCATTCCGAACTGCACACGAAGGACGCATTCTGGCATGCCAAGGACGTATGCGTGACGGACAGCGAGGTGGACGGAGAATACCTCGGCTGGTATTCGGAGGGGCTGACCTTCGTGCGCTGTCATATCAAGGGGACCCAGCCGCTTTGCTATTGCAAGCGCCTTCGCCTCATCGATTGCACGATGGAGAACTGTGATCTCGCTTTCGAGTACAGCGACGTCCGCGCCGAGATCCGCGGGACGATCGACTCCGTCAAAAACGTACGCCGCGGCGTCGTTCGCGCAGATCGGATCGGGGAAGTCATCGTGACCCCCGACAGCGTCTTTCCGCCCCGCGCGAAAATTGTCGTCGGGTCATAACCGAATCCCGACAGCGCAAGCATTCTCCAACGCATAACGCGTTGCCAATGCGATGATAAAGTGAATTTCGTCAGAAAAAGTCACAGACGGTCTGG
>CAJFMF010000070.1 GCA_904391375.1 Candidatus Gallimonas faecavium | reverse complement strand
CTCGGAAGTATTTCCGAGGTTCCGGTTTTTTATCCGCGTTCATTTCGGAATGACTGTCCGCCCGGAGCGATTTTATGATATCGCCAGTGTCCGACTTTATTCTTTCTCTTCCATCCGACGGATGAGATTTTTCGAATACAGCCAGAAACCGAGCGCATTGGGATGGAGCGTTTTATCGGAAAAATAATCGCTTTGGTGCGGCACGAGCGGATCGCCTTCGATGAGGGTGAAGGCGCTGTCGCGGACGACCTGTTTGAGCTGTTCGCAATAGGCGTCAAAAGACGCCTGCTCCTTTGGCCCGACATCCCGATAGATGGGCGTAATGCAGTAGAGCTTTTTCCCGCGATAGAGTTCCGCCGCCCGTCTGAGATATTCTGCCGCATTGTTCAGGACGAGCGCATGATCGGGAAAGCAGAAATAGTCGTTTGTCCCGTATGCGACGATCACGGTATCAGGGTCAAACGGCATCTTTTTGAGGCTCTCGGGAAGGAAATATGCGCCGCCGACGCCGCAGACCACGCTTTCCGCATTGAAATGACGGGACACGATATTGGCAAACGACATGCTGTCATATCGCTCCCCCAGAAATGTCGAATTCCACCCTTGCGTGATGCTGTCGCCGAAAAACAAGAACTTTTTGTCAAATTTGTGCGCCTTCACATATGCGCCGTCGTCTACGCTCAGACGGACAACGGCGGGCGGCGCGTCATGCGCGGGAAGATAGATCGTCAGACGATTGTCCTGCCCGTCAAGATACAGTTTCAAAACACTCGTTTGCGAGTAATGCCGATAGGGCTCTCCGTTGAGATAGATATCAAGATTGCTGTCCGCGCTCAGCTCCAAAAAAACCGTCTTGGAATTTGTCTCGAAATCCAGCGCAATTCCCGTCAGAGCACGCGCGTTCCTGCCCAGTTCCGCCGATTGTCCGTCCCAGACGGCAAGCTGCTCTTCCGTCATCTTGCAAAACTCAACCCCGTCTTCCGCCTTTCTCGTCCATACGGAACCGACCGCAATCGAACGGATCGTTTCAAAATCCAGCTCCATGATTCTTCCTCTCGTGAAATTTTTCCCGTCGGCATGCAAAAAAAATGGCAAAAAAAAGACATCCCATGCTCTCCGCGGGTTACTTTATCCATACCCGCAGGCACAGCTCTCCAAACGCATAACCTTCAGAAATCACAAGGGCCGATCGGTTTTCCGCCGTCGGCCCTTTGCGCACATCAGAATTTCAATCAAAACGGATCGTGAGCAGATCGATCGCGCCCTTCCCGCGAAACCGAAGAAAGACGGGGCATACACCCGAAAACGGCAATTCACAGCGGACGGTCGTCGCATTTTTCACACAAATGTCCGCCTTTGCCGCGCAAAGAAACGCAAGATCGTCCGAAACTTCCAGAACGCCCCTCGCCGTCCGTCCGCCGCTCCGAAAGCATTGCATCGTGCGGCAGGATAACGGGGATCTCCCGCCCCGTCCCCTCCTTTAGAAAAGTCCAGTCATTCAGAAATTGCATGCGCATCGCGGTATCTCCCTTGTATGCCTTCGGACAACGGTCACAAAATACCCGTCCCGATGTCCGCCCTGAAACCATCCTGTCCCTGCGCCGCCTTTCCGTCTGCGCCGCCTTATAGATTGTTCCGTCTTGTTCCGTCTTGCGGCGTATCTCGGCCTGCGTTGTATTCGGATTTGCGGCCGCCCGTCAGCGAGCAAGCGCGCGGTTGCCTGTCCTCTTCTCCCGACGCGCGGCGTCCGTCAACGTGCAGGCATACGGTTTGCCCGTCCTGCGTTGTATCCGGATTTGCGGCGTCCGTCAGCGTACAAGCGCGCGGCAAAGCGCAAGGATTCTCGACGCGCACGCCTCCAGCGCGCTTCTTTTCACCTTTCCCGACTTCAATGCTCGGAAGAGCTGCTCGTGCTGGTACTTGTCCCCCGCCATGATGAGGTCATTCTGTGCCGCGAGAACTTCGCCCGCATCTGCCTGGCCTGCGGCGACACTCTGCCAGTCGGTCATGACAAGTCCCATATGGCCGAATTCTCCGCGCAGGACATCGGAGATGAGTTCGGGAGAACTGTTCACATAGGTTCCGTTCACCTTGTTGTAGCTGGACATGACGCACTTCGGCTGAGCGGCGCGGATGGTGAGGCGGAATGCCTTGAGGTAGAGCTCCCGCAAGGCCCTCTCGTTGATCTCGCTGGAGCTCTTCATGCGGTTGTCTTCCTGATTGTTGCAGCAGTAATGCTTGATCGTAACCGCGCAGTGCGGGTTCGTCTGCACGCCCGACGTGAGCGCGGACGCCATCTCCGCCGTCAGGAGCGGGTCCTCCGAGTAATATTCAAAGTTTCTTCCGCACAGGGGGAAGCGCTGAATGTTCATTCCGGGCGCCAGCCAGATGGAGACGCCGTACTCCTGCATTTCGGTCGCCGTCGCCTTCCCGATCGCGCGCACGAGCGCGGGGGAGAACGTCTGCGCCTGCACCGTGGCGCTCGGCCAAGCCGTGCAAAGCTGCCTTACGTCCTTGGCGCGCCTGCTCTTTTTGCTCCACATGCGGTCGACGAGCGCAAACAGCTTCTTCGCCTTGACAAGATCGGGCGGAAGTTTTCCGCCTGTCCTGATCTTCCCGTTCGGCTCCACGGCATACCGCATCGTAAGCCGCAGTCCCGCGGGGCCGTCCGCCATTACGGCGGGCAGAAATCCATACTTTTTGCAGACCTTTTTGTCGATCTGTCCGCCCGCGCCGACCACGTCGGGAAGTCCGCCCCGCATAATGGCGGGATCGCCGACGCACAGATCGCTGAGCTCGCGGTCCGACATCCGACGGACTTCTTTGAGTACTGCAACGTCCTTTTGACCGTACTCGTGCGTCATTGTCATGATCGCGTCCTGCGCCATGCGGAGCACCTCGCCCGCCGTCGCCGCAGGCTGTGCGGCAGGGGGCTCGATCTCCCGCACTCTGCCCTGCGCCCCGCGGATCGCCTTGCACTGCTCCACGATGTATTCCCGATCGAGTACGATCGTCGCAACGGCAGCCGTACTGCGCGAGCTGTTTCCGACGCGGAGCACATAATTCCCCTTTTCAAGGATATAGCAGGAACGCCGCTCGTCATATGCCGCAAAATCCCTTAGATCGAAGGAAGCCGTTACGTCTTCCTTTGCGCCCGCCGCGATCGGTGCCGTCTTTGCAAATGCCGCAAGCATCTGATACTCGCGCCTGACCACCCCCGACGGGCAGGAGAGATAGACCTGCACGACTTCGCTCCCCTCGGTTTCGCCCGTATTGCGCACGTTTGCACGGACCGTGACGCGCGAACCGTTCAGCTCCGCCTTTGCCGTCACGGAAAAGCGGGTATAGGAAAGGCCGTATCCGAACGCGTACTGCGGCTCGATTCCGAACGTGTCGTAAAAGCGGTAGCCCACAAAAATACCCTCTTTGTAGAGCTCGCGGTCGGTGTTTCCGTCCAGATAGCTGTACGAATCGGAACAGGGAAGATCGCTCAGATTCTTCGGCCAAGATGCGGCGAGTTTTCCGCTGAAGTTGTACGCTCCGAACATGAGCTGCGCAAGCGCCAGTCCGCCCGCCTCGCCTGCCTGGCCCATGAAGATCACGGCCCCCGGTCGGAGCGCCAGCAGTTCCTTCATATCGATGCACGCCCCCGCATTGACCACGAGAACGGTGTTCTTATAATGCGCAACGAGAAATTTCAGGTGCGCGAGCTCTTTTTCCGCAGGAGCATATTCGCCCCGCTTGTCGCGTCTGTCCGCGCCCTCGCCCGCCTGCCGCGTCAGGACATAGACCGCCGTGTCGGTATCGGACGCCGCAACGTCCTCGGCCGTGATCGCGCGCCCCGCAGGAAAGACGTACGGAAGCGTGATCGCACTCATGAGATCCCAGAAACGGAAGACGGAATACGACTTTCCGATCTTTCTGATCTGTTCGTCCCGTCGCGACTCTTCTTCCGCAAACCGATTGTCGCAGTCGTCGAGCCAGCTCTTCGTGGTGACCGTCGCGCCGCACTTCTCAAGCCCCTCTTCGATGCAGATGCTGTGGCGGTTGTTCACTTCTCCGCTGCCCGTGCCGCCCTTTGCCGTATGCCGCGCCCCCGCACCGAACAGGGCGATTTTGCCCTTCTTTATGGGAAGCACGCCGTTGTTTTCAAGCAGGACGATCCCCTCTCTTGCCGCTTTCAGCGCAAGATCGGCATTGCATTTCTCCCGTTCGGAAAGAATGTCTTTCATCTCATTCCTCCTGCTGCTTTTTCTTTCTGTACGCTTTCAGAATCTCCTGCATTCTGCGATAGGACGCCTCGCCTTCCGCTTTTTCCCTTTCCCAATGCGCTTCCTCGCGCTCACGGCGCGCCGCATCGCGGGCAGATTTCGCCGCGCGCTGTTCGGGCGTCATCTTCTCCAGTTTCGCAGCCCGCTTTTCCTCGGACAGCCTTTCCTTTTCCGCCGCCTTCTCTTTGGCAAGTCTTTCCTTCTTCTCCTGCTTCTCCGCGCGCGCATACAGCGCGTTCGTGTGCTTGGCGAGCTCTGCCTCATAATCAAGGCCCTTTTTCGCACAGCGCTCTTTGAGCTCCCTGCAGAAGATGACCTCGGCCTCTTCATCCGCAAGGCGCTGTTCTTCTTCCATCACGATCTCGGGCTCGACCCACGTCTTTCCCTCTGCCTCGCATGCCTCTTTCTGCCGCTCGCGGATGACGTCCTGTTTACGCTTGAGCGTCTTTTCAACCCCGACAAACGCCAACAGAATCGCGCTGACCGCGCCCGTGAACACCTCCAGTCCGACGAACAGGAACGCGATCGCGTTGATCGTGCTCTCGGGCTGTACGATGCCGACCGTAAACGATCCGCCGATCGTCTGCTGATAGACGTCCAGCGGCAGCTGCGACGCCCAGCCGTTCTGCGCAAGAATGGCCTCCGCTTCGGAAAGGCTCCCCACATTGATGGGCGGAATATAGCCGCTTGCATTCAGGCAGGCATTGAGCACGGACAGCCCGACGCCGATTAAAACGACGCTGATCGTGGAATAGATGGACATGGCAAGGCTGTCGCTGCGGAAGCCCGTCTTCCACTCGAGGTGATCGAACGTGTCGGAGAACAGGGACATGAAGATGTAGGCGCAGGGAAGTCCGCCGATGTTCTTGATGAACTGGCCGATGATGACCACGACCATATTTCTCGGCACCATCCAGCAGATGGCACTGCCGACGGCATACAGGATAAAGCCCGCAACGGAGACATTTTTCTTGCCGAATTTCTTGGCAAGCGGCCAAACGGCAAAGATCCCGATTCCCATGGGTATCCCGCCGATGACGGAAATGAGCATCTGCGTAATGCCGTCGTTGTATGTACCGAGAACATAATTGCAATAATAGACAAGCGCGCTGTTTTTCAGCGTGGATCCCGCGGTATAGATGAGACAATAGACCAGCAGCAGGATCATGTACTTATCCGTGAGGACTGCCTTGATCTGCATGAGATAGGGAACCTTTTCCGTCTTGGCCTTGTCCAGTTCTGCCGTGACGCGCTCTTTGGTATAGTAGTATTCCAGAAGCATCAGCGGCAGCATCACAATGGCGATGACGGACATCACGCTCATCCATGCCGTCTTGTCCGACCCGATGATGGGAAGAATTGCCATGGGGAAAATGAGCGCCGCGATGATTCCCGTCACCATGACCGAAGCGACCTGGTTAAAGACGGCCAGAAGGCCTCTTTGCGCAGAGTTGCGCGTGGAGAGCGGGACCATCATGCTGTGGCTCATATTATAAATCGTATAGGCAAAGGAAAAAAACAGGTTATAGGAAATGAGCACCCATACCGCCTGCCATTCCGGCGCCATATCGGGGACGACATACATCAGAATGCCCGTCAGCGGCACCAGGATCGCAGAGAGCAGGATATAGGGTCTCGCCTTCCCCTGTTTGTTTTTTGTACGGTTGATGATCCACCCCATAATAAAGTTGGTGATGGCATCGAGGATCTTGGAGACAAGCGGAAAGACCACCAGGAAGGCGCCGCCCCATAATCCTCCGATTTTAAGAACGTCCGTCCAGTACTGGTTGAGAAAGGTTCCTCCGAGAATGGAGTTGATCAGCAGAGCGCCGCACGGCCCGAGAAGATATCCGATCCACTTCTCCTTCCCCGTCACGTTCTGCGACCGTATTCTGCTGTTCCAGGCCCGTCCCGTCAAAAATTTTGTGTGACTCATCGTTTCCTCCCTATCTTTTCATCGGCTGAATATTTTTTCGCCGAGGTTATGCGGCAGCGTGCAACATTGTTTCAGATAAAGGCATGACAAGATTCTTTCTCATGTCCCGATTCTCTGTATTCATTATATCTTCTTTTTTGCGCGATGTATTGCATATTTGTTTGCAATTCATCATAATTGTTTTAAATCTGCGCGAAGGCATGAATGTCCTTGCCTTTTTTCACTGCGAGGAAGAACCCCTCGGGAATTCATTCCCATAAAACAAGGCCGCCTCCCGTCGTGCGTCCAAGCACGCACCGAACTTTTTCACCATGAAAAAAGCACCGCCGAAGCAGTGCCGTTCTTGCTTTTCCCGAGAAACATTTTCCAGGCGACGCATCATTGCAGCCGTTCGGCAGCCACAAAGGCCTCCATGCAGACGTCCGAAGCGCAGAAAAAAAGGGCGCACGTTGCGCCCTCTCTTCTTTTCTTGGTGGAACTGAAAGCCGCAAAAACGCACACTGTATTATATCAGATAAATAGAACTGAATACTATTGCCAAGTCGATTTACCGCTTTCGGACTATCCGCTATACGGCAAACAATTAGTCGCAAGCCGGGGCTAATGCCTTGCCGCTGGCTTGCTCCGTGCAAACGGCTGTCATTGCGTCTTTATAGATCCG
>CAJFMF010000069.1 GCA_904391375.1 Candidatus Gallimonas faecavium | reverse complement strand
AAGTGGGGCGGGCGACGAGAATCGAACTCACGACCTCCAGGGCCACAATCTGGCGCTCTAACCAACTGAGCTACACCCGCCATATAAATGGTGCGCCTGAAGAGATTCGAACTCCTGACACACGGCTTAGAAGGCCGTTGCTCTATCCGACTGAGCTACAAGCGCATTTTGCTCACGCCTTTCCACGCAAGCCGACGCACTCTGCTTGTTTCGAAAATGGAGCGGGTGATGGGAATCGGACCCACGCAACCAGCTTGGAAGGCTGGGATTCTACCATTGAACTACACCCGCACTTGTCAGCGCTTGTATATACTACCAAAATTCAAGAAGAAAGTCAAATGTTTTTTCGATTTTTTCCCGACTTTTTTTGGAAATTTTTTTGTTTTTTTCAGGAGACGGAAATTCTCGTCCGACGGCGGCAGAAGCGAGGGGGATTCTATCGTTTCTTTTCGTTTTCTGTCAGATTAGAACATTTTTTCCGTCTCACGAAATCGGAGATCGATTTGCGAACCTTGCCGCTTTTTTTGTGATATAATGAGGTAGAGAAAAATATCGAGAGAAGACTACCATGAAGACTTTATTCGTTTCAGACCTTGACGGAACGCTTCTCACAAAGGAGGAAAGGGTTTCCGACTACAGTCGGGAACATATCAATGCTCTCCTTGCGCGTGGACTTGATTTTACGTTCGCCACGGCGCGTTCTGTCGGAAGCGCTGCATGCGCTTTGCGGGGACTCAACCTTCATATGCCTGCCGTTTATTACAACGGCGGCCTTATTTACGATCGTTCTGCGGGCAAAACGCTTCATTACAGCTGTTTTGAAGATTCGCTGAAATCATATGTATTGTCCGTTCTTGCCAATTTCGGAATCATGCCGTTTGTGTACAGTGCCGAAGAGCGGCGGGAGAATGTCGCCTGGCTGCAAGGGCGGGAGACGTTCGGGATGAAGCGGTATCTGGAGCGCAGGCAGGGGGATCCGCGGCTGCGCGCGACCTTTTCCGAAGAAGAACTGTTGAACGGGTATGTATTTTACTTTAAGTGTATCGGGCCGAAAGAGCAGATCGAGCAGGCCTGGAACATCTTGAAGTTTGATCCGCGTGTCATCTGCATCTTTCATCAGGAGATGTATCAGAATGACTTCTGGATGGAGATCTCGCCGCACGAAGCGACCAAGGCGAATGCGGTGGCATTTCTGAAGCAGTATCTCGGGTTTGACAAGATCGTCTGTTTCGGCGACACGTCCAACGATTCGGACATGTTCGATGTATGCGACGAGAAGTATGCCGTGCGAAATGCCGACGACTGGC
The DNA here is from genome assembly GCA_904391375.1 of Candidatus Gallimonas faecavium. Lineage (GTDB taxonomy): Bacteria > Bacillota > Clostridia > Christensenellales > Borkfalkiaceae > Gallimonas > Gallimonas faecavium. The sequence goes on along the minus strand of CAJFMF010000069.1, from coordinate 5,633 downwards.
TCAAGGCGAAGGCGACGGGCGTGATCGGGTACTGCGAAGAGGACGGCGTTGCCAAATGGCTGGACGAAAACGCATTCCGCGGATAACTCACCAGAAGAAAAAGATCCCGCGGAATCCGAGGTAAAAGCAATAGATGTTCACGACGGCGAGCAGCGGGAGCGCGAGCATGAGAATACAGCTGTCGAGGCGGTATTTCAGAATGAACATCGTGATATAGACGGCAAGAGCGCCGCCGAGGGCTCCGGCGAGAAGCAGTTTCCCGTCGCCTTTGCCTTCGGCGATCTCGCCCGAGACGCAGGCGTTTTTCTGAGAACGCAGCAGGCGGAATCCGTAGAAGTTCACGGCGAGAATGTATGTGCAGAGCAGAATCATCAGAAAGATCATACCGCACACAGTATGTGCGCAAGAAAATTTTTCAGGCGGATGAATTATGAAATCAAAGAAAAGAGCATATGTGAGCGTCTACAACAAAGAGCGGATCGTGGAATTCTGCCAGTATCTCGTGGAATATGGCTATGAGATCATTGCGACGGAAGGAACCTGCAAAGTGCTTCGGGATGCGGGAATCGATGCTCTCTCTGCGCATGAGCTGACGGGATATCCCGAGCCGCTCGGCGGAAAAGTCCGCGCGATGCATCCGGCGGTCTATACGGGGATCATTGCCAATCAGCTCTCGGCGGAGCAGTTCAAGGAGCTCGGCAGGGCGAAGGCAAAAGTCTTCCCGATCGAACTTGTCGTCATCAATCTGTATCCCTTCCGTGAGGACATGGAAGCAGGCATTCCGTTTGAAGAGGCGGCCGCCCACATTGACGTGGGGGGCGTTGCGCTCATCGATGCGGCGGCGCGGAATTTCATGCATACGGTGGCGGTGTGCGATCCCGACGACTATGACCGCGTCCTGTGCGATCTTGCGGCGGGTGCCATTCCGGAAGACGAAAGAAAGTATCTCATGTACAAGGCGTTCTCCTATACGGCATCGTATGACGCGCTTGTCGCACAATATCTCTCCTATAATTTGAAGATCGCCTTCCCCAAGACGCTCACGGTGACGTACGAAAAGACGCAGGATATGCTTTACGGGGAAAACCCGCACCAGCGTGCCGCCGTCTACCGCGAACCGCTTCTGAAAGAGGGTTCGATCGCGCGCGCCAGACAGCTTGCGGGCGCGGCGCTCACCTATAATAACATCCATGACGCAAACGCGGCACTCGAGCTCATCAAGGAGTTCGATACGCCCGCAGTCGTTGCCTGCAAGCACGCGGTTCCGTGCAGTGCGGGGACGGGGACGGATCTGTTTGAGGCATTTGAGCGTGCGGCCAGCGCCGATCCGTTGAAATTCCGCGGCGGCATTCTCGCCATCAACGGCGTCGTCGACGCCCGAATCGCGTCAAAATTCCGCGACATGGGGATCGAAGCGGTGGTCGCGGTCGGATTTACGCCCGAAGCGATGGCGGAACTGTGCTACAATAAGGCGCTCATTCTCCTGGAGATGCCCGACATTCGCAGCAAGGTGCAGTTCTCCACGTTTGACATGAAGAAGATCTACGGCGGTCTGCTGGTTCAGACGTACGACACGGCGCTTCTCGAAAATGCCGTCTGCGTGACGGAGCGCAAGCCGTCGGAAGAGGAAATGCGCGCGCTCGAGTTCAACTATAAAGTCGCCAAACACGCGCATTCCAGCGCAGTCGTGGTCGGGACGGAGTTCGAGACGTGCGGGATCGGAACGGGACAGACCAATCGTATGCTGGCGCTCCGCTTTGCCTTTGTGCTGGCGGGCAGCCGTACGAAGGGCGCCGTGCTCGCTTCCGATGCCGGATTGCTCACGCTGGAGAGCCTGGAGGAGTGCCACGCGGCGGGAATCACGGCCATAGTCCAGACGGGCATTCCAGACAGCAAGATCATCCGCTTGTGCGACAAATACGGCATGACCGTCCTCTGTTCGGGGGATCGTCACTTTAAGGCATAACGATTGAAGGCAGAACGATGCAGTCACTTTTTGAATTGTACAAGATCGGCAGAGGGCCGTCCAGTTCTCATACGATGGGGCCGGAACGTGCCGCTCGCGACTTTTTAATGCGGTATCCCGATGCGTGCGGATACCGCGTTGTGCTGTTTGGCTCGCTTGCGCGGACGGGGAAAGGGCATCTTACCGATAAGGCGCTTTTGTGCGCTCTGCCCGCGGAGAAGACGGAGATCGTCTTTGACCGTTCCGATCGCGTGCTTGCGCATCCGAACACATTGACGTTTACGGCCTACGGACGGGACGGAGAAATGCTCGGGACGCAGACCTATCTCTCGGTCGGCGGCGGGAGCATCCGACGGGAAGGCGAGGCGCCGCACAAGGCGGATGAAATCTATCCGTTCCCCGATTTTTCGTCGATCCGCGCCTATTGCGAACGGGAGGGCATCACGCTCGGCGATGTCCCGTTCCGCTTTGAAAACGACTTGTTCCGAAAACATCTCGGAGACATCTGGCGCACCATGCAGGAGACGGCAGAACGCGGACTTTCACAGGAAGGAAGACTGCCGGGCGCGTTGAAGATCGAGCGCAAGGCGCCGACGCTGTATCGTGCGTACCTTGCTGATCGGTCGGACGACAAGCGGCTCATCTGCAGTTATGCGTACGCGACGGCGGAGGAAAATGCGAGCGGAGGGATCGTCGTCACGGCGCCTACCTGCGGCGCAAGCGGGGTTCTCCCTGCCGTTCTGCTCTATTTGCGCGACAAATACGGCATTTCGGAGGACAAAATCCTGCATGCGCTCGCCGCCGCCGGTATGGTGGGAAACGTCGTCAAGACGAACGCCTCCGTCAGCGGGGCAGAAGCCGGCTGTCAGGCCGAGATCGGCACGGCGACCTCCATGGCTGCCGCCGCCGTTTGCAGTATCATGGGACAGTCGCTGGAGACGACGGAATATGCCGCGGAGATTGCGCTCGAGCACCAGCTCGGACTCACCTGCGATCCCGTCGGCGGATATGTCCAGATTCCCTGCATCGAACGCAATGCCGTTGCGGCCCTGCGCGCCCTGGACAGTGCAGACCTCGCAGACGTTCTCTCGGGTACGCGCAAGATTTCCTTCGACCTCATTGTCCGTACGATGTATGAGACGGGCCGCGATCTCGACGCGCGCTACCGCGAGACGGGAGAGGGCGGCCTTGCTTCCGGATACAAGATCTGTTAAACTCGATGGAAAAACTCCCTCGCGAACGCGGGGGAGTTTTTGTTTTTCCGCTATAATCAATAATTTCAAAGATATTTCGGACTTTTTCCGCAAATATCAAAGGCTTTTCGGACTTTTTCCGCTTCCCTTTTGCATTATGTCGCCGTCTTGAGCATTCGTCCTGGGAGCATTTCGAGTCTTATCAGCGGGTGCGCCGCCTGTGCATGAGGCCGCACGGTTCGGAAGAGAAGGCTGAAGGCCAAGAGATATGCCTGTGAACAATAAAAAAGAACCCGCGCGGGTTCTTCAGAGTGCCGAAAGGGGCAGGGGCGGAAAGTCAGGCGTTTTGTTTGCGGCCTTCGGTGGTGTAGGGCAGGAGCGCCTGTGCGAGCTGATCGGGGCAGGACGTATTCTGCTTGCAACGGATGCCCTTGAGCAGGGCGACGACTTCATCGGGGGTTTTCCCTTCCACGAGGCGGCTGATCCCCTGGAGATTTCCGCTGCATCCTCCAATGAATTTGACATTGTGAATGGTATTATTTTCATCGATGTCAAAGATGATCTGTTTGGAACAAGTACCTTTTGTTGAATAAGTGACCATGGTTTACCTCGCTTATACTTCAATCTACAAGCGTTTCATAGACAACGGAATAGAGGTCGGAAGCTTTGTCCTCCCATTTCTTGTAGATCATGTTTGCCGTTTTTTTATCGGGGACCACAAATTTGAGCTCGAGCATGGGCTGAATCGGGGCTAAAATTTTCAGATTGACCGTATAGGTGCCGTCTTTGTTCTGATAGTAGTCCGACTTGCATTCCTGTCTCGTGCGGAATTTTGCGCCGTTTTGTTTGATATAACGGGAGATCTCTTCGCGTGAACTCTTCGGAATGGAGATGTAGTAATTTGCGAGAGCCTCCCGACCCTCCGTTGTGATGGAATAGAGGGGATCGTCGCCGCTTGGAATATCGCAGATGAAACCGTCTCGTTTCAGCTTGTGAATGAGTACCGTACAGTCCATATAATTGAGCCAGTCATTGGAGGAAGTACACATATCCACAAGCGTCCGTTCCGATAGGGGACTCTCCATTTTGTCGAACACAAACAGGAGTATGAGTTTGTTGACTGAAGTTTCACCTTTGACCTGCATGACGCTTTATCCTTCTGCTGTAATCTGTTTTTTGATAGAACAAATGAGCCGCTCTCAAACAGCGAGCGGCTCCGTTCCGTCCGGTCATTGTGAATTATTTGGCAAACTTAGAAAGTTTTGCGATCACGTCTTCACAGTTGTCGCCGTAAATTTCAACAGTGAGGGGCTTGGACAGGTCGAGGCTGAAAATGCCGAGAATGGACTTTGCATCGACCACATATTTGCCGCTTTTAAGAAGAATTTCGCAGTCGCAGTTCTGCGTGACCGCAACAAATTCTTTCACCCGCTGTGCCATTTCGAGAGAGATCGTCATGGATTTCATGGTATATAACCCTCCAAGAGAATTCGTTTGCATTATTATACCCAAAAATGCGGATAAAATCAAGATATTTCCGAAAAATTTCTTTAATTATTTTTTCTTTTATGATATAATAGACCTTGAAAAGATGCAGGGAAAGGGGTGCTGCCATGGAGATGATGGATAAAGTGGAAAAGATTCAGCGCTTTTTGTCGATCTGTGACGAGTTGGTAACGGGCTCCTACATCACCGCGGAGGGAAAGATCTCGGAAGCGCTCAAGGAGATCGCAGGATGCAGAGAGCTCACCAACCTGTTTACGGCGGTTACCGACGGATTTGACTATCCGACGGCAAAGAAGGCGTACCTTCGGCCGCGGACGGGAACGGGATCTGCCGGACGGGTGGGAGCGTATCTGCCTGCCGAACGGCAGGACGTTCTGGCGTTCGTGTTCTGCCTGTTTGTGGAGATCGACGCGGGAACCATGCACATGAACGATCTTCTGCTGCGCTATTTCTATGTGGATGGCAGCTATACGGCGAGCTATTCCGTCTTTTCCGGGCGCATGATCAAGCCCTTCCGCGACATCGTGCGCGAGTGTTTTCCCGAGTGCGGGAAACACGGACAGCTCATCATCCAGCGCAAGCGGCGCGAGGAGACGCTGTCCCGTTTTTCCGCGCTTCTTCCGTCCGAACAGGCCCGCGTCATGGGCAGGGCTCTGCTTGACGAAGAAAAAACGGCGGGCGAGGAGATCTTTTCCGAGCTTTCCGCAGCCGCTGCCCGCAGGGATATTGCGGAAATACGCGCCCTGATGGCGGGGTATCGTTATTTTCTGCGCTATATCAATGCCGAGAGCCAGGAGAGCGAGGCATTGTTCGATCTTGCCAAAAATCTTTGATTTGCGAAAAGGAGGCAGGTGCCATGCAACTGGAAGAAAAAACGGTCAAAAAGAACTATATCTATCGCGGAAAGATCATCAACGTACGCTGTGACGACGCCGAGCTCCCCGACGGGAAACCCTGTCGGAGAGAGA
>CAJFMF010000068.1 GCA_904391375.1 Candidatus Gallimonas faecavium | reverse complement strand
GATGTATAAACGATAAACCGACTCACGGGAAACGGCTTGCGCGGGCGCCGATCAGTTGAAGTCCTTGAGACGGCGTTCCACCTTTTCCTTGGCGTCGAGCAGTTTTTCCAGCTTGGCGCGTTCGTCGTCGACGAGCTTCTTCGGTGCCTTGGAGACGAAGTTCTGATTGGCGAGTTTTCCGCTTGCGCGGGCGATCTCCCCGATCACGCGGTCGAGTTCTTTTTCGAGCCGCGCCTTTTCCTTTTCCAGATCGACGAGTTCTCCGAGCGGCACGAAGACCTGTCCGAGTTCGCACACGTTGGAGACGACTTTCGCACCCGCCTCCGGGCCCTTGTCGGCGAAATTGACTTCGCTTGCCCCCGCGAGACGCATGATCGCCCCCTTGTTGACGGAGACGAGACGGCGGGAATCCGTCACGAGATACACATGCACCTTTCTCGAAGGCGGGCAGTTGACCTCCACCTTCATGGCGCGCACCGTCTTGATGAGGTCGATCACCCCTTCAAACGCCTTCGCCTCCTTCTTATAGGCAAGGCGGGAGTTGTAACGGGGATAATCGGCGCGGATGATCAGGCCCTTCGTCGTGGGAAGATAGGAATAGATCTCCTCCGTGACATAGGGAATGAAGGGATGCAGAAGTTTGAGAATGTTTTCGAGAACCATCATGAGCACGCCGAGCGCTCCCCGCTTCTTGTCGGCGTCTTCGCCGTAGAGCGCGGGCTTGGAGAGTTCGATGTACCAGTCGCAGAAGTCGTTCCAGACGAAGTCGACGAGCTTGTCCGCGGCGATGCCGAGATCGAACTTGTCGAGCGACGCCGTCACCTCGCGGATGCACGCCTGCAGGCGGGAGATGATCCAGCGGTCGGCGGGCTGAAGACGCACGTCCCCGAGCGCGGGGATCGACACGTCCCTGGCGTTCATGAGCACAAATCGGGAGGCATTCCACAGCTTGTTGATGAAGTTGCGCGCCGCCTCCACTTTTGCGTCCGTGAAGCGGGTATCGTTCCCGGGCGCGACGCCCGTCATGAGCGAAAGACGCAGAGAGTCCGCACCGTATTTGTCGATGATCTCCAGAGGATCGATGCCGTTCCCGAGCGATTTGGACATCTTTCTGCCCTGTTCGTCCCGCACGAGTCCGTGGATGAGCACGTCGCGGAAAGGCACCTTTTCGGTGTGCTCGATGCCCGAGAACATCATGCGCATGACCCAGAACGGAATGATGTCGTAGCCCGTCACGAGCACGTCGGTCGGGTAGAAGTATTCAAAATCCTCCGTGTTGTCCGGCCAGCCCAGCGTGGAGAACGGCCACAGCGCCGAGGAGAACCAGGTGTCCAGCACGTCCTCGTCCTGCGTGAGATGCGTTCCGCCGCACTTGGGGCAGACGGAAGGCGTTTCGCGGGCGCAAATGACTTCGCCGCAGTCGTCGCAGTACCAGACGGGAATGCGGTGTCCCCACCAGAGCTGACGGGAGATACACCAGTCACGGATGTTTTCCAGCCAGTTATAATATATTTTGGAAAAGCGGTCGGGCGTGAATTTGGTCTTTTTCTTGACCACCGCGTCGATGGCGGGTTTGGCAAGCGGCGCCATCTTCACGAACCACTGCTTGGAGACAATGGGCTCCACCGTCGAATGACAGCGGTAGCAGTGTCCGACGTTGTGGACGTGTCCCTCGATCTTGACGAGCAGGCCGAGCTCGTCCATCTTCGCCACAATGCGCTTGCGCGCCTCGTAGCGGTCCAGCCCCGCGTATTCGCCCGCGCGCTCGTTCATCGTGCCGTCGTCGTTCATGACGCGGATGACGGGCAGATCGTGCCGCAGTCCCACTTCAAAGTCGTTGGGATCGTGTGCGGGCGTGATCTTCACGGCGCCCGTCCCGAATGCGGGATCGACGTACTCGTCCGCCACGACGGGGATCTTGCGGTCGGTCAGCGGCAGAAGCAGCGTCTTTCCGACGAGCGAAGCATACCGCTTGTCCCCCGGATGAACGGCCACCGCCGTATCGCCGAGCATCGTCTCGGGACGGGTGGTTGCGATGACGATCTTCTCGTCGCTCCCCTCCACGGGATAGGCAAAATACCAGAAATGCCCCTGCTCTTCCGCATACTCCACTTCCGCGTCGGAGAGCGCCGTCTTGCAGCTCGGGCACCAGTTGATGATGCGGCTTCCGCGGTAGATCAATCCCTTCTGATAGAGACGGAAAAACGCCTCGCGCACCGCCTTCGAGCACTTCTCGTCCATCGTGAAGGCAAGCCGCGACCAATCGCACGAGGAGCCGAGCTTTTTGAGCTGCTCGACGATCCTGCCGCCGTACTTCTCCTTCCACGCCCAAGCGCGCTTGAGAAATTCCTCTCTGCCGAGTTCTTCCTTGCTGAGCCCTTCTTTCTTGAGCTGGTCGACGATCTTGACTTCCGTCGCAATGGACGCGTGATCGGTCCCGGGCAGCCAGAGCGCGCAGTACCCCTGCATCCGCTTGAACCGGATGAGGATGTCCTGCATCGTCTCATCCATCGCATGTCCCATGTGAAGCTGTCCCGTCACGTTGGGCGGGGGCATCATCACGGTAAACGGAACTTTGTCGCGGTCGATCTCCGCGCGGAAACATCCGCCTTCCATCCATTCGCGGTAGATCCGATCTTCAAAATCTTTGGGGTTGTACGTCGTCTGCATCTCTTCCATGTCGGTCTTTTCCTGTCTTTTTCTTCCTTGCCGCCTGTCGCGGCCGCGCGGCGCTCCTCGCACCGCACATACGGAAAAACATTATAAATCATTTTCCGCCCATTGTCAATTATTCCGCCGCGGACATACAATATATTATTCTTTTATTTTTTCGGAGCGGACTATGAAAAAGTTTCTGGCAACTCTGGGAGCGGCGCTCTTTGCCCTCCTTCCCCTTTCCGCCTGCGGCGGCAACGACGACGGAACGACGACCATCCGCCTCAACGAGGTGACCCATTCCGTCTTCTATGCCCCCATGTACCTCGCCGATTCCCTCGGCTATTTCGAGGAAGAAGGCATCAAAATCGAACTCACCAACGGCGGCGGCGCCGATGCCGTCATGGCCGCCGTTCTCTCGGGCGACGCCGATATCGGCTTCTGCGGCCCCGAAGCCGCCATCTATGTGCTCCTGGGCGGCTCGCAGGACGTCCCGACCGTGTTCGGCCAGCTGACCAAACGGGACGGCTCCTTCCTGGTCTCCCGCAAACAAGAGCCCGATTTCCGCTGGGAAGATCTCAAGGGAAAGGAGATCCTCGCCGGGAGAAAGGGCGGCGTCCCCGCCATGACCTTCGAGTACATCCTGCGCGAACACGGATTCACGGACAGCGAGATCGACCTGAATTTCGACGTCGCCTTCAACCTGATGACGGGCGCGTTTGAAGCGGGTACCGCCGATTACTGCACGATGTTCGAGCCGACGGCCTCCGAATATCAGGCTGCGGGCAAGGGTTATATCGTTGCGGCCGTCGGCGAAGCAGGCGGCGAAGTCCCCTACACGAGCTACATCGCAAAGCGCTCCTGGCTCGACAAAAACGAGGAGACGGCAAAGGGATTCCTGCGCGCGCTTCTCAAAGGCGTCAAATACGCCCAGACGGAGGACGCGACCGTCATCGCGGAGCACCTCGTCGCACACTTTCCCTCCACGTCCGTGCAGTCGCTCGCGACCAGCGTGGAGAGCTACCGCAACATCGACGCCTGGGTGAGCGACATGGCAATGACCGAGGAGAGCTTTGAACGCCTGCAGGACATCATCGAAAGCGCGGGCGAACTCGACCGCCGCGCCGACTTTCATGCCCTCGCGGACAATACCTACGTCAGGGAAGTCTACGCCGCCCTGAACTGACCGCATTTTTTCCGCACAAAGGACCCGCCTATGAAGAACATTCTGCAATTTCAGGACGTAACCTATATCTATCACACCGCGCACGGTGAACTTCTTGCCGCACAAAACCTGACCTTCCGCGTGGACGAGGGCGAGTTCGTTGCGATCATCGGCCCCTCCGGTTGCGGAAAGACGACGCTCCTCTCCCTCGCCGCAGGCCTTCTGAAGCCGTCCGAGGGCAGCGTGGAGAGCCGCGGCAGCTTCGGCTATATGCTGCAAAAAGACGAACTCTTCCCGTGGCGCACCATCGAAAAGAACATCTTCCTGCCCCTGGAAGTCAAACGGCGGCATTCGCCCGCGCAAAAGGAACGCGCTCTGGCGCTCGCCAGAAAATACGGACTGGGCGACTTCCTCAAAAGCTATCCCGCCCAGCTCTCGGGCGGAATGCGCCAGCGTGCGGCGCTCATCCGCACCCTCGCCACCGATCCCGACATCCTCTTGCTCGACGAACCCTTCTCCGCCCTCGACTACCAGACCAGGCTCAACGTCTGCGAGGACGTCGCCGCCATCATCCGCAGCGAGAAAAAGACCGCCCTCCTCATCACGCACGACATCTCGGAGGCCATCTCGCTCGCCGACCGCGTTCTCGTCCTCTCGGCACGTCCCGCCCGCGTCGCACACGCCCACGCGCTCGACTTCGGAGACATCCCGCCCCTCAAACGGCGGGAACACCCCGCCTTCTCGGGCTGGTTTGAAACACTCTGGAGGGAACTCAACCCATGAAAAACCTCACTTATTCCAAAGAACACGCGCGCTTTTTGCAAAAACGCAGAAAGCACCTCGCCCTCGTCTGGATCCTGCGGCTCAGCCTCCTCGCCCTCTTGCTCGGGCTTTGGGAGCTCGTCACCGCCTGCGGCTGGGTCGATCCCTTCATCATGAGTTCCCCCTCCCGCATCGCCCGAACGATCGCCTCCCTCTATGCGGACGGAAGCCTGTTCTACCACATCGGCGTCACCCTGTGGGAGACCCTCGCCGGGTTCGCCATCGCCGTCGTGCTCGGCTTTGCCGTCGCCCTCCTCCTTTGGTGGAGCGAAACCCTGTGCAAAGTCCTCGAACCATACATCGTCGTCCTGAACGCCCTCCCGAAAATTGCCCTCGGCCCCCTCATCATCATCTGGTTCGGAACGGGCAGCGAGGCCATCGTCTTCATGACCGTCCTCGTCGGCATCATCATCGCGATCCTGCATATGCTCTCCGCCTTCATCGCAACCGATCCCAATAAGATCCTGCTCATGAAGTCCATGGGTGCAAACAAGATCCAGATCCTGCTAAAACTCGTTCTGCCGTCCTCCTATCCGTCGCTGATCTCCATGCTCAAAGTCAGCGTCGGCATGGCGTGGATCGGCTCCATCATGGGCGAATACATCGTCTCGCGCGCGGGACTCGGCTATCTCATCGTCTACGGCGGGCAGGTGTTCAAGCTCGACCTCGTGATGAGCGCCACCTTTCTTCTGTGCCTGCTTGCCGCAGGTATGTACGCCCTTGTGGTACTTCTTGAAAAAATACTCGTCAAAAACGCAGAGCACTGAAAAGAGTACCCCGAACACGCCGACGGCAGGATACAGCCGATCGATGACGCCGGAAAACCCCAGACGCGACAACAGGAACGCCGCAACGAGCACAATGCCCTTTGCGGCGTTTTTTGCCTTGCCCGCATACCGCTCGCACGCGGAGAGCAGCGGAAAGAGCGCCGCGGCGAGCGACGTGAGCACGGCGCACGCCGCGGCAAGAAAGAACAGGCGATTGCCGCCCGCGACGACGAGAAACGGCATGGGCGAACCCGGATTCCCCGCCCGCGCGATCGCCCCCAGAATGAGCGCGCCGCACAAGAAGATACAGCCCGCGGCCAGCAGGGCGGCGCGCACGGGCGCACGCACCTCCCGACCCGCATCCATGAGCGCGGGCGCCGAGAAGGCGGCATTCATGAAAGCGTATAAAAACGCGTTCCCCCACCCCGCGGACGCCGCGCGCAGCGGCGCTTTGCCGAGGAGAAAGACAAAGGCAAGCAGAAGCGGTACAAGCAGGACATTGAGCAAACTCACCCCGCGCGTGCCGTGGCGCACAAAGACGAGCACGACGGCAAGGCCGAGGAGCGACGCCGCTGCCCCGAGCGACGGAAAGAGCGCGTCGAGCGCGGCGAGCATTCCCGCACAGGGCACGAAGGCGACCGCGAGCAGTACGCAGCCGACGGCGTCCCCGCCCCGCCCGAACAGCGCCGCCATCGTCCCCCCGAAGCCGCCGTGCCGGCGTCCGAGCCGCAGAAAAAAGGCGTTCGCCGCAAACGAGACGAGACAGGAGAGCGCAAAGGCAAACACACTGCCTTCCCCGAAAAAACGGACAAGCTCCGCCCCCGTCAGAAACCCCGCTCCGACGGTCATCCCGACCAGAAAAAACGCCGCGCGCACAATGCCCATATCTTTTTATGTATATTCTTTCCGCGTAAAATTATGTCCATTCCCTCGTCTTTTTGAAAAAATGCATAGATTTATGTCTGACATAGTACTTTGCCTATTGACAAAATCTGTCGATTCATGTATAATGAAAGAAAAAACAAAGGAGCATGGCATGGAAGACAGCGTTGCAATCGCAGAACGTCCCGAAAAGACGGTCAGTTCCGACCTCATCCGCGGACATATCAATACGATCATCCTGCGCTCGCTCTATGACGGCGACAAATACGGATACGAGATCATCGCCGAGATCGAACAGAAGAGCCACGGACAGTATTCGCTCAAACAGCCCTCGCTTTACAGCGCCCTCAAGCGCCTGGAAAAAGACGGCTACGTCACCTCCTACTGGGGCGGCTCGGTCGGCGGCGGACGGCGCAAGTACTTTTCCCTGACGGAGGCAGGCAAGGCGATCTCCGAACAGAATCAGGCGGAATGGGAGTACTCCCGCACCGTCATCGACAGCCTCATCTCCGACAAGGATTTCGACTTCTCCAATCCCGCCCCCACCGCGGTGAACATGCGCGTCCTCAAGGAGACGACGTCCCGCGTGCCGCGCGGCGAAGGAAGCGACGACGAGCTGGACTACGAGCCCTCCTTCGACGACGCCGAGGAGCTCGGAAAACTCGAGGCGCGCTATCGCGAACAGCTCAAAGATCTCGAGGACAAGCGCTCCGATCTTGACCGCCGCGAGCAGGCATTCGAGGAA
>CAJFMF010000067.1 GCA_904391375.1 Candidatus Gallimonas faecavium | reverse complement strand
GTCCAAAAGCGGACAACAGGTTGCTTGCCTTTCCGCGGCAAAACGTGTATTCTATGGGTAAATAAGGAAAGGAGGAGTAGTATGACCGTACTTGTGACAGGCGGCGCCGGGTTTATCGGGTCGCACACGGTAGTCGAACTTCAGAATGCCGGCTTTGATGTCGTTGTGGTGGATAATCTCTGCAATGCGAACGAAGAGGCACTCCGCCGTGTAAAGGAGATCACGGGCAAAGAGCTCGCGTTTTATGCCTATGACGTGCGGGACAGAGCGCGGATGGAAGAGGTGTTTTCTGCGCATAAGATCGATTGGGTCATTCATTTTGCAGGGCTGAAAGCGGTCGGAGAAAGCGTTAAAAAACCGATCCTGTACTATGATAACAACCTTATATCGACGCTGGTGCTCCTTGAAACGATGGAAAAATTCGGAGTGAAGAACTTTGTGTTCTCCTCTTCGGCCACGGTTTACGGGGAGCCCGAGCGGCTTCCGCTCGACGAGGAATGCCGTCTTTCGACGACGAACCCTTACGGCACGACAAAGCTCATGCAGGAACGCATTCTGAAAGACCTGTATGCCGCGGATAACACCTGGAACATTGCGCTTCTGCGTTATTTCAATCCCGTCGGAGCGCATCCGTCGGGGCGCATCGGGGAAGATCCCAAGGGCATTCCAAATAATCTCATGCCCTATGTGGCGCAGGTTGCGAGCGGGAAGCTGCAGAAGATCGGCGTGTTCGGGAACGACTATCCCACGCCGGACGGCACGGGCGTGCGCGATTATATCCATGTCGTCGATCTTGCACGCGGGCATGTGGCCGCCATTCAGAAGCTGAATACGCCGGGCGTGCATATCTATAATCTCGGGACGGGTAAGGGTTACAGCGTTCTCGATATGATTCACGCCTTTGAAAAGGCTTGCGGGAAAAAGCTTCCGTACGAGATCAAGCCGCGCCGTGCGGGCGATGTTCCTGCCTGCTATGCGTCGAGCAAGAAGGCGGAGAAAGATCTTGGCTGGAAGGCGGAATACGACCTCGAGGACATGTGCCGCGACCAGTGGAATTGGCAGAAAAACAATCCCAACGGCTATGAATCCTGATTTTTGGCGACCCCTTTGCATGGAATTGTCATGATTTTGCCGCAAAAACCGATTGTTCGTTGAGGACTTTTGGATCCGTGCGTCCGCTTTTGGATGCCGTATACGGTAATTTGTATTCTGTAAAATCGAAACGCAGAGTTTGACAACAAGGAAATCCCTTAATATTTTGGCAGCCCGACGTTTTGCGTCGGGCTGCCTTTTTTTGTTTTAAGGATTTCATGTGATGGAGAGAATGGCATTTGAAGGTTTCAGGGGAAATACGCAGCAGTATATACGAAAGCGTGCTATATAGGCGTTCCGACGGGAAATGCGGGCTGATATTTGCACAGGATTCGGGGGGGGCAAAACAAACATTTGTCCCTACAAGGGCACGAAAGAGTGCGAGCGGAGCGGAAGTGGAATCGCGAAAGAGTGTATATGCAACTTGGAGGAATCATCGCGAAAAAGTGGAGCGGCGTAAAGGCGTCATCGCGAAAAAGTGCGAGCGGCGTAAAGGCGTCATCGCAAAGAGTGCGAGCGGAGCGGAAGCGGCATTGCGAAAGTTTGTGTATGGCGTGGAGCCGTCATCACGAAAGTTTTCGAGCGAGGGTGGAAGCGTCATCGCAAAAGAGTGCGAGGGAAGGGCAAACGGAATATTAAAAAAGTAAGGGGCGTATCTCACGATACGCCCCTGTTTTTCATGGCATTTATCATCGTTTCGGATCGTTGATTCCGAAAAGTTCTGATCTTGAGTCATTTTTTACGCTTTCCAACCCGATTTGCATTTTCATTTGCCGGTTGAACATCTGACTTTCGATCGGAAATTTCTTTTCCTTTTACGTTCCGTTTTTCCCTTTGATCGAGAGGGGAAAATCTCTTCGGATCGCTTCTGTTCGGATTGCGATCGGAACATCTTTTCCTGATTCTGTTTCATCGGGCAGATGGTAAACCCATGCAACGAATGGAGCTCCTTCCGGTTTTCGTCTTCCCGTCTGTTTCCGTACGCGAAACGTTTTCGTCTGCGGGTGGAATACGGTTTCGTTTCCTGATCCGGTCTTTCTCGGTTTTCCGCGCCTTTCTTTTCGTCCGTTTCTGTTGCTTCTGCTCTCTTCATCCTGCACCGATTCTTCAATCGTCCCGCAGAGGATGCATTCTTCCGAGAGTTTCCGTATCAGATCTGTCGGAAATTCATTTGCGGAGCTCCGTTTCCATTCCTTTTCCGGGAACTTCCTTTGGCTACTCCCTTGTTGTGCCTTCATTATAGCATGAATTTCTATCTTGTCAATAGTTTTTATGAAAATAATTTTAATTTTTTGCGAATTTCTTTCGTTTGCGAACTTGCAAGGCGGCGCGGCGGCTCATATGCGTCGGAGCTAATCTCCGACACAGAATCTGCGCTCCTTGCTTAGACGTATCCGAAGAGCCTTGCTCCCTTTGCGGGAAACCCGTCGAGGGGCATTTTTTTGAGTAGCCTCGGGAAAATCTTTGCTGTAACAAAGCGCACGGAAAATTCTCCGTGCGTGCAATGACTTTGGCGGTGTGTCAGAAGGGTTTTGCGTTATAGGTTTCGAGGAAGCGATTGATGCGGGGAAAGTCGGAGGGGGTGACGATAGAGAGGACTTTTTCGCCGAAAACGCCGTTTTCGGTGACGATGACGGCGACGAGGTCTTTGCGATTTTCAAAGGCGACGAACACGTCAAACACGGTCGTATCCTGACTGAGGATGCAATACTTTTCCATGTCGGAGGAATGGACGATGGCGCGGCATTCGGTTTGGGTGAAAAAGGCGTGCAGGTCAGAGTTATCGAGGATGCGGCGTTCGATCTCGGCATAGAGGCCGTAGCAGTTGATGACGCCGATCATGGTGCCGTGGTCATAGACGATGAGGGTCTTCTGTTTGTTTTCGCGGAAGGCCTCCACGGCGGAGAGGACGGGTTTATCGGCAAAGACGGACGCAATTTTTTTGACTTTAATGGCGTCGATGAGGCGGGGCGGACAGCACAGGAGCGCCTCGATGTACTCCATGTTCTGTACGACGTCATCGCAAGGGACGGCGATGACGGTCTCATCGGCGGAGCCCGAGGTGCGGTGTACGATGGCGTTGCGCAGTTTTCCGTAATCGATGAGCTCGGCGGCATAGCGGCGTACGGTGATGTCCTGATCGCTGCATTTTTTGACGAGGTCGGTGAAGTTCATGGCGGCTTTGGCTCCGTGCAGGAGTTTGAGCTGCGATTCGATGCGATTATAGCTCTGCAGAAAGCGGGACGCGTTGGAAATGTCCATAACAACCTCCGAGGCAATTATAACACAGACAAGAGGGGTTTGCAAGGGGGGATTGCGTTTTCATGATATTTTTCGACGCGGGTCGACAGGAAGTTGCACGTTCCGCGCGACCCGCTGATTTATAATTTCATGGAAACGCGGGGGAGCTATGGTCGTCTATTGGGAATATGCTTTTTTGGAAAATATGCTGCTTGACGGGCTGTTGCTCTTTCTTGCGCTGCGGTGTGTGCGGATGCGGGTCGGTGTCGTGCGATTGCTGCTTGCGTCGGCGAGCGGAGGCGGATTTGCGATCGTCTATCCGCTGCTGGGTCTGCCCGAATGGGCGGCCTATCTTGTCAAGGGCCTGTTCGGGGGCGTCATGGTCGTGATTGCGGGGAGCGGAAAACGGGTGATCCGCTACTGCGCGGCGTGCGGGGCGTTTTTTTGCTGGACGTTTCTCTTTGGCGGCGCACTGACGGCGATCTACTCGTTTTTCTCCATTGAAACCGTTGACGGGACAGGGTTTTACCTGGAAAGAGCGCCTGTCGCCCTGATATTTTCGGGTGCGGTGACGTTGTTGGTTGCGGGGATATTTTCGATCCGAGCGCTATGGCGGACGCAATTCATTCGGCGAAACACGATCCCGTGTACGCTGACGGCGGGCGGCAGGACGGTGCATTGGACGGGTTTTGCGGACAGCGGAAATGGGCTTATGTTCCGCGGGAGGCCTGTCGGGGTGATTTCGGCCGCGGGGGTATTTGCCTTATTCGGGGAACATCCGAAGGCGGTTGGGCGCATACAAATCACGACCGTAAAGGGAAGCGGGACGGCGCCCGTCTTTTGTTGTGACGGAATGCAGGTGGGGAAGCAACATTTTTCGCGGGTATATCTGACGATCGGCGAAGTGGGGAATGCCTTTCAGATCCTGTTGCATAGTTCGATGACGGAGGGAAATCATGAAGATACTGGGAGTACTCAGGGAGTGGCTGGAGAAGCTGGGGACGGGGAATGTCGTACACTATCTTTGCGGGAGCGAAGCGCTTCCGCTTCCGCTGACGGCGGAGGAAGAGGCGGAGCTGTTGCAGGAGTTGGAGGCGGGGAAGGAAGCGGAGACGGTCAAGGCGAAGCTCATCGAGCATAACCTGCGGCTGGTGGTGTACATATCGCGGAAGTTTGAGAACACGGGGGTAGACGCAGACGATCTGATCTCCATCGGGACGATCGGGCTGATTAAGGCGATCAATTCCTTCCGAACGGACAAGAACATAAAACTTGCGACGTATGCGTCGCGGTGTATCGAGAACGAAATTCTCATGTATCTGCGGCGGACGGTGCGGCGGAAGAGCGAGGTCTCCTTTGACGAGCCGCTGAACACGGATTTTGAAGGCAACGAGCTGTTGCTTTCGGACATTTTAGGGACGGACAGCGAGACGGTCTATGGCGGGATCGAGGCGAACGTCGAGAAGGAGCTATTGAAGGAGGCATTGAAAAAGCTCCCGGAGCGGGAGCGGCGGATCATGTATATGCGGTTCGGGCTTGGGGGAAAGGAGGAGATGACGCAAAAAGACGTCGCCGACGAGCTTGGGATTTCGCAGAGCTACATTTCGCGGCTGGAGAAGAAGATTATTGAGCGATTGAAGCGGGAGATTTCCAAATTGGTATAGAGCGGGAAAAGATCTGCAGGCGCCGCATGAGAAAGACGTGAGGCGCCGAAAAACACAAAAAATTTTTATGATTGCGTAAAAACGCAAAAAGGCACGCCGAAGGGTGGCGTACCTTTTTTGCGTTTTATGTATCGGAGAGGAGTCGGAGCAGGGCCTGCCGTTTTTCTTTTGGCAGTTTTCGGAAGCATTCGAGAAGGCGGCGTTCGTCCTCCGTGACGATTTCCGTTGCTTCGTCCTCCTGGAAAAATTGCGCAAGGGTGATGCCGAACGCGTGGCAAAGGCAATCCAGGATATCCAGTTTTGGCGGTGTATTGCGTTCGTAAATGGAAGCGAGCGTCGATTGCGGGATCATGGCCTCCATGGCAAGTCGATAATCCGTCCATCCGCGATCGTTCTTTAGTTGTTTGATTCGCTCGATTACGTTCATATTTTTTTTATTATAATACGGAAAAGCGTATGAAATATTTCGTAGATGGGTTGACAAGATATCGTCTTTACGATATAATGTTTTCAGTTAAAAGCACTTTATTGAATTTGCTATAATTTTTGTACGCTTTTTGGTACGAATTGGCCTTGTTTTGAAAAAAATCAGGCTTTCTCATAGAGTATTTTCAAAAATTTACGATAAGCAGTTATAGGATTTCCATGCGTTTAAGGACAGATTGAGGGTATAGTCATGCAATTAAAGGAAACGGCACGGGAAAAAGACGAGACAAAGGCGAAGGTGGGCAAGCGGACGGGTGACGTGATAGCGCTTGTTGTGATGATTGTACTGACGGTGTTATTGCTTCCGATTTTTGTGATCAATCTGACGCTGATTATCAAGGGGAGTATGCGGCCGGATGTTCCGCCGGACGTATTCGGAGTTGCGCCGTTGGCGGTGACGTCTGGTTCGATGGATGGCGACGCAGAGGGCAGTTTCCCGCAGGGGAGTCTGATTTTTGTGCGGATTCTTGACGACGGCGAAAAGCAGGAATTAAAGGAAGGCGACGTCGTGACGTTTCATTCGGAGGACAACGTCTATGTGACGCACAGGATCATCGACGTGATGCGGAACGAGGCGGGCGCGATCGAGTCGGTCGTGACGAAGGGCGACGCCAATGCGGCATCGGACGGAGCCATTCCCGTTGGAAACATTGTGGGGATCTGTACGGGCAGCATTGCGGGGCTGGGCGAATTTTCGCTGTTCTTGCAGACGCCTGTCGGGATCATCGTGTTTATTGGAATCCCCGTACTGTTGTTCATCGTGTACGACGTGACGCGGATCGCGCTGTATAACCGCCGCGTGAAGGCGGAGCAGGGAAGCGCGGCGCAGGGAGACGAACTGGAGAGCGCGCGCAGCGAACTGCGTTCGCAGGAAGAGGAACTCAACCGACTGCGTGCGCAGTTGGAGAAATACAATCAGGCGGAAACGCAGACGGCGCAGGCCGAAGGAAACGGAGCAGACGCCGACGGACAGCCGTCGGAAGCCGCGCCCGACGCGGGAGCGCATGAGGCGGCCGCGGCCGATGCCGCAGAGTCGTCCGAGCAAAGCGCAAAAGCCGCCGAAAAAGAGGAGAAAAAATAAGTTTGGTAAAAATGGTAGCATTCCACACATGATACCGTTTTACATAAAATTATTGAGTTGAGGAGTAGGAAAACGATGACAAAGAAAAAGAGTATCTTTTCCAAGCTGTTTGTTGCGCTTGTCGCGCTGACGCTGATCAGCTGCTGCTTCCTCGGAAGCACGTTCGCGCGCTACACGTCGGATGGCACGGGAACGGCAAATGCTGACGTTGCAAACTGGAAGATCACCATTGATGGAACTGGGGTTGACTCCGAGGCTATCTTGGTTAATGGACTTAAGCCTGCCGCAGGTGCCTATGTGGATACGCCGAGAAAGAATCAGATGGCGGCTGTCAATGTCGCAACCATTACGAACACGGGCGAAGTCGATGCAATCGTGACATTTACGCTTGACAACATGGTCGTGTACGGATTGAATGCTGACGGCGTAACGGCTTCGGATACGAAGGTTTCCGATTGGGGAATTTATTCTGAATCGGCGGTAAAAGATCTGTTCCAGG
>CAJFMF010000066.1 GCA_904391375.1 Candidatus Gallimonas faecavium | reverse complement strand
CGCCTCAGATGAACTTCTTCAAGAACTCCACCATCACCGAGGAGAACGGCAAGGTCTACGTCAACTTCATCGGCGGCAACCGCATCCTTCTGCCCAAGTCGATGGTCGTCAAGATCAAAAACCTCGACGAGTATAAGAACACGGGCAAGGCCGTCACGCTGGGCGTCCGTCCCGAGGATATCCACGAGGATCAGGCGTTCATCTCCACGTCGCCCGACACCGTCGTCAAGGCACGCGTGGATGTCATCGAAAAGCTGGGCGCCGAGACGCAGATCTACTGCGACCTCGACTACGAGAACGACAAGAACACCATCGTCGACAACGCGGCACAGATGATCGCAAAGATCTCCTCGCGTGCGTCGGTCGAGCTGGGCGAGATCGTCGAGCTTGCCTTCGATGCAAAGCACATCCACCTGTTCGACGGCTACACCGAGTCCACGATGCTCGAGCGCGATGAGCACTACGAGGTCATTCCCGAGAACGCCGAAGGCGCTGCGTTCGTGCCTCCTACACCTCAGGAGATGCAGGCACAGATCGATGCCGCCCGCGTCGTCACCAAGGAAATGAAGAAGCAGGCAAAGCGCGATGCCAGAATCGAGGCACACCGCAAGGCCGCCGAGGCCAAGGCAGAGGCCGAGAAGGCAGCCGAAGAGGCCAAAGACGCTTCCGAGGACGAGGACAACACGCCCAAGGAATAATGGATTTACGAAAGACAAAGCGCCCGTCGCAAGACGGGCGCTTTTGCATGACGAGCGCGCCGCCGTGCGCCGCTCGCCGCGCACGGCGGCGCAGTCGGTTCGGAAAAAGCGGAAGAACGGCGCGCGCCCGGCAAGGCTTGGCAAAAAACGTCGGACTTTATTTGCGCGGAGCATCCTGCTGCGCGGAGCATTCTGCGGCGGGCGCGAAGCAGGTTTCTCGGGAAGCGCTGCCCCAAATCGTTGACAAATCGGGGCAAAAAGAGTAATATGAAACAATCACGAAAGGAGGTCGGGAATTTATGTGGGATGTCATACTGGATGCCCTGTTGGATACGCTGAAACTCTTTCCCTTCCTGCTCCTTCTGTATATTCTCATTGAGCTGATGGAGCACAACACCCGCATGGGCAGGGCGAACCGTGCGCTTGCGGGGAAATGGGCTCCTCTGATCGGCAGTGCCACGGGACTTGTCCCCATGTGCGGGTTCTCCGTCATGGCGGCAAAGCTCTACGAAAAGAAGTACGTCACCCTCGGGACGCTGCTCGCCGTATTCATCGCCACGAGCGACGAGGCCTTTCTCGTCATGCTCGTCTCCGATATGAGCTGGCTGAACAAGCTCGTCTCCATTCTCGCCATGTGCGGCCTCAAACTGCTCCTCGGCGCAGGAATCGGCTATGCCGCCGATCTCGTCAGCCGTCGCCGCACGGCGCTCGTGCCCATGCCCGAGACACTCTCGGAACATTCCTGCCACGGGCATGCCCATGCGCATGACCACGGCCATGAACACGACCATGCACATGACTATGAATACGGCCGCGCCTGTGCGTCGGAGGACATATGTGACGCGGACGAGCATTCCGTCTGGCATGCGGAGCATGACGAGGCAGAGACTTGCGAGATTACGCATATGCATGACGAGGAATCCTTCGGACATGCGGAGCATGACGAAAGGGAGGACGGCGGACACCGTGCGCAGGATGAGGGTTCCTGCGGACATACACACGCACGGGAAGGCGAGGAGAACGCAGAAGCGCACGACGAGTTCACCGCGTGCGAACACAAGCACGGGAAGTGGGGGAATTTGTCCGTCTATCTGGTTACGCCGCTGTTGCATTCGCTGCAGGTGGCGGCGTTCGTGCTTGCCGTCAATCTGGTTTTCGGGTTTTTGTTCTTCTTCATCGGCGAGGACAAGGTGATCGCCTTTTTGCAGGAGGGCGGGTACTGGTATCAGCCGCTCATCTGTTCGGTGCTCGGGTTTGTCCCGAACTGTGCCGCGTCCGTCATTCTTGCGGAAGTGTATGCGATGGGCGGAATCTCCTTCGGGAGCTGTCTTGCGGGGCTCATCGTCAATGCAGGGCTCGGATATCTGGTTCTCTTTAGAAACGTGCGCGCATGGAAGCGGACGCTCCTCATCTGTGCCTTTATGGTGGTGCTCGGCATTGCGGCGGGGTATGCGGTCAATGCCGTCGCGCTTGCGCTTCCACCCATGTCCTTCTGAATTTGACAGCGCGGGCAGGGTGTGATATAATCTGTTACGGAGGCTGAACATGGACTTTTTCAGCAAAAAAGCGCGCGGGATCGCGCCCTATACGGCGGGCGAACAGCTGCGCGACAAGACATACATCAAGCTCAATACCAACGAAAATCCCTATCCGCCTTCCCCGCGCGTCAAGGAAGTGCTTGAGCGCTTTCCTGCGGAGGATCTGCGCCTCTATCCGCGCCCCGATGCCGATTTGCTGCGGCAGGCGATCGCCGAACGCGAGGGGATGTCTCCCGAAAACGTGTTCTGCGGGAACGGATCGGACGAGGTGCTTGCGCTCAGCTTTCCCGCGTTCTTCGATCCGGACGGGGCGGGGGCGTGTTTCGCCGACATCACCTATTCCTTTTACGAGGTCTTTGCGGCGTTTTTCGGCATTCCGACCAGGATCGTGCCGCTTCTTGCGGACTTTACCTTTGACCTCGACGCGCTTCGCCGTACCGACTGCCAGGGGTATTACATTGCCAATCCAAACGCTCCGACGGGAATCGGAATCGGCAGAGAGACGCTGGAGCAGTTCGCCGTATCCGTCCCCGATCGCATCGTCATTCTGGACGAGGCATACATGGACTTCTTCGGCGAGAGCTGTGTCCCGCTCATCGGGCGCTGTCCCAATGTGCTGGTCGTCAAGACGTTCTCCAAGAGCTACGCGCTTGCGGGCATTCGCTGCGGGTACGCGATCGGCGATCGCGCGCTGATCGCCGCGCTCCTGCGCATGAAGGACTGCTTCAACTCCTATCCCGTGGACGGCGTGGCGCAGGCCGTCTGCACGGCTGCCGTGCAGGATACCGCCTACTATTCCGCCGTGACGCAGAACGTCGTCTCCGAGCGGAAAAGGGTGCAAAACGCCCTGCGGGACATGGGTTTTACCGTTCCCGAAAGCGCCTCGAACTTCCTGTTTGCGGGAAGGGCGAAGGCGGGCGGCAAGGAAATTTATACGCGGCTTAAAGAGGCGGGCGTGCTCGTCCGCTTCTGGGACAAGCCCGTTCTGCGGGATTTTGTCCGAATCACGGTGGGGACGGCGGAACAAAACGACGCCCTGCTCAGACAACTCAAAGAGATTCTCTCATAGGAGGAGAGCTTATGCGGCTCGGCCTTTCCGTACCGAAGATGAACGCCGGAGCGGGCGCGGACGGAGGGGGCGGGCCGATCTTGTCCTCGGTGAAGGAGGGGGCGGAAGCGTTTCTCTCCCGTACGGCGGGCAAGGCGCTTCTCATGGCGGACAGCGCTGCCTTTTCGGCACTTCTGCCCGCATCGCGGCTGTCGCGTGCCGTCTCGCTCATCTATGACGGCGACGCGCTTGCTCCGTTTGCGCTTTCCGATGTCGGATGCGTGCTCGCCTCGGGCGGGGCGGACGTCCTGCGCGCCGCCCGCTTTTTCGCAGAGGTGCGCCGCCTGCCCTGCGCCCTGTTCCCGACGCAGGCCGCCTGCGACGGCGCCTTTGAAGCGTCCGCGCGGGTGCGGCTTTCCGGACAGGAAATGCAGGTGCGTCTTGCCGATGCGGACGTCGTGTGCGATCTCACCCTCATGAATAATTCCATGGCGGAGGGGTACGCGCGCATTCTCCTCACCCGTCTCGCGCTCTTTGAAGCGAAGATGCTCGGCCGCATCTGCCGCCGTCCGTTCGGCGGCGCGGTCTACGAGGAGGCGTTTTCTCTCACGGACGGCGTTCGTGCGCTTCGGGCGGAGGAAATTGTCAAAATCAACGCACGGGTACGGGTTTTGGAAGAACAGGGCGCGCCGATCGGCGAGGGAACGGTGTTGCGCGAACGATATGCGGGCGTGCCGGTCCCTGCGCTGTATGCCCAGCGTGCGCTCTCGGCGCTCTACTATGCCGCCTTGAAAAAGGGCGTGCCGCGCCGCTATTTTGTCCCCGACTATCGGGCGCGCGCGGCGGCCGCTGGGACAAAGTACGCCGATCAGGCTGTCCCCGCGCCGTCCGAATACGCCGCACGCGCAATGGCGCTGGAGCGTGCGCGCGGAGAACTGCTCACGGAGATCGTGCATCTGCGGCGGGAACACCCCGCGCAACTGCGTGAAATCCGCACACAGGTGCGGCTTTTGCCGTTCACACCCGACCTTCATGAACTCAACTGTCTGCCCGAACGGGCGCCCGGCGGCCTGTGTGCCGTGCTGCGGGACTTCGGGCTTCTGGAGAACATATGACAAAACAGGAATTGCTCGACGCGTGCGATCTCTTTCTCTTTGATCTGGACGGCACCGTCTATTTGGGGGAGACCCCCATTGCGGGCGCGGCGGAGGCGCTCGGACGGCTGCGCGGTGCGGGCAAGCGCATCGTGTATCTGACCAACAATTCCTCCAAGACGCACGCGGAGTACGAGAACAAACTGCGCGCGCTCGGGCTCTGGGGGGCGGGGGACAGCGTGTACACGTCTGCCGACGCCACCGCGGAGTATCTGAATGCGCATGCGGCGGGAAAGCGCGTGTATCTTCTTGCGACCCCGCCCGTTGCGCAGGCGTTCCGTGCGGCGGGCGTACGGCTTGTCGAAGAGGACCCCGATGTGTGCGTGCTTGCCTACGATACGACGCTGACCTTTGAAAAAATGCGTCGATTTAACGAATATCTTGCCGCGGGTAAGCTTTTTATCGCAACGCACCCCGATGACGTCTGCCCGACGGCGGGCGTTCCGATGCCCGATGTGGGGAGCTTTCTCGCCCTGTTCGAGCGCTCCTGCGGACGGCGGCCCGACGTCATCTGCGGAAAGCCGTTCACCGTCATGGGGGCGTGCGTCGCGCGTGCCTTCGGCGTGCCTGCCGCGCGAACCTGCATGGCGGGCGATCGGATGCATACGGACATCCGTTTCGGAAATGCGAACGGGATGCATACGCTGCTCGTTCTCTCGGGCGAGACGACGCGCCAGACGATGGCGGAATTTCCGGACGTCCCGGACGTCGTCCTGGAAAGCGTTGCAGACCTTTGAAAAAAATTGTTTGAAAGTACCCCGAAAGGTGGTACATAAAAAATAGGAAAAAGACCGCACGCAAGCGTGCGGCGGAGGACATCATGCAGGAAGTCAAGGTGCTCGAAACCGCCCCCGTTATCGTAGTCGCGCTCTCGGGAGAGATCGCGGCGGAGAATGCGGACGAATTTTATACCGAATTCAAGACGGTGTATGAAGCGCAGCCTTCGGACGTCACGTTCGACTGCGCACAGCTCTCGTTCATCGATTCGACGACGCTCGGTACGTTTGTCAAGATCCTCAAGCGCGTACGCGAGGACGGACACAACCTCAAGCTCATTCATCTGCAGCCGCGGCTGAAAAAGCTGTTCGTCATCTGCGCGCTCGATACCATCATGGAGATAGAGGGATGAAGGAATATCTTTGTCTGCGGGTGCCCCTTCGCCGCGAAATGATGACGACCGTCCGCCTTGCGACGGGCGGTGTCTGTTCGGCCGCAGGATTGAGCTACGACGGCGGCGAGGACTGCAAGGTGTGTGTTACTGAGAGTCTGCTTCTGCTCATGCGCCGCGGCTATTTTGCCGCTGACGTGTGCTTTACCGCGCCCGCAGAGGGCGGCGTCCGCGTCTGCGTCACGGGAGAAGAGGGCGCGGCGGAGCAGACCGATTCGGATGAGGACGAGATCGCGCTCGCGCTGCTCAATGCGCTTGCCGAGGACGTCACGATGGATCAAGACGGGGGCGCGCTTCGGGCGATCGCCTTCGCATTCGGTCAACAGGCATGAACGAAGAAGAACTGTTCCGCAGATACCGCGAAACGCACGACGTCGCTCTGCGCAACGAGATCGTGGAAAAGTATCTCTACATAGCCGCCGTCCTCGCGAAGAAGTTCGTCGGCCGCGGAGTGGACTACGACGATCTCTATCAGGTCGCCTCGCTTGCGCTCATCAAGGGGGTCGACCGCTTTGACGAGCGCAAAGGGTTGAAATTTTCCACCTTCATCACGCCCACGATCACGGGCGAGATCAAGAACTATTTCCGCGATCGTTCCCGTCTCGTGCATCTGCCGCGCAAGGTCAGCGAACTGCGCGTGGGCATCAAGCGCGCGTCGGAGGCGTTTTTTGCGGAAAACGGCAGAAAGCCCACGGCCAAAGAACTCGCCGAAAAACTGGGGGTGAGCGAAGAAGAGATCCTGCGCTCCTCCGATGCGGGCGGCGTGCTTTCGCTGGACGCGTCCGCTTCCGAACAAGACGGCGAGGACGGCATG
Organism: Candidatus Gallimonas faecavium; assembly: GCA_904391375.1. Taxonomy (GTDB): domain Bacteria; phylum Bacillota; class Clostridia; order Christensenellales; family Borkfalkiaceae; genus Gallimonas; species Gallimonas faecavium. Next base: position 748 of record CAJFMF010000066.1, on the reverse strand, counting down.
AGCCTGCACGAAGTGCTTCCCGCCGACAACGACGTCTTTGAAAAGGTGGAAGACCGCGACGCGCTGGAATCGGCGCTCAGCGTTCTCACCGATCAGGAACGCGAGTTGGTGCGCTGCCGCTTCGGACGCGAGCTCTCCCAGATGGAGACGGCAAAGCGCCTCGGCGTGTCACAGATGAATGTCTCGCGCATGGAACGCAGAGTGTTGCAGAAACTGCGGGAGACGATGAAAAAATCGATGGTGGAAGGATGAATTGCGAAGTGGACGACCTTCGGGCGCTCAAAGCGGCGCTCGAAAAAATGTGCGCGGCGCTGAAACGGGATGCCGTGCCGGAAAACGCGGTCTTTAACTGCAAGCTGGTGGCATGCGAGCTCTTGAGCAACGCTCTCCGCTACGGCGGCGGTTGTGCCGAGTTTCATGCGGAAAAACAGGACGGGGAAGTCATCATCCGCGTGCGCAGCGCCAACAACGCCCGCCCGCCCGAACAGGCGGTCTGTTCGTCGGTGACCGAGGAGCGCGGAAGAGGACTCTTCCTCGTCGACGCCCTCGCGGAATCGCGCACCTTCAGCGAAAAAGACGGCATCTGCGTCATCATCCGCATCCTCCAATGACCTTTGTCGTTTCTGTTGCGCAGGTATTACGGGCCTGACCGATTGAACGTCTTTTGCGCAGGTCTTGCAGGCCTGATCGGCTGTTTCCATTTTCACAGAATGTTGTGCGCCCCGCGGCAAACTGCCGCGGGGCGCAC
>CAJFMF010000065.1 GCA_904391375.1 Candidatus Gallimonas faecavium | reverse complement strand
CTGCGCAAAAGAAAATCGGTTGACATTTTGCGCCCTGCCAAGTAAAATGTACGCGGAAGTTCTGAAAGACGCCCCGCCCTGCGGTGCGCCGCATGGCGGGGCGTCGGCAGGCCTTCCGAAAGGGTTCTGAAAAGCTCACGGCAAGGATTTTTGCCTTTGCAAGGACTTTGCGTGAAGATATGCGTGAAAAAAACAGGAGTTTCATATGAAGATCACATCCAAGCAGCTCCGTGAGAGCTGGATCAAATTTTATGAAAGCAAGGGACACGTCAACGTCGGGGCGGTGTCGCTCATCGGCGACGGCACGACGGGCGTCATGTTCAACGTGGCGGGGATGCAGCCGCTCATGCCCTATCTGTTGGGCAAGCCGCATCCGCTCGGCAAGCGTCTTTGCAACGTGCAGGGTTGTGTGCGCACGGTGGACATCGAGTCGGTGGGCGACGCGTCGCACTTCACGTTCTTCGAGATGATGGGCAACTGGTCGCTGGGCGACTATTTCAAGAAGGAAAAGACGGCGTGGACGTATGAAATTCTCACCAAGGTCTACGGCCTTGACGGGGACAAGCTGTGTTCCACGGTGTTCGAGGGCAACGAATCGGCGCCCCGCGACGAGGAGACGGCATCCCTTCTGAAGGGACTGGGGATCCGGCCCGAGCACATCTTCTATCTTCCCAAGTCGGACAACTGGTGGGAGCTGGAGGGGACGGTCGGCACGCCCTGCGGGCCGGACAACGAGTGGTTCTACCCGATGGATCCCGACGCGCCCGCGCCCGTGTTCCCCGACGACTATGTGGAGATCGGCAACGACGTCTATATGCAGTACCGCAAGACGGAGACGGGCTATGTTCCGCTGGAAAACAAGAACGTGGACACGGGCTTCGGGCTGGATCGGATGCTGCTCTTCCTGAACGGCCTGCACGACGGCTACAAGACCGACCTGTTCGCGGGCGCGATCGGAACGCTCGAGAAACTTACGGGCAAGCAGTATGACGCGGACGAGGCGGCGCGCAAGGCGATGCGCATTGTCGCCGACCACACGCGCACGACGGTCATGCTCATCGGCGACGTGAACGGCATTCTGCCCTCCAACACGGGAGCGGGGTACATTCTGCGTCGGCTGATGCGCCGTGCCATCCGCTACTGCCGTCAGCTTGGCGTGGAGCCTGCGGCGACCATGTGCGCCGTCGCGGAGGTCTTCATCGACAGCGTATACGGCGAGGCATATCCGCTTCTCATCGAGAAGAAGGCGTACATCCTGGACGAGATCCGCAAGGAAGCCGACCGCTTCGAGACCATGCTGGAAAAGGGCATGGCGGAATTTGAGAAGTGCGTCAACGGCATTTCGCGCAAAAACGCGTTCATGGCGCAAAAGGATCCCGCCTATGTCCCCGAGACGGTCATCGGGGGAAAGCAGGCGTTCCGTCTGTACGACACCTACGGCTTCCCCATCGAACTCACCGAGGAGATGGCGGCGGAGCGCGGGCTCACGGTGGACAAAGAGGGCTTTGACGCGGCGTTTAAGGAGCATCAGGAGAAGAGCCGCGGCGACGTCCACGCGGGCGAGGCGAAGGGCGGCCTTGAAAGCCATTCCGAGCAGGCGATCAAGTATCATACGGCGACGCACCTGCTCAATGCGGCGCTGAAGGCGGTGCTCTCGCCCGACGTCAATCAGAAGGGCAGCAACATCACGGACGAGCGCATGCGCTTCGACTTCAACTTCTCCCGCGCGATGACGCCCGAGGAGATCAAGGCGGTGGAAGACCTCGTCAACGAGAAGATCAAAGAGGACATTCCCGTCGTCTATAAGGAGATGAGTCTCGACGAGGCGCGCGCGGAGCACTTCGTGGGCGTGTTCGACAGCAAATACGGCGACGTCGTCAAGACGTACGCCATCGGCGATTTCTCCAAGGAGATGTGCGGCGGGCCGCACGTCGCACACACGGGCGAACTCGGACACTTCCGTATCGTCAAGGAGCAGTCCTCTTCGGCGGGGGTACGCCGCATCAAGGCCGTCCTCGAGTAAGCGCGGAGGCGGTCTATGACGGAACTGGACAAGATGAAGGCGGGCGAGCTGTACGACTACACCGCCCCCGAGGTGCGCGCCGCCTATCTGCGCGCGGCGCGCCTGTGCGACGAATATAATTCGACGCAGTACAACGAGACGGAAAAACGCGAACAGATTCTGCGCGAGCTGTTCGGCTCCCTCGGGAAAAATCCCACCGTCCTCAAAAATTTGCGCGTCGACTACGGGTTCAACCTGCACGCGGGCGACAATTTCTTCGTCAACTACGACTGCGTCTTTCTGGACTGCGCGCCCATCACGTTCGGCAACAACGTGTTCATTGCGCCACAGTGCGGATTTTATTCGGTCAACCACCCCCTGGACGCGGCGCTGCGCAATCGGGACGTGGAATACGGCAAGCCCATCACGGTGGGGGACGACGTCTGGATCGGCGGCGGCGTCAAGGTCATGCCGGGCGTGACGATCGGCTCCAACGTGGTGATCGGCGGCGGGAGCGTCGTGGTGCACGACATCCCCTCGGACAGCCTCGCGGTCGGAAACCCCGCGCACGTCGTAAAGAGCATTCCCCCGCGCAAGAGCTGATCGCGCGCTGGAAAAAATGCGGTCGTTTCGTGAAGGGATCTTCCCGCGGCGAAAGAAAGGCGATTGTGCTTGCCAAAGCGATTTCCTATATTCCGGACGGCCGGGCGCCGCGCGAAGGCTTCCGCACGGGCGGAACGCGGCGGAAACCGTGTGCGGAGCGGCGGAATCGTCAAGAGAATGAATCAAAGGCAAAAAAAGCCGCACGGCCCCCGTTTGCGGGGGCTTTTTTGCAGAAAAAGGGCGGGAAAAATTTTCTCAAAATCCGAAAAAATCTTGTTTTCGTCATGCAAAACAGCTTGACGGAATTTTTCGGAAAGCCTATAATGATGAAGTAATCGGTCAAAAAGGGGAATATCCCCATCCGCTTCCCCGTTTTGCGGAGGGTCCGAGAGCGATTCCGGAGCAATTCGGAAGGTATAGCAATCAAGGAGTCGAAGACTTATGAAAACCTACATGGCAAACGCCCAGACGGTCGAGAGAAAGTGGTACGTCGTCGATGCGACGAACGTTCCGCTCGGCAGACTTGCGTCCAAAGTAGCCTCCGTTCTGCGCGGCAAAAACAAGCCTACGTTCACGCCCAACGTGGATACGGGCGATTTCGTCATCGTTCTCAACAGTGACAAAGTGCTTCTTACGGGCAAGAAGCTGGAAAACAAGTTCTACCGCTACCATACGGGTTACATCGGCGGGCTGAAGGAAGTTCCCTACGGCAAGCTGATCGCGGAGCGGAGCGACCTCGCCGTCTACGAGGCAGTGCGCGGGATGCTTCCCAAGAACTCCCTCGGCAGACAGATGATCAAGAAACTTCGCATCTACAAGGGTGCGGAGCACAACCACGCGGCGCAGAAACCCGAAGCGCTGAAAATTCTTTGAGGTGAGGTGATCGTATGGCTAAGGCAAATGCGAAGAAGAAGTTGCAGTTCTGGGGCACGGGTCGCCGCAAGAAGGCGATCGCCCGCGTCCGCCTCATTCCTTCGGGTACGGGAGCCATCGTCATTAACGACCGCGCACTCGAGGACTACTTCCCCATGGGAACCAACCAGTTCGTCGTCAAGCAGCCGCTTGTCGAGGTCTCCGCAGAGGGCAAGTATGACGTGTACGTCAATGTCATCGGCGGTGGCTTCACCGGTCAGGCAGGCGCAATCCGCCTCGGCATCGCGCGCGCTCTGCTTCAGGCGGAGCCCGAAACGCGTCCCGCGCTTAAAAAGGCGGGCTTCCTGACGCGCGATCCCCGCGTCAAAGAGCGCAAGAAGTACGGCCTCAAAAAGGCACGTCGTGCGCCTCAGTTCTCCAAGAGATGATCTTACAAAAATATCCACACCGCGGGTGTGGATATTTTTTTATTGCATTGTGACGCCCGCCCGCCTTGCGCCGTGCATTGCGTCGGCTCCCGCCGCAAAGCGCCTTTTCGCGGGGACTTTCTTCCGTGTGCCGCACTTTCAGCATAGAGTGCCTGTGCCGCGCTGCGCCGTTCGGGTACGAAAATCGCCTGCGCGTGTGCGAAAAAACCTGTCCCGTCCGTGCGCAGATCGCGTCCCGCCCGCCTTGCCAAGCGGGCGGGACGCGCGGAACATCTTCGGCAGAGCGTCTGCGAACAGGCGCGTGCGCCTTGGCCATGGTGTCCGCGGCGGCGCGTGTCCATCGGCGGGCGTCCGCGTTCAGCTTGGAGCCGTTGGAAAGGCGTCCGTATCGGCGGACGAGGGTTATTTCCTGTGCTCGGCCTTACGGCTCATGCGGTCGTGGCGGGCGAGAAAGGCGGAGAGCGCGTCGGGTGACGGAGCGGATGAAGCGGACGGAGCGTGCGGCGTCTGAGGCGGGTCGGCGGGGCGCGACGGGGCGCTTTTATCGGGTTTCTGGTCGGAGGCAAGGGCGTCCGGAGGGGCGGTTAAGCCGTCATTTTCCCCGCCGCGGTGTGCGGTGAGCGCGGAGAGTGCGTCGAGCAGCTCGAAGATCCCGAATTTTTCCATACTTTTATCCCCTTTTCCGCAAATTTTCTCAAAGAAAAGCGTATGCGGCGCGGGTTTTTGATTGCCAAAACCCCTGTTTTAGTATATAATGAATATCGTATCGTTAGAACGAGAAGTCCCGCAGGGAGCTGCAGGGATTTGAGGACAAAGTTCATGCGTAATCTTATCAAGAAAATTTTTGTATTTACCGCTGCCGCAACGATGGCAGCTTCCGCGGCTGCGTTCTCCGCGTGCGGCGAGACGTTCACGCCGTTGGCGGACGGGCCCGCGGCGGATGCGGCGGTTGCGTCGCAGGGCGGCTTCGTCGTGCAGAAGGGGGACTATGTCTACTTCATCAACGGCGTCGAGGCCTACACGGCGGACAACACCTACGGCACGCCTGTCAAGGGCGCGCTCATGCGGGCGAAGATGGCGGACGTCAAGGCAGGGGAGAACAACGTTGAGACGGTCATTCCCTCGCTGATGGTGGCGGCGGACTACACCGCGGGAATTTTCATCTACGGCGACCGCATCTACTATGCGACCCCTAACAACGTCGGCAACACGGCGGGCTCGGTGGACAACACCTACCTCGACTTCAAGAGTGCCGCGCTCGACGGCAGCGACGTGCAGGACTACTTCCGTATTTCGGACAACGCGGCGCTCTATCGCTTTGTCCAGGACGGAGACACAGTGTACGTCGTCTATGAGATGGAGGACACGCTGTACTCCTACAACACGTCCAGCAAGGTGCGTACCGAGCTCGCGCGCAGCGTCACGGCGTATGCCGTCAGCAGTTCGGACAAGACCGATCCGTACATCTATTACACGATGGACGTCTCGGACAAGCAGGACAGCGACACGCCTGTGGCGGCGAAGTACAACCAGATCTATCGCGTGCGCGCCTCGGTCACGGAATCGCCCTATGAATACACCTGGGATCAGGCATGGCTGGACGAGAACAACGACGGGGAAGTTCCCTATTACAACCTCGGCGAGATCGTCCTCGACGGAATCAGCATCAACGATTCGCTCACGCAGTTCAACCACGACGTGGAGAACGCGGGAACGGACACCGATAACCGCTCCATCTGGCAGTACAACTACACGTTGCAGTCGTACACGAACGGCGGCATCTACTTCACCCGTACGGCGGTGCCCACGTCGGGCAGCTCGGTCGGGACGGAAGGGGAGCTGTGCTACCTTTCGTCGGAGGACATCGACGCGGCCGACTGGAACTCCGTGACGGGCAATGCCGTCTACGGCAGTGACGAGGGCGGCAAGATCGAGATCGTCGCCGCCGCGACGGACACGGCAAACGCCTCTGCGGAAGCCTACTTCTACATCGAGGACTTCACCTCCGAGCAGGGCGCGGGCAGACATCACTATCTGTACGTCAACGATGACGGCGAGATCCGCCGTGTGGACGTCGTCAACGACGGCGAGGGAACGAAGGCGCGCATCGGTGCCGAGAGCGATCCCACCAGCCTGCGCATTGCGACGGACGCATCGGACGCGACGCTCATTGCGCTGGACAGCACATCGGATGACGTGTATGACTACGTCTACTACACCACCGCGACGGACGACGGGCTCTCCATCGAACGCGCCGTGTACAACGGAACGGTGGAGAACTACCGCACGCTTACGCCGGCGGGCGAGGACTATTCCGCCTATCAGCCCGTGCGCATTCTGGAGGCACAGCACGTCTCCGGCTGGTACAACTACGAGGTGCTGGACGGCGTCGTGTTCTATGCGAATGCCGAGACGTTCAGCGAGACGGCCTATACCTACACCTGGACGATCAACCTCAACGGCGAAGACGGACTGAAGGACAACGCCGAACTGCAGGCCTTCAACGACCTCTATGGCGAGATGATGGACAGCGAGGACGGCTATCTTGCCAAGCTCACCGACGACGGTGACACCAAGCTCTCCGCGGCGCTGCGCTACTTCTTCTACACGGGCGAGACGCAGCAGTTCTATGACAACATCGCCGAGGCCGAGGGATTCGGCAAGCGCAACACCTATCTCTACAGCGAGGACGAACAGGAGGCCTTCCGCGCCTTCACCGAGGGGACGAGCGAGGACGCCAAGACGGCGATGGGTGACGATTACCTGACGACGTCGAAGCTCTCCTACTACACCAACCTGCTCGGCGTCATGACCGATTCCGATCAGGAGACGTACGCTTCGTACTGGCAGACCGCGCTCCAGCGCTACACCGAGACGACGGAAGAGAGCGGACTTCCCGCATGGGCATGGGCGCTCATCGGCGTCGCGATCGGCGTCGTGGTCATCGGCGCAGGCCTTGCGGTGTTCTTCATCGTCCGCGCCAAGAACAAGAAGAGCAACGCACCCAAGGAAGAGCGCATCGCCGTCGATACCACGGACGACACGAACGTCGACGTCTACACGCAGGCCGAGACCGTCAAGGAGACGCTCACCCCTGCCGAACAGGAGGAGGCGACCGACGCCCCCGCCGAGGACGCCGAGAAGTATGTCGCCGAAACGCCCGCCGAGGAGCCTGCCGCTCCCGCCGAAGCGTCGGCTGAGACGCCTGCCGAGGAGCCTGCCGCTCCCGCCGAAGCGTCGGCCGAGACGCCTGCCGAAGCGCCTGCACCCGCAGAGAACGGACAGGGCAACGAGCAAGAATAACAAAAAACAGAAACGCTCCCGAAACGGGAGCGTTTTTT
>CAJFMF010000064.1 GCA_904391375.1 Candidatus Gallimonas faecavium | reverse complement strand
CTTCTTTTTCTTTGAATTTTTTCATGTCACTACCTCCTTCGATGCAACTCGATGAGATAGCCGAACCGCCGTTGTATCAGCGCACGGGCATGCGGACAAACGCGTACGCCGTCCCGCACGCCGACAAACTGCGACTTCGACTGCCTTCGTTCATCCTGCATACCTCCTTTTTTTCAAAAAAATAACCGCGCGCCCGACGGCGCGCGGAGTTCCGACTCTTTCCGCAAGTCTCCGTTCGAGCTTTGACTTCGCGGGGCGGTGAAGCTGTGTTATGCTGCGCCTTGTGTCTCGACGCCGCCTGTTCAAACCTGCGCACGATGTCTCCATCGTTTTGCGGCAACAGCCCGTATCCCCGTAGTAGCCTTACCTACCGGTTATCCTCTTGTACGGGCATTATACCCCGCCCCTCCCCGTTTGTCAAGCTTTTCGGGAAAAAATTTTCCCTTTGTCCGCGGGGTATTGCGCGCTTTCCCTTTGTCCGAGAAGTGCCGCACGCTTTCCCTTCGGCCGCGGGGCGCCAAGCACCTCTCCTTCGGCCGCGGAATCCGAGAGCTTGCACAAAAAAACGCGTCCTGCGGTATTTGGCAGGACGCGTTCCGACCGGAAAGGCGGCCCCCTCGTCGGGGTCGGCTTTCCGAAATTCTGTCTGTTCCGATCGGCATTTTTGAACGGCTTTTTCCGGCGATTCTTCCGGGCCGCGCAAGCGGTTCCTTCGTCTCCCTTGCGGGAAGCGCGGTTCAATCGAAGAATCGGACGAGCGGGTCAGAGCTCGATGTGCTCGATGTCCTTGCGCTGCGAGCGGCGGTAGAACACCGCCTTTCTGCCGATGACGTACACCACCTCGGCTCCGAGGAGGTCGGCGGCATTCTGCGCCATCGTATCCGCGTCCGCCTCTGCCGTGGGGAGGACGTTCACTTTGATGATCTCGCGCGCCTCGAGCGCCTCGGAGAGCGTCTTTAAGAGGTTGTCCGAAATGCCGCCCTTGCCGATCTGCGTGACGGGCGAGAGGTTGGCCGCAATGGATTTGAGTTTGCTTCTTTGTTTGCTTGTCATATGCTTCTCCGTTTTCGGAATCGCATTCCGAATTTCATTTATGGAATGTAGTCAAATTCGACGTCGCCGACGATGACGGTGTCCCCCTCTTTGCAGCCCATGTCCGCAAGCGCTTTGAACACGCCGCGGGATTTGAGCATGCGGTGGAAGTACGCCATGGAGTCGGGATTGTTGAGCACGACGTTGCGGCACAGCAGGTCGACAAGGCCGCCCGTGACGACATACGCGCCGTTTTCGTCGCGGAAAATCTCGAACTGCCAGCTATCCTCCTCCTCGAAGGCGAACTCGTCGGAGGGGATCTTCTCGGCGGGCGGGAGCGTCTGGAGCATCTCCCAGATCATGCCCAGAAGTTTCTGCACGCCCTCCCCGCGTACGGCGGAAATTTTACAGACGGGAAGATCGGGATGCGCCGCTTCAAAGCGCGTCGCATTCTCCTCCGCGCCCGCACAGTCGCACTTGTTGAGCACGGCGATCTGCGGAAGTTCTGCCAGCTTCTGCGAATACGCACGCAGTTCCGCGTTGATCTTCTCGTAGTCCTCCAGGGGATCGCGTCCCTCCGTGCCGGCGGTGTCCAGAACGTGACAGATCATGCGGGTACGCTCGATGTGGCGCAGGAAGTCATGTCCCAGTCCCGCGCCCTGCGCCGCGCCCTCGATGAGTCCCGGAATGTCGGCAACGACAAAGGAATTTTCGTAGTACTTCACGACCCCCAGGTTGGGCGAGAGCGTGGTGAAGTGATAGTCCGCAATCTTGGGCCGCGCCGCCGAGATCTTGGAGAGGAGCGTCGATTTTCCCACGTTGGGGAATCCGACCAGCCCCACGTCGGCGATGACCTTCATCTCGAGAATGACGGTATGCGGACGCAGCTTGACGCCCTTTTGCGCAAAGTTGGGCGCATGGCGGCGCGCCGTCGTGAAACGGACGTTGCCCTTGCCGCCCCTGCCGCCCGCAAGCAGTAAGATCTTCTCGCCGTTTTCGTAGGCGTCGCAGATGATCTTGCCGCTCTCCGCGTCCCGCACGAGCGTCCCGCAGGGAACTTTCAGGACGACGTCCTTCCCCTTTCTGCCGAAACATTGGTTGGAGCCGCCGCGCTCGCCGTCCTCCGCATAGTATTTTCCCGTAAAGCGATAGGCGAGCAGATCGTGGACGTTCTCGTCCGCCATGACGTAGACACTGCCGCCGTCCCCGCCGTCTCCGCCGTCCGGGCCGCACGCGGGTTTGCCCTTGTAGGCCTTAAAGGAATTCATGCCGTCTCCCCCGTCCCCGGCTTTGACGGTAATCCGAACTTTGTCGGTAAAGATCTTGTTGTCCATACCGCAAGTATAGCAAGTTTTCCGCCAAAAGGCAAGGCGTTTTCCGCAAAAGCAGAAAGATACGCGGCTTTTTCTGCAATCTATTGTGAAATGATCAATTTTTCTGTTAGAAAATGCGCATACTGCGGTATAAGTAAGGCAAGGAGGAGTCCGTTCATGTTTGAATACCTTTTGTTTTTGCTGCTGCTTTTGCCCTGTCTCGCCTTTGCGGCATGGGCCTCGGCGCGCGTCAATTCGACATACGCAAAGTACGACCGCGTCCAGACGCGCTCCTGCATGACGGGCTACGACACGGCCACCCGCCTCATGCGCAACCGCGGCGTGTCGGGGATCGCCGTCAACCGCGTGGAGGGCAGACTCACCGACCACTACAACCCCTCCAAAAAAGTCGTCAACCTCTCCATGAGCACCTACGGAAGCGCCTCCGTGGCGGCCGTCGCCGTCGCGGCGCACGAGGTCGGCCACGTCATGCAAAAACAGACGGGCTACATCCCCTATAAAATCCGAAACGTGCTCGTTCCCCTCACCAACATCGGCTCCAGGCTCGCCCTGCCCGTCATCCTCGTCGGCCTCCTGCTCGACATCTTCTGGGTGTCGGCGCCCCACCCCTACGGCCAGTGGGCCGTCTACATCGGGATCGCCCTCTACGGACTCTCCACGCTCTTCATGCTGGCAACGCTGCCCGTCGAGTTCAACGCCTCCCGCCGCGCCAAAAAAATGCTCGTCGACGAGGGCATCCTCGAACCCGAGGAACTCCCCGCTGCAGGAAAAGTGCTCTCCGCCGCGGCTCTCACATATGTCGCGTCTCTCCTTGTCTCCCTGCTCTACTTCCTGCGCTTTGCCCTCATCTTCGCCTCTCTCGTCCGCCGCGACTGACCGCGCCGCCCCTTCCCCGCATTGTCCTTCGTCGATTGCGGCGAAAGGCTTCGCCTTTCGGAACAAATTTACGGCCATCAAAAAACGCACCCCGCCCGGGTGCGTTTTTATATACAATACCTTGTGCCGTGCGCCTGATTGTATCCGCAGCGCGTCAGCCTGTGCGCGGCACGTCATACGACCGAATGCGCACAATCCGACGGTCTTTGGCCCGCGCAAAGGACGGCAGGCCGCCGTCAGACCCCGTTTGCGCCTTATCGGCTGCGTTTTCAAGGATACGTCCGCAAGATTTTGCTGACAGCATTCGGCGCTGGGTTCATCGATGTGCGCGAAAAGAGCTTGCGGGACGACGTCCGCAGGATTTTATTGCAGACGGCGCGCGACGGCGTGCAGGAATTCCTCCGAGGAGAGTTTCTTCGGCGTGACGCCCTCCTGATGGAAAAGCGGGACGAGGTCGCCCGTCATCTCGCCCTCCTCGATGGCAGAGACGGTCGCGCGTTCGAGTTTGTCGGCAAATGCGACGAGTTCGGGAATGCCGTCCAGCTCGCCGCGTTTTTTGAGCGCGCCCGTCCAGGCGAAGATGGTCGCCACCGAGTTGGTGGACGTCTCCTCACCGTTGCGGTACTTGTAATAATGCCGCGTGACGGTGCCGTGCGCCGCCTCGTATTCGTATTTTCCGTCGGGGGAGACGAGGACGGACGTCATCATGCCGAGCGAGCCGTACGCAGTCGCGACCATGTCGCTCATGACGTCGCCGTCGTAGTTCTTGCATGCCCAGAGGAGCCCGCCCTCCGAGCGGACGATGCGCGCCACGGCATCGTCGATAAGGGTGTACAGATACCAGAGCCCCTTGGCCTCGAACTGCGCCTTGTACTCCTCGAACACCTCCGAGAAGATCTGCTTGAACTGTCCGTCGTAGACCTTGGAAATGGTGTCCTTGGTGGCGAAGATGACGGGCAGGTTCTGCTCGAGCGCAAAGCGGAAGCACGCGTGCGCGAACGAGCGAATGGATTCGTCGGTGTTGTGCATGCCCTGCACCACACCCGACGACTTGTTGAAGTCATGCACGAGCTTTCTTGCGATCTCGCGCCCCTCCTTGTCCTCGGTGACGAGATACACCTTATTGCCCTCGGCGGCAATGCCGTCCACGGCGGCATACACGTCGCCGTAGGCATGACGGGCGAGCACGATGGGCTTCGTCCAGGTGGGAATGTAGGAGCGGATCCCCTTCGCGAGAATGGGCGCACGGAACACCGTGCCGTCAAGAATGCGGCGAATGGTGCCGTTGGGGCTCTTCCACATCTCGTGCAGGTGATATTCCGACATCCGCTGCACGTTGGGCGTGATGGTCGCACACTTGACCGCAACACCGTATTTTTTTGTCGCACGCGCGCTCTCCACGGTGACGGTATCCGACGTCGCATCGCGGTTGGGAAGTCCCAGGTCGTAATATTCCGTCTTGAGATCGACATAGGGAAGAATGAGAATGTCCTTGATCCACTTCCACAGGACGCGCGTCATTTCATCGCCGTCCATCTCCACAAGGGGGGTCGTCATCTGAATTTTCGGCATAACCACCTCGGCAGGTTTTTCTTCTTATTATACGAAATTCCCCCGCCGTTTGCAACCTTTTGCGCCCGAAAATACACTTTCCCGCAAAATTCCCGTGCGAATGACCGTCTTTTGCACGGGCGGATTGCGCAGAGCCTCTTCAAGGAGCTCCGTAAAAAAGCGGCGGATCCCCGCCAGCGTGTCGGCAAACAGATACCCCGCAAGCGAACCCGGAACGGTATTCAGTTCGTTGAAATACACCGCGTCCCCCGCCACGAGATAATCGGCGCGCACGACGCCGTGCATGCCGAACGCCTCATACAGACGGCGCGTATCGCTTCGGATGCGCTCCGTGACGTGTTCGGGGAGGTCGGCGGGACACTGCGAGCCCTTTCCCGCCTCATATTTTTCCGCATAGGAGAGCAGTTCGCCGCCCGAAAAGACCTCCTCGCAGGCAGAGACACGCACCTCGTCTCCGCAGCGGCAGGCGGCACAGTTGACGTCCCGCTTGTCGGGGAAGTAGCGCTCGATCAACGCCTTGTCGTCCAGCGTGAAGGCGAGCGAGAGCGCATCGGAAAGCATCTCCTCTCCGTGCACGACGGTAAGGCCGATGCTCGACCCGAGCCTTGCGGGCTTGACGACGACGGGATAGCCGAACGCGGCGGCACGGGCATACGTCTCTTCGGGCGCCGCCGCGAACGCGCGCTCCGCGACGCAAAAGGCGGGCGCGGCGGCGATCCCCAGCCCCGCCAATGCGATTTTGGTGAGCGCCTTGTCCATGAAAAGAGCGCTTTCGGGGACGCCCGGCGAGGCGGACGGAATGCCGTACCACGCGAGGAGCGCGGCGAGCGTGCCGTCCTCCCCCATGCCGCCGTGACAGCAGTTGAGCGCGACGTCTATGCGTTCCGAACAGCGCATTTTGCCGCAGCGTGCAAGCCCTCCCTGCACAAAAGTGACCGAAACGCCGCCGACGTCCCCCGCAAACTCGGACACCTTGCGCCAGTTCCCGCACCGCATTCCCCCCTCGGGAGGAAGAAAAACGGGAAGCACCCGAAAGGCCGTCCCGCGCAATAAGTTGACGGCATACATCCCCGTGATGACGGAGATCTCCGCCTCGTTCGACCGCCCGCCGAAGAACACCGCGACCGTCTTTTGCGATGGCTTTCTGGCACGTTTTTGCATTAAAAAAACACCTCCGAAGTTATTTTTCTTCCGAAGGTGTTTCATCGGTATTGGCTGTTCCGCTCCCGCGAAGCGATCAATAGCAATCGGGCAGGTCGTTGAGAAAGAGGACGCAGTCGCCCGCGGCGAGTTCTTCCGCAAGCAGGGATTGCGCGGCCTGCAAGGTGGGAACGATGTGCAGTTTGGATTGGTCTCCGCCCGCCGCGAGATAGCCGTTGCGCACGTCGAGCACGAGCGTTTCGCCCACCAGCACAACGAGGTCGAGTCCCGCAAACAGAGCGCCGAGCGCGCCGTTGACTTCCTCCTCGAGCTGGCCGAGTTCCACGATCCCGGGCGTGACGACCGCCTTTCTGCCCGTCGCCAGCTTCAAAACTTCGACGGCGTTCTTTGCCCCCTCTGCATTGCAGTTGTAGCCGTCGTCGAGTATGAGCAATCCGTTTGCCTCTTTGCGCTCCAGACGGTGCGGAACGGGAACGATCTTTGCAATGCCCGCGGCGATCTGTTCCTTCTTCATGCCGAGCACCGCGCAGAGCGCGGCGGCAAGGGCGATATCCTCGGCGGCATGCCGCCCGAGCAGAGGCACGCGGACGTCGATCGTCCCGTCCGGCAGGCGCAGAGAAAAGGACGTCCCGTCCGTCGAGAGCGCGATATTCTCCGCATCGAAGTCGCGCCCCATGACGAGTGCGTCGTTTACTTCCGTCTCTGCGGCAGAACGGCCAAGAACACAGGTCTTCACGCGGCGGGCGAGTTCGCCCTTTTCCGCGCGGATCGCCTCGAGCGAGCCGAACGTCTCCAGGTGCTGACAGGTGACGCCCGTCACCACGCCCACGGAGGGACATACCATGTCGCAGAGCGCGGCAATGTCGCCCTTTCTGCGCGCGCCCATCTCGGCAAGGAAGATCTCGCAGTCCAGTCCCCCTTCGTTCACCGCCCTGGCAATGCCGACGGGCGTGTTATAGGAGGCGGGCGTCGCAATGACACGGAACTGTTCCGAGAGAATGACGGCGGCGAAATTCTTGACGGACGTCTTGCCGAAGCTCCCCGTAATGCCCACCTTGATGCAGGGGCTTGCGGCGAGCGCCGCCTTTGCGCGCCTGATAAATTTGTTTGTGTGCGGCACTTCGTAAGCCTTCATGCAGAAATTGACGCACATGAGGACGGGCGGACAGAGCAAGGGAACCAAGCAGAACGGAACGTAGCGCAGAAGGTAGAACCAGTCGGCAGCCGCGGCGAGGGAAATCGCCGTCAGCGCAAACCCCAGTCCGATGCACAGGGCGAACAGGACAGCGGTGTAGGCGATGAGCAGGCGGAGATAGCGCGCCGTCGGACGGGCAGGCACTTTGAGCGCGTGTCTGCTTTCGGCAATCCGATAAAAGAGCGTGATCCCGAAGAAGGGCGCGGCAGAGACGAGATTGGCAACGGCGTAGCCCGCAAAGGAGAACACCACGCAAAAGAGCGCCGTCAGAAGCGCGACGGCGAGCGCGAGGATGGACGCCTTTTTGCGCTCGATGTTGCGGGCACGATAGTACCACTTCGCAAAGGCGCGTCCCGCATATCCCTGCTGCTGCAATATAGCGATGAGGCGCTGCGAGCACGAAGCGAACATCATGCCCGCAAGAGCGCCGCCCGCGAGCACGGCAAAGATCATGGAAAGTGTCATTGGAAAAACTCCTCTGCCGCCGCGTTGAACGCAAGCGGATTCTCAAGAAAGGCGAAATGCCCGCAATCTTCCATCCAGAACACGCGGCTGCCGCGGATGGCGCGGAGGTACACCGCAACGGACGCGGGCGGAACCGCCCCGTCCTTCGTCCCGTGAATGAACAGCACGGGAACGCGAATGCGCTCCGCATCCGAGCGCAGATCCTCGTTGACGATCTTTTTATAGCTCTCGCGCATGAGCGGCGGGAGCGTCCGATATTCCCTGCTGCCGAATCTGCGTGCGGCAAACTTCGGAGCGAAAGCGCGGACGAAGCGATACGCCCGCACCCGTACATGATAGGAGAGCGTGCGCCGCTCCACAATTCCCGCACAGCCCGTCAGCACCGCCCGTTCGAACACGTCGCCGCGGGACAGACACTTGACGGCGACTCTTCCGCCGAACGAATGCGCCACGACCAGCGGTTTTGAAATCCCGAGCGCGTCCATCGCATTCTGCGTCCAATCGGCATAATCGCCGACCGACCACGCCGCAGGAAGCGGCTCCGCGCCGCCAAAGCCGGGAAAGTCGAGCGCGGTCACGCGGAAATGCCGCGAAAAGTAGGCGATCTGCGGCGCAAAGGTCTCCTTGCACGCGAGATACCCGTGCAGGAAGAGGAGATCGCGTCCCTCCCCCCGCTGCTCATAGCAAAGTTTCAATCGAGCTCCTTCATCATGACGATGGCGTCCTCGCCGTCCGCATAATAGCGGGAACGGACATACAGACCGCTGTACCCGCGGCGCAGATACAGCATCAGTGCGGGCGAATTGGACACGCGCACCTCAAGAAAAATGCGCTTAGCGCCGTGCTCTGCGGCGAGTTCTTCCAGATCGTCCATGATCTTATTTCCCCTGCCGCAGCGACGGTACATCTCCGCCACGCCGACGAGCTGCACTTCCGCCGCATCGTCCGCCACGCCAACGCCCCCGTATGCCGTGATGACCCCCTCCTCGTCAAGGAGCGAGCCGAAAAAGTGCTCCGAGAGAAAGGATTCGGCAAGCATCCGGTGATTCCACGGATCGGAAAAACAGTCGCGTTCCAGCGCGGCGATCTGCGAGAGATCGGCATACTTCCAAAGCCGTCCGTTCATCGTCATCCCCCTGTCCCCTGTCCGTCCTGCCGACGGCTCAGGCGCGCTTTTCCTCGGCAGAGGACTTGCGCAGATACACCGCTTCGAGCGCGTGCGCGCCGCACGCCTCCGCGGCCCGCGCCTTCGCCGCACACAGAAGCCCCTGCGCGGCGTCGACCGTCTTCACTCCTGCAAAGAGTTCTCCGTTCGCGACGGGTACAAATCCCTGCGCCATCCGCGCATCCGCCTCCTCGCGCGACAAAAATGCGGGCGGCAGGACGACTTGCGTGCCGTCATACCCGCAGGCGTAAACGTTCCCGTGTCCCGCATCCACGAGGCACAGCCGCTTCCCGTCCGTATCAGCGTATGCGAGCGTATCGAAAGTGGTGAGCGAAAGCGCCTTCTTTTCCCCCGCGAGGCACAGCCCCTTGACCGTGGCAATGCCGATGCGGATCCCCGTAAACGACCCCGGCCCCACCACGCAGGCGAGAAACTCACAGTCGGCAAGCGTCATGCCCGCCTCCTTGAGCGCGCCGTCGATCGCATCCATCAGGAGCACGGAATGCCGCATGGCACAGTCCTCGCGGCGGGATACGACCGCCTTCTCCTCATTTACGGCGACGACGTTGAGCGCCCGTCCGCTCGTATCGATGGCAAGAAATTTCATGTTTCGATCTCCCGTTCCTCTTCTCCCGTCTTGCGGATCGTGATCTTTTTGCACGCCGACGGCAGAAGCGGCGCGATGTTTTCGCTCCATTCGACCAGACAGATCTTCCCTGCGTCGAAATAGTCGGCAAACCCGAGTTCCTCCGCCTGCCGCACGTTTTCGATGCGGTAACAGTCGAAGTGGAACATGGGTTCATAACTGTTGACATAGGCATACGTCGGGCTCAATACGTCCTCACGAATGCCCAGCCCGCGCGCAATGCCCTGCGCGATGACTGTCTTGCCGGCGCCCATTTCGCCGTCCAGAAGCACGACGTCGCCCGGCTGCAATGTCTTTGCATACGCCTCCGCCCATGCGAGCGTCTGCTCGGGGGAGCGGGAAAGAAAAATCGCCATATCACGGATATTATACCGCATATGGCGACATTTTGCAAGGCTTTTTCTGCGTCCTCAGTGCGTGAGCATATAGTGCAGCACGGCAAAGAACACGAGTACGAGTATGGCGACGGCAAACCCGAGTATGGTGAGCGCGGTCGCATAGCGGTTACTTGTGTCGGACGCCTTCTTCCTGGGCGTAAGTTTTGCATTCAGCCGATTGATGGCGCGTGAGATGTGCTTATAGACGGGGAGCGTGACGAGGGCCGCCACAAGGCAGCGCAAAAGGTTAAAGGGAAGCACCGCCGCCCAGAGATAGAGCGCGTAGAAGTTCTCCTGCGTGCAGTCGGGGAAGAGCGGCGTCATCATGCCGAGGATGGGATCCCAGCTGCCGCCGAACATGAGACAGACATAGGCAGGCACGAGGACATAGCGGTTGAGCAGGACGGCGAGCGCGGTGGAGATGACCGAGCCGACCGCGAGCGCGAGAAGGGCGCCGCGGAAGGTGCGGTGGCGGTCATAGATGAGCCCCGCGGGAATGACGAGCGCAAACCCGACCAGGATATCGGCCGCATCGCCCACGAACATGGTGGATGTCGAGACGCACACGAGCTTGATGAGCACCATCATGACGACGATGACGCTTCCCGAGAGCGGGCCGAGAGCAAACGTGCCGATGAGGACGGGAATATCGGAGAAGCGGAATTCCAGAAACCCGGGAAAGGCAAACGGGAGCGGGAAGTTGAAGATGTACAGGATCGCCGCGAGCGCGGAGAAGAGCGCGACCATGGCAATGCGCGTGGAAGAGAAATACTTTTTTGCCGGCATAAGACTACCTCGGAATATGATTTCGGATATTCTTTGAACCGCCGCCGCTTTTCCGCAGACAACCGTGAAAAAGCGCGCCCCCGCAAAAGGGGCGCGCGTATTGGCCGCATCTTCGTTCTTTTCTCATCCGGACTATGACCGTCGGTACGGGAATCACACCCGTTCGGGGGCAAACTGCCCTTCGCAGACTTTAACTGCCGGTGGAGAATTTCACTCCGCCCCAAAGAATATTC
>CAJFMF010000063.1 GCA_904391375.1 Candidatus Gallimonas faecavium | reverse complement strand
TACATAGGGACGGACGCCCTCGTCATTGACTTCCCATGCGATTTCCACCATGCCCGCGGGATACTTGGAATTGAGCCCCGCAAGGCAGGGATAGACATAGCACTTGATGGCGATGTCGTCGGGAATGTAGAGCTTGTACTCGAAGAGGTAGTTGACGTTCGAGGGCATGGTCGCATTGAGCGTGTAGTAGGTGCTGGCGTTTTCCACGGTGCTGTAGAGATAGACGTCGCCGTTTTCCTCTTTGCCCGCGCTGAAATTGCCGTAGGTGCCGCCCTCTTCCAGAACGTCCTCATAGATGGTCTTGAAATACTCGTTGTCGCGGATGGACTGCATGACGTCAAACGCAACGCTGACCGTCACTTCGTTGCTGACCACGCCGGACGACGTCTGCGCCGTGATCACGATCTTGGTCCCCGCCTCATAGCCGCTCATCGCGAGCGAGAACGTATTGCCCGCAGCGCCTTCCTGCAGAACTCCGTCCACATACCAGGCAATGGTGTCTGTCTCGGGAACGCCCTCCGTCTCCGCCGTGAACGTCGCCGTCTCGTCGAGGAAGTAGCTGTTCTTCTCCGTCGTCACTTCCACCGCCGCTTCCAGCACCGTAAACGCAAAGACGTTGCTCTCGGTTGCGTCGCTCTTATAGACCAGTTCATAGCTTCCTGCGGAGAGCCCGGAAAGCGTGATGGTGTCCCCCGTTTCCGCCTGTTTCTCTCCGTTCAGATACCACGCAAACGTCTCACCCGCAAAGTCGCCCTGCATCTGCGCCGTTGCCGTGATAGACTCCGTGGGATAGATCTCCGTCTTGTCCGAGGTGATTGTGACCATCTTGTCCACGACCGTGACAACGACTTCGTTGCTCGCCTCGGCGGCGTTCTTATACTGCACGCGGTACGTCCCCGCGGCAAGCGCTTCCGCCGTAAAGGTCAGGCCCGTCTCGATCTGCTTTTCGCCGTTGACGTACCAGGCATATCCATCCCCGCGCGTTCCGAACAGGTCGGCGCGGAAGGTGACGTCTTCCCCTGCGAGCACATACGTCTCGGAGGCCGTGACCTCCACGGCGCTCTCCGTCTCAAAGCCCGCATAGGCAAACTGCGTCCAGTAGGCACCGCCGCCACCGCTCTGCACGCGCAGATACTGCAGTCTGCCCTCTTCCAGTCCCATTTCCGTGAAGGTCGAGGACGCGGAAAGCGCTCCGTTGACGTACAGCGCGATGTGGTCGCCGTAGACCTCCACGCGCAGGGTGACATCCTGTCCCGCCGCAATGGTGATCTGCTGTCCCGTCACGTCCCGCCAGGCCGTCGCGGGATCCTCGGGCTGCCACATGATCTGCGGCAGGAAGGTCGTCCCGTTGACGAATGCCTGCACGTTCACCGCGTATTCCTTCTGATTGTTGGAGCGCAGCGAGGCGTTCATGCCGTAGAGCTTGATGCTGGGATAGTATCCCTGCGCCGTGTCGTCGGCAATGCGGAAGGTCGACTCCACATAGAAGTTGGGCAAATACAGATTCTCCGCCGAAAGCGGGAAGGTCTTTGCGGACGATACGCTCGTGTCGGCGCTCGTCTCCCTGTAAGAGGTCGCCAGACCCGTCGGCTCCGTCACGAGAAGGTTATCCAGAACGACGGCGCCCGCATTCTGCGCGTGCAGCGCGATGGACGTGATCGTCCCCTCCTCGATGGGCGAACGGCTCATGTAGTTGTTGTTGCCGAAGTCGCACAGGTGCGAAACACAGCGGCGCGTTCCGTTCACCCAGAGCTCGACATATCCCTCAAAGTGGACGAAGCGGAAATGCGCAAACTCTTCCAGCGTGACGGGCGTTGCGTCCAGTCCGCCGTGCAGATCGCCCGTGTTGTTGTAGATGTCATGCCCGTAGTTGTCCGTCACGCGCAGGTAGGTTCCCTGTGCGATGACGCAGAGATAGATGTTGTCCTTGTTGGTGCCGTCGAGACCGACGAAATGCACATAGAACTCCGACGTCCCCGTCAGTTTGAGATCGAACTCGACGGAATAGTTGTTGGACGGTGCCGTTTCCGCGAGCGGAAGATCGAACATCGTGTTGCTCGTCACCGTTCCCTCGCCGTTCGCCACGGAGATCTTGTCCGCCAGCGTGCCGTCGAGCGCATCCGAAAAGTCCTCGGAAAAGAGCACGCGGTCCTGCGACGCATTCTCTCCCTCATCCGCCGATGCGAGTTTCGTCCCGCCTGCAAACGCAAATCCCGCGCCCAGCGCAAGACAGAGCGCCGCGAGCAGAGCGACGAGCACGATCAGCTTCTTTGCCAACAGTTTGCTCATACATTTTTCCTCCGTTATTTTCTGATATCATAGACGGGCGTCGACGGGACGTTCTCCAGATTGCAGCAGAGAACCTCCGCGGTATCCGTCCTGACCGCCTGAATTTTTTGTCTGCATTGATCCTTTGCGTACAGACAGCGCTCGTAGAACGCACAGCCGTCCCCTCTGTTTTCCAGCGACCCGAGCTGCATGGATTTGAGCGGAAGCTCGTCGTTCCCCTGAAATTCCGGATCGGGAACGGGAACCGCCTGAATGAGGGCGCGCGTATAGGGATGACGCGGTTTAGCGATGACGTCCCCGATATTTCCGACCTCGACGATCTCTCCGAGGTACATGACCGCAACGCGGCCGTTGCGCGCGATGTAGCGCGTCGTGGACAGATCGTGCGAAATGTAGACGAAGGACATCCCGAGTTTTTCGTTGAGTTCCTTCATGAGATTGAGCAGGGACAGGCGCAGCGAAACGTCGATCATGCTGACGGGCTCGTCCGCAACGATGAGCCTGGGCTCGAGCGAGATGGCGCGCGCCATGAGAATGCGCTGACGCTGTCCGCCCGAGAGCTGGTGCGGGTACTTGGTAAGGAACTGCGCCGAAGGCTGAAGTCCGATGAGCTCCATGAGTTCCTCGATGCGGGCGTCGATCTGCTTGCGCGTCCACTTGCGGTTATGCGTCTTGATGGGCGCATACAGGCTCTGATAGATGGTGCGCACGGGGTTGAGCGCGGCATAGGAGTCCTGCTGGATGAACTGCACCTGGTTGTACGAGGAGAGTTTCTTGTCGAACGTCCCCGAGACGCGCTCTCCGTTGAAGTACACTTCTCCGGACGTCGGGCGGTAGAGCCCCGTGATGATCTTGCCGAGGGTCGTCTTGCCGCAGCCCGACTCTCCCACGAGCGCCACGATCTCCCGCTCGCCGATGTCCAGGCTGACGTCCTTCAGGACGTGAATGCTGCGGTCGGCGAGAAAGGAGCCCGGCTTTTTGAAGATCATGTTGATGTTTTTCAGCTGCATGAGCGGCACCGCCGCAGGCGCAGCTCCCTGAACGGGAGTTTGTTCATCGGGACACATCGGCCTCTCCCTCCCTGTAAAAATAGCATTTTCCCTTGCCGCCGTCGGCGAACTCGCGCATGGGCGGTTCCTGCGTCATGCAGATCGCGCGGCACTGCGGACAGCGCGGCGAGAAGATACAGCCCTCGGGCAGGTTCAGAAGATCGGGCGGACTGCCCTCGATGGGCTTCATGTCCGAAATGTCGCCGATGATGGAGGGCGTCGCGCCGATCAGACCGCGCGTATAGGGATGATAGCGGTGACGGAACACCTCCGCCACGCTGCCGTATTCCATGAGTCTCCCGCCGTACATGACGCCCATGTAGTCGGCAAATTTTGCGACGACGCTGATGTCGTGCGTCATGAGGAGCATGGAGATGCCGCGCTCGCGGTTGATCTTTTTGAGCAGCGTGAAGATGTAGTTCTGCGTGATGACGTCGAGCGCGGTCGTCGGCTCGTCGAGAATGATGAGCTCGGGGTCGAGAAGGAGCGCAAACGCGATCATGACGCGCTGTTTCATGCCCCCCGACAGCTCATGCGGGTAGGACGCGAGCACGCGCTCCGCATCCAGCTTGACATATTCGAGGAGCGCACGAAAACGCGCTTCCTTCTCCTCTTTGGAATGTTTCGGCTCGTGCGCGTCGAGCGTCTCGGAGAACTGCTCGCGCACCGTCAGGACGGGGTTGAGCGCACTCTGCGCCGCCTGGAACACCATCGAGACCTTGCTCCAGCGGAAGGCGCGCATCTCCTTGTCCGTGAGCAGGTCCACGCGCGTCTCGGCGATCTTGCCGTCCGCCGTCCTGCCGTAAAAGGAGATCTCCCCTTCCGCGACCCTTCCCGGTTCGGAAATACAGCGGATGAGCGAGGACGCGAGCGTCGTCTTGCCCGATCCGCTCTCGCCGACAAGCGCGGTGATCTGTCCGCGGCGGAGCGAGAACGTGACGTCCGTCACGGCGCGGATGGTGTACTTTTTGAGGGGATAGTCGATCGATACGCCGCGAAACTGCGCAATATTATCCGAATGTTCGCACATATTCCACCTCAGAGCACCTTAAGACGGGGATTGAGCGTCTCATCCAGTCCGTTGGAGAGCAGCAGCGTCGCGATCTGGAAGACGATGATGCAGACAAGCGGATATAAGAGGATGTAGATGTTTTTGACGTTCATGAGTCCCTTCGTCCGCGCGGCATTGATGATCGCGCCCCAGTTCGTGGGATCGTAAGCGGCAAGGCCGACCAGCATGATGCCGACGCTCGCCATAATGGCGTTGCGCATCGCCATGACAAAGTTGATGGCAATGTAGGAAAAGACGTTCGGCATGAGTTCCTTGAAGATGATGTGCGCCTTGCTCATGTGCATGACGGTGCAGATCTGAATGAAATCGCGCTCTTTGAGGCTCATGATCTGGACGCGGATGGAGCGGCACAATCCCGCCCAGCTCCAGACGGAGATGATGACCGCCAGCGAGATAGGCGTGCTGATGGTGACGATCGCCGCCAGCAGCAGGTAGATGGGAAAGGAGGGAATGGACAGGAAGATATTCGTGATCGCCATGATGATCTTGTCCACCCATCCGCCGAGATAGCCGCTGACGATGCCGAGCACCGTTCCGATCACGACGGTGAAGATGGCGGAATAGAATGCGATCTCCAGCACGGAACCCGTTCCGGCGATCACCTGACGGAACACGTCACGGCCCAGCCAATCTGTCCCGAACGGGTGCAGCCACGAGGGCGCGAGATAGCTGTTCGCCATGTCCGTGTTGGAGTCATAGGGAAAGATGAGCGGGCCGAAGATCGCCACCAGCACGAAGAACAGGATGATGGAAAAGCCCACGATGGTCTTTCCGTTGGAGAAGAACTTTTTGAGTCCGCGGACAAACGCGTCCCCCTCCTCCCGCAGGAATCGGCCGAGGGCGGCGCAGAATGTCTTGAAATTTTTCTCTTCCGGCATATGCTTACCCCCTTCTCACGCGCGGGTCGACGAGCGGATAGATGAGATCGACCACCAGATTGACCAGAATGACCATCGCCGCCGAGAAGAAGATGAGCCCCTGCACGACCATATAGTCCTTGCTGATGATGCGGTTGGAGATCTCAAGTCCGATCCCCGGATAGTTGAAGATGCTCTCCATGAGCGTCGCGCCGCCGAAGAGCGCCCCGAAGGAGACGCCGAACTGCGTGACGAGCGGAAGAAGCGCGTTTTTCTTCATGTATTTGCGGCGGATGAGCCGTTCGCCCAGTCCGCGCGCGCGGGCGGCAAGGATGTAGTCCTCGCCCAAGACGCCGATACAGCTTCCGCGCATATGCAGGATCCAGTTGCCGGTCTGCACGATGGTGTAGGAGAGAATGGGCAGAAAGGCATAGTAGAGCACGTTGAGCAAAAACGGCAGATTGAATCCCGGCGTCACGGCAAAGGCGTCGTAGTTGTTCTGCGCGGGGAACCACCTCAGCTGATAGGCAAATACGATGACGAGAATGAGCGCGATGAGGTAGTCCGGCACGGAGCCCGAGACGGCGATGTAGCCCGAGGCGACCTTGTTGGCGATCCCCTTCCGCTTCTGGGCGACAAATCCGCCTACGGCGATCCCGATGAAGAAGCTGATGAACAGGGATACGGACGAGATGAACAGCGTCCAGGGAAGACGCGTCGCGATGAGGCTGTTTGCCGAGACGCCCGTCTCCAGATAGGAATTGCCTAGCTCGCCGCGGAAGAGTCCGCCCACATAGCGCCCGAATGCCTGAAAGATGTTTTCGTTCGGGTCGTAGTTGAGCAGCTGCGCCGCCAGTTCATATGCGCGGTCGAACGTGATGCCCTGCTGGTTCTGAAGTTTGAGCGCGTACAGCTCGACAATATCGCCCGGGATCATGCGCAGCAAAAAGAAGAGCACGATGACGGAAAGCGCAAGCGTCACGAGCGATATGCCGATCTTGGCGAAAAAGTAGCTGTATTTCTGGAGGAAACGGCCGCACGCGCCCAAAAACTCCTTCAGCTTTGACGCCCCGACGGACGTCCCCGTTGTCTTGTTTTCCATAGATGTTTTTCCTCTGACGTCGGACGCCCTCCGTCCTTACCATTCGGGCCATTCGCGCCCTGCGGTCGGAACCTTCGGGCGATTCGTGCCTTACGTCCTATGTTCGGGCGGCGGGCGGACGGGCCTGAGCAATGTTCCGCAAAAGCCTGTCGTCCGCGCCGCGCCGAATCGGGCCTTGACAATTTAAGCGTTGGG
The DNA here is from genome assembly GCA_904391375.1 of Candidatus Gallimonas faecavium. Lineage (GTDB taxonomy): Bacteria > Bacillota > Clostridia > Christensenellales > Borkfalkiaceae > Gallimonas > Gallimonas faecavium. The sequence continues at coordinate 814 of CAJFMF010000063.1, read as the reverse complement.
CTGATAGACGCCGTTGATGAACATATAGTTCGTCGCATAGACGAGGTTGGTCCTTGCGACCGCGAAGAAGTCATCCGTTCCCGCTTCGGGGACGTAGGTCACGTTTCTGTTCTGCGACCAGTACTCTTCCAGCGGAACGCCCTTGATCTTGCCGACGTTGAGCGTGGAGGCCGTGACGTTCTGGAAGAACTGGATCCCGAGGTCGAGATCGGCGAGTCCCGTATTGAACACGTCGACGAGGTAGGTCAGTTCCTCGGCGTCCACGGAGTAGAACGAGTTGATGTAGTCGGCAAATTCATAGGTATTGGTGTCGCCGTCCAGTCCCGCGAAGGTGAGTTTGACGTTCCCCGCCTTCTGCGAATCGGCGTAGTCGGTGGGATAGCGGTCGACGTGGACCCACTGGGCATAGACGCTGGCGAACTGGTTGTACGAACCGGTCGGATAGGAGAAGGACATATTGAGGTCGGTCCACTCGAGCATGAGGTCGTACGGGCAATTTTCCGCCGTGGCGTTGGAGTAGAAGTTGCTGGACTTCAAAAGGTCGACGGTGATGCCGAAATCGGTGAGCTGCGCGGCCGCCGCCTCTGCCGCCGTCGAAGCGATGTCCGACGTGCTGGGCGTGCCGAGCGCAAGGCGTACCTGGTTTCCGCTCGCGTCGTACCATGCGCCGTCGCGCTTGCTCCAGCCCTCGGCGGCGAGCAGTTCTTCCGCCTTTGCGGGATCGTTCGAGTACTTGGGCAGCGCGTTGAAGTGCTCTTCGCTCATGTAGGTCTCCGCTTCCGAGGGCGCCATGCCGATGAGCGGATAATAGGAC
>CAJFMF010000062.1 GCA_904391375.1 Candidatus Gallimonas faecavium | reverse complement strand
AACTCCGCGGAACAGGCAAGATGCGGGAAGAATCCCTTCAAACGCGCATAAAGCTCCATTTTGTTTTCACCTTCTATTCTACCATATTTCAGGGCATATTTCAAACACTTTCAAAAAAATTCTCCGGAATTTTTTCCGTCCCGCCCTGCCGCAACGCACGCGCCGCCGCGGCGAGCTCTTCGGAAGAGGAAAAGACGGAGACCGTCCTGCCCGTCGCCCCCGCCGCCGGCCGCATCCCGATGTCCGACAGCATTCCCTGCACCTCGGCAGAGAACAGCGTCCCGAGAAAGCGCAGACAGTCCGCACGCCGCTCCTTTGAAAAAACGCTGACATACTGATAGAGGTCGCAATACGCCTCCAGCTCCTGCGCATAGACCGTCTCCCCCCGCGCGGCAAAACGGCAGACGTCCCGCTGTGTCCCGAGAAGATAGCGGCACTCGCCCCCGAGAAAGGCAAGATACGCCGCAAGCGACTCCTTCTCCTCGCCGCGAATGCCTGAAAAATATGCCGCCGCGCACGCAAGATTGCTCCCGCCGACGGAGATGACCGTCTCACCCTCCGCCGAACTATCTTCCGTAAAACCGTCTTCCGTGCGCGAAAAAAGATAATATCCCCCGCGGCACCACGGCACGGCAAGTCTGCTCCCCGCAAAGGCGTAGGGCAACGTCTCGCACCGCGATTCGTCGACGTCAAGCCCGACTCCGAAGGAGAGAACGTCCGGGTACTCTCCCTCCGCCATCGCCGCACGGGCGCCCTCCGCCGTATATGCCACGACACGATAATATACGCCCTCCGTCCGTTTCTCCGCAAGTCGCGCCACACGGCTCAGAAAGGATGCCCGCGACCCCTTTCCGCCCTCAAACGTGTCCACATTCCAGATGAGCACGATCCGCTCCTCTGCCTCGGTCTGCGTCTTCGGCCGCGGATAGCACAACGCCCCCAGCACGATCGCCGCAAGCACCGCAAAGGGAAATCCCCGCCGCAAAAATCTTCCAACGCTCCTAATTACGCGCTTCATTTCTCTATTCTATGCGCCAGATGCTCTGCTATTTCCTTTTACACACCGGATGCCCCGCTGTTTTTCTTCCGCGCGGCAATTTCCTACCCCGCTGTTTTCTTCCGTATGTCGGATGCCCCGCCGCTTTCTTCCGATTCCCGTCCGCAGACAAACGCTCTAAAATATTTCACAATTTATCGAAAAACATCGGATAAAAATTTCGGGAGGAACGAAGCCCGTTCCTCCCGCAGTCCCCCCGCGCGCGCCCGCGGCGCACAGAGGAGCTTTTATTGAAAAGCGCACGAAAGCGCTGTATCCGCAGTGTCCGCAGTTCGCGCAAAATTATCCCTTTTTCCCGCACGACAACGAAAAAGTTTTTGCCGCACAGCAGAAAAAGTTTTTGCCGCACAGCAATAAAGTTTTTCCTGCACAGCAATAAAGTTTTTCCTGCACAGCAATAAAGTTTTTCCTGCACAGCAACAAAATAGCATGAAAAAAAGAGGGCTTCCCCTCTTTTTCCCTTTCCTTTACCGCTTGCAGAAGCTGTCGCAGCAAGTGCAATGCTCGCAGTCGCAGGTGTTGCCCACATGGATGGTGGTGAGTTCGCAGTGCATTCCGTCGCGGTTGTACTTGCAATCCGTCACACCGCAGGAGACGCCGGTATTCATATTGTTCATACTGTTTTTCCTCCTTACGCCATGGAGTATATGCAATTTTTGCGAAAATATCGCAATCCCATTGACAAAGACGAAAAAGGCCTGTAAAATAGAGAAAACAAGGTTCAAAGGAGACCGACCATGAAAGTAATCCTCAAAGCGGACGTAAAAGGCAGCGGCAAAAAAGGCGACATCCTCGAAGTTTCGGACGGATATGCCCGCAATTTTCTCTTGAAAAAAGGTCTTGCCGACATAGCGACGGCAACCGGAATCAACGAGATCTCTCAGCGCAAAAAGGCCGACGCCTATCATAAAGCAGAAAACGAAAAATCCCTTCGCGAACTCGCAAAACAGGTCAACGGCAAGGAAGTCACCGTGTCCATCCGCGCAGGCGAAAACGGCAAGGTGTTCGGCTCGGTGACGACGGGACAGATCGCCGCCGCGCTCGAAGAACTCGGCTACGACATCGACAAGAAGAAGATCGTCCTCAAAGACGCCATCAAGACGCTCGGCGCGTTCGACGCGGAAATCCGCCTCATGGAGGGCGTCTCGGCGAAAATCGTCGTAAACGTCATTCCCCTCGCCTGACGGGATCCCTTCAGCGCCTTCCTGCGGGCGGCGGCTCCGCGCCCCGCACCATAATGCAGGCAGGATACTTGAGGCGAACCGCCTTTCAGCAGGCAAGCCTGCGAGCGGGAACACAACAAAACGCAAAAAGCGCACTCCGCAGAGTGCGCTTTTTCTTTCCTTTTCGTACAAACCTGATTGTTTTCGGTGTATTATGTCTGACATAATACTACGCTTTTCCTTGATTTACGGGAGATCGAGCTCGTAGAGATCTTTATCGGGCAGTTTTTTCGAGGAATTGTCCACGAATTTCTTCAGCTCGGTCGCCCCTTTCTCGACGGGGATATTGACGCCCGCGCCCGCGACACAGCCGCCGGGACAGCCCATTCCCTCGATCAGACAGCCGTTCTTCTTGCCGAGTTTTGCAAGGAGAAGCATCTTCTTGCACTCCTCCAGCCCTTCCGCATGCTCTACTTTGACCTGAACATCGGGGTAATAGGCGTTGATGCACGCCTCGATCGCCGCGGCGACGCCGCCGGCAACGCCGTATCCGCGTCCTGCCGCCGTGGCGTCATGGATGGGATCTTCCTTGTCGTAGGTGGCGAAGTCAATTCCCTTTGCCTCAAAGATTGCGGCAAGCTCCTCAAAGGTAATGACGAAATCCACGTCGCTGCGCACCGAGTGGCGGCGCGCTTCGAGCTTCTTTGCCGCACACGGGCCGATAAAGACCACGCGCGCGTTCGGGCGTTTCTGCTTGATGGAGCGCGACGTTGCGACCATCGGCGTGAGCGCATTGGAGACCTTATCCACCATGTCGGGGAACTGTGTCTTGGCGAGCATACTCCATGCGGGACAGCAGGACGTCAGAAGGAAAGGAAGCTCCCCCGTGACGACTTCCGTCGCATAGTGGTGCGCCTCGGTGGCGGCACCGACGTCGGCGCCGTGCGCGACCTCGTAGACCTCCTTGAAACCGATGTCTTTGAGCGCCGCCTTGACTTTCCAGAGCGTGACGCCCGGCCCGAACTGTCCGATGATCGCCGGAGCAACTTCGGCGACGACCTCGTCGCCCTTCTGAATGGCACGGATGAGCTGATAAATCTGCGACTTGTCGGCGATCGCGCCGAACGGACAGCTGACCATGCACTGTCCGCAGCCGACGCACTTTTTGGGATCGATCTGCGCACGGCCGAGGCCGTCGCTCGAGATCGCCTTTACGCCGCACGCCTGCGCGCAGGGGCGGATCTTGTGCGCGATCGCGTCGTACGGGCAGGCGGCCTTGCACTTTCCGCACTTGATGCACTTGGAACGGTCGATGACCGCTTTCAGCGTCTTCGGATCGACCGAAATCGCCCCCTTCGGACAGACCGTCATGCAATAGCGCGAAACGCATCCGCGGCACTGATCGCTCACTTCGTAGACATTCTCCTCACAGCGGTCGCACGCGGACGGAATGACCTGCATGAGCGGCGGCTCGTAATAGCTGTCCGAAATGTTGCTGGCGCTCAGGCCGCTGGTGATGTGCGCCGGACGGTCCTGCGGATTGAGCGACATTCCCATCGCAAGACGGACGCGTTCCGCCGCGATCGCACGCTCACGGTAGATGCTCTCGCGATATTGCGGCGTCTCCGTCGGCGTGATCTTATAGGGAATCTCTTCGATATCGCTGGCAACGTTGTCCGAATGGAACGCGATCTTGGCGACCTCAACGAACACCTGCCGTCTCAATTTTCTGACAGAAGTTTCCAGACCTCTCATAGCTTTTCTTTCCTCGATATTTCAGAATTTCTGCAAACAAGGGCAAGGGATTCCCCTCGCCCTCATCCTTTCGCAGTTGTTGTTCAGCAAACCTTACTTCTTGCGGTTCGCACGGCCATAGTACGCGTTCAGGTACATCTCCTTGATCTCGCTCATGAGCGGATAACGAGGGTTGGCACCCGTGCACTGATCGTCGAAGGCATCCTCGGTCATCTGGTCAAGACGGGCAAGGAACTGCTCCTCCGTCACCTTATCGCCCAGCGCTTCCTTGATCGTCTTGGGCTGACCGATCGCTTCCTGAAGCGCCTTGAGTTTGGCGATGAGCGCTTCGACCAGCTCGTCGTCGTTCTTGCCCTTCAGGCCGACGTAGCGGGCGACATCTGCATAGCGCGCCTTGCACTGAGGATATGCGTACTGCGGGAACGTCCCCATCTTGGTGGGCTTCTCCGAGCTGTTGAAACGGATGACCTCCTCGAGCATGAGCGAGTTCGCCATGCCGTGAGGGATATGCCAGTAGGATCCCAGCTTGTGCGCCATGGAGTGGCAGACCCCGAGGAAGGCATTTGCGAATGCCATACCCGCCATCGTGGACGCGTTTGCCATCCTCTCACGCGCAAGTGCGTCGTGCGCACCCTTCGCATAGGCGTCGGGCAGATACTCGAAGATGAGCTTTGCCGCTTCCTTCGCGATGCCGTTCGTGAAATCGGTCGCCATGACCGACGCGATCGCTTCCAGCGCATGGCTCATGGCGTCGATGCCCGAGCAGGACGTCAGACCCTTCGGAATGTTCATCATGAGATCGGAGTCGATGATGGACATATCGGGCATGAGTTCGTAGTCGGCAAGAGGATACTTGGTCCCCGTCTTTTCATCCGTGATGACGGCGAAAGGCGTCACTTCGGAGCCCGTACCTGCCGTCGTGGGAATGGCGACGAAGAACGCCTTGTCTCCCATGTGCGGGAAAGTGTAAACACGCTTGCGGATATCCATGAAGCGCATTGCCATGTCCTGGAAATCCACTTCGGGATGCTCGTACATCACCCACATGATCTTCGCGGCATCCATGGGCGAACCGCCGCCGACCGCGATGATGACGTCGGGCGCGAAGTCGCGCATCTGCTTGACCCCTTCGTTCGCGCAGGCGAGCGTAGGATCGGGCGTCACGTTGAAGAAGGTCGCGTGCGAGATGCCCAGCTCGTCGAGCACGTTGGTGATCTTCTTGGTGAAGCCGCTCTCGAACAGGAACTTATCGGTGACGACGAACGCCTTCTTCTTGTTGTAGACCTGCGGACCGAGCTCTTTGAGAGCGACGCCCAGACATCCGCGCTTGAAATAGACCTTCTCGGGAGCTCTGAACCAAAGCATATTTTCCTTCCTTTCCGCAACGGTTTTGATATTGATGAGGTGCTTGACGCCGACGTTCTCCGAGACGGAGTTGCCGCCCCACGAACCGCAGCCAAGCGTGAGCGACGGGGTCATTTTGAAGTTGTACAGATCGCCGATGCCGCCCTGCGAGGAAGGAGTGTTGATGACGATACGGCAGGTCTTCATGATCGAACGGAAATACGCGATCTTGTCCGCTCCCGTCTCAACGTTGATATAGAGCGAGGAAGTGTGTCCGAGACCGCCGTCCTTGATGAGACGGTCTGCCTTGGCAACGGCCTCTTCAAACGTCTGCGCCTTGTACATGGCAAGCACAGGCGAAAGTTTTTCGTGCGCAAACTCCTCGGAGAGCTCGACGGACTCCACTTCGCCGACGAGCACCTTGCTGCCCTCGGGCGCTTTGAAGCCGGAGAGCTCTGCGATCTTGCAGGCGCTCTGACCGACGATCTTGGCGTTGAGCGCGCCGTTGATGATGATGGTCTTTCTGACCTTGTCCGTCTCTTCGGGCGTGAGGAAGTATGCCCCGCGCAGCTTCATCTCCTTCTTGAACGCATCATAGACGTCCGCAAGGACGATGGTGGACTGCTCGGACGCACAGATCATGCCGTTGTCGAACGTCTTGGAGTGCAGGATGGAGGAAGCGGCAAGCTGAATGTCCGCAGACGAATCGATGATGGCGGGCGTGTTGCCGGCGCCGACGCCGAGCGCGGGCTTGCCGGACGAATAGGCCGCCTTGACCATGCCGGGGCCGCCCGTTGCGAGGATCATGTCCGCCTCGCGCATGATCATGCCGGAGAGCGGAACGGTGGGCTGATCGATCCAGCCGATGATATCCTCGGGAGCGCCCGCTGCAACGGCGGCGTCAAGGACGACCTTCGCCGCGGCGATGGTGCAGCCCTTTGCACGGGGGTGAGGCGAGATGATGAGGCCGTTCCTCGTCTTTAAGCAGATGAGCGACTTGAAGATCGCCGTGGACGTGGGGTTGGTGGTGGGAATGACCGCCGCCAGAACGCCGATGGGCTCTGCGATGCGCGTCAAGCCGAACCCTTCGTCGCGCTCGATGACGCCGCAGGTCTTGGTGTCCTTATAGGCGTTGTAGATGTACTCCGACGCGTAGTGGTTCTTGATGACCTTGTCCTCCACGACGCCCATGCCGGTCTCTTCGACCGCCATCTTGGCGAGAGGGATCCTCATCTTGTTCGCAGCAAGCGCCGCACGGAAGAAGATCTCATCGACCTGCTCCTGCGTGTACGTCGCAAACTTCGCCTGCGCCGCTCTCACGCGCGCGAGCATCTTCTCGAGAGATTCCTCATCGTTGACGATGAAATCCTTCATGTACTACCTCCGTTTCCCTAAAAATTATTTGCGTTTTTATCGATTGCCGGTTCATTCCCCACAGAGCCCCGCAAGAGAAACCGCCAGATCTTCATATTTTACCTTCACGCCGTCCGGAACGTGCAGATACACGGGCGCAAAGTTCAGAATTGCCGTGATCCCCACCCGTACGATCTCGTCGCACGCCGCCTGCGCCGCACTGCGCGGCACCGTCAGGATCGCCACCTTGACCGAATTGCGCACCACGATGTCGGACAGCCGCTCCATCGGATAGATGGGCTTGCCGCCCGCCGCCCCCACTTTCGAGGGCGAAGCGTCAAACGCCGCGATCACATGAATGCCGTAATTTTCAAAGCCCTCATAGGCGAGAATCGCCCTTCCGAGCCCGCCCGCTCCGATGATGACCGCGTTCGTCCAGCGATGATAGCCTAAAAATTTCTCGATGTCCTCAATGAGCCGCCGCACTTCAAACCCGAACCGCGGCTTGCCGGGCTGCGACGAGACCAGCGCAAGATCCTTGCGCACCCCCACCGCCGAAACGCCGAGCGCCGTCGCAATCGCAGACGAAGATACATATTCGACGCCCTTCCCCGCCTCACCTTTCAGATACCTCAGATAGGACGGCATACGGGAAACGGTCGCCTTCGACATCGCATTTTCAGGGCTTCCCATATCGGCTCACTCCGCATTCCGAATTTGAATCGATAAATTTTTATCGATT
>CAJFMF010000061.1 GCA_904391375.1 Candidatus Gallimonas faecavium | reverse complement strand
GTGGCCATTGGGGATGTGACCCGCATCCATCTGGGCAATATCTTCTGCCTTTTGTCCGGCTTTACGGCCAACGGCGAGCAGGCGCGGCAGGAGAACGGCGGGCAGAGCCAACCGCAGACGGCGGCGGGCGATTCGCCCGTGGTGTACATGACCAGAGACATAAGTCCCGAGGGGTTGCAGGCGGTGTATGAGGCCGTTTCCGATCATGACGGCAGAAGCGGGGCCTCGCCTGCTGTCCCGAAGGCGGGGGAGCAACTCACGTTCGTACTCTCGCCGCTTTCGGAACATATGGCGGAGTATTATATCTGCCCGCAGACGGGAAGCGGACGGCTCCGTATTATTGCGGACGGCATATGGCAGGATCATCCGCACGGAGCGGTTCCCGTCATTATTTCGATTGTTAACCTGCAGACGCAGGAGGAGATTTTGCCGGGGATCGGGTTTTCCTATGAGCAGGGATCCGTGTTCCGCATCGGCATTGTCGACTTTTCGCCCTATCTTGCAAAGGTGAACCTGCGCGTGGAGATCGTGGAGTAACGCAGAGAAAAAGAGCGCATCAGAGGTGGTCTCTGATGCGCTCTTTTGGCGTCAAAAAGCAAATTCAGCGATTTTTTCCACTTATTCAGCGAAAAAATCCACCGATTCGGAAAGAGCGGCTCAACAAAAGTATCGCAGAATGTGCTACAATGACCATGTTGCAACAAAAGGGCAGTTCCCGAAATCAAAGGAGAAAAAGCGCTTTATGAAAATCAATGGAGAGGAGCAAGAGTTACATTTTACTTCAGCTGTATGACAGACTGCGGACGGGCGGTGTCATTCGGACCACGGAATGCTGCGGAGCATTTGAGATCTCCGTTGCGACCTTCCGCCGCTACATCGCGTTTTTGCGCGGGTACTTTTCGGAGATGTGCGGAAAAGAACTCGTCTATGAACCGAACATGACCGCTTACTGTCTGCGCTGACCGCGGCGCAGACGGCACGGGTCGACCATGTACCCTGCAAGAGCGGACATTGCGAAGATTGCAGAAAGCGTCGGACAGGGCGGAGCGGCCGCGCGCGAGAGAAGAACGCTGAGGGCGGTCATTCAAACTGCGCGGAATAGATCTGTGCATAGAATCCGCCGCGCGCGAGGAGGTCGGAATGCGTTCCGCTCTCCACGATGTCGCCGTCTTTGACGACGAGGATGAGGTCGGCGTTTCTGACCGTTGTCAGGCGGTGGGCGATGACGAAGCACGTCCTTCCGCGGCGGAGGGTCTCCATGGCGTCGCGGATGAGCAGTTCGGTGCGGGTGTCGACGTTGCTGGTTGCCTCGTCGAGAATGAGCATCCGCGCGGGAGAGAGCATGGCGCGGGCGATGGTCATGAGCTGTTTTTGTCCCTTGGAGAGGTTGACGCCGCCGTCGGTGATGCGCGTGCGGTCGCCGTCGGGCAGAGAGCGGATGAAGTCGTCGATATGCGCGGCCTTCGCGGCGTTTTGGACGTCCTCGGGGGTTGCGGTGTCGCTGCCGTAGGCGAGGTTTTCGTAGATGGTCCCTTCAAAGAGCCAGGTGTCCTGCAAGACCATCGTAAAGGCGGCGCGCAGGCTCTTGCGGGTATAGTTGCGGATGTCGATTCCGTCCAGCGTGATGCGTCCGCCCTGAACGTCGTAAAAGCGCATCATGAGATTGACGAGCGTCGTCTTGCCCGCGCCTGTCGGGCCGACGATGGCGACGGTCTGTCCGGGGTTTGCCGAGAAGGACAGATCGTGGATGATGTCGGTTTCGCCGTCATAGGAGAAGCGGACGTGTTCAAAGGCGAGGGCGCCGCGGACGTTGTCCGCCGAAACGGCGTCGGGGGCGTCCGGTTCTTCGGAGGGGGCGTCGACGAAGCGGAACACGCGTTCGGCGGCGGCGAGGGCGGATTGGATTTCGCCCAGGATGTTGGCGTACTCGTTGATGGGGCCGGAGAAGCGGCGGGCGTAGAGCAAAAATGCGGAGATGTCGCCAAGGCTGATGAGGTTGTAGAGGTAGAGAAAGGCGCCCGCGGTGCTGATGATGACGGTGCCGAAGTTGCTGACGAAGTTGATGGCGGGGCCGATGAGACTTGCCGTATAGTCGGCGCGGTAATAGGCGTCGACGGCGTCGGTATTGCGTTCGCAGAACTTTTCGATGATCTTGTCCTCGCGGTCGTAGGCGCGGATGGTGGAGAGTCCCGTGAGCATTTCCTCGGAGAACCCGTTGAGCTGGGCGAGTTTGGCGGATCGCTTGCGGAAGAGCGGGCGCACCTGTCGGCTGCGTTTGAGCGCGATGAGCAGCGAGACGGGGACGGTGACGAGGAAGAAGGCGAGCAGAATGGGCGACGCGGCGATCATGCCGATGAATGCGCCGACGACGGTGATGACGCTCGTTGCGGCCTGAAGGATGTCGTTGGAGAGGGAGGCGTTGACCGTGTCGATGTCATAGGAGATGCGGTTGATGAGGTCGCCCGTCTGCATCCGATCGAGCAGGGAGAGGGGCAGGACGAGGATCTTGTCGAACACGTCCTGGCGCATGGAGCGGACGATGCGTTGGCTCAGGCGGATCATGAGGGCGGTGAGGATATAGGAAAAGAGGGCGGAGACGATGTAAAAGACGGCCATGGCCAGGCAGAGCGCGGACACGGCGGCGAAGTCGATGCCGTTTTCGACGGCGATGGCGTCGATCGCCTTGCCCGAAAGCCACGGCCCGAGCAGGGCAAAGAGGTTGCTCCCGAGCATGAAGAAGAAGGCGGCCGCCACGCTTCCCTTATAGCGCAGATAGTATTTCATCAGGCGGAAGAAGACGGCCTTGCGTCCCGATTTGGCGGGTGCTGTGCTCTTATCGGTCATGCGTGTCCTCCTTTTCGCCGTGCTGGGATGCGTAGATGCTGCGATAGACTTCGCAGTCCCGCATGAGCTCTTCGTCGCTGCCGAATCCAACGGCGCGACCCGCGTCGAGCACGAGGATCTTGTCGGCAAAGCGCACCGAGCTTATGCGCTGTGCGATCATGACGATGGTCGTATCGGGCAGTTTTTCTAACAGCGTCTTGCGAAGCTGTGCGTCCGTCTTGTAGTCCAGTGCGCTGGACGAGTCGTCCAGAATGAGAATCTCGGGCGAGGCGGCAAGCGCCCGCGCGATGAGCAGCCGCTGTTTCTGTCCGCCGCTGAAATTGGCACCGCGCGCCGTCAGCGCGCTCTCCAGTCCGCCGTGTTCCCGGATGAACTTTCCCGCACGCGCATAGTCGGCCGCCTGCTCGACGTCCGTCTCGGCGAGTCCGCGTTCAAAGTCGATGTTTTCGCGAATGCTCGCCGCCATGAGAAAGTCGTTCTGAAAGACGACGCCGAACTTCTTGCGCAGGTCGCTGCGCGCATAGGCCCGCACGTCCGTTCCGTCCACGACCACGCGTCCCGAATCGGCATCGTAAAAGCGCAGGAGCAGGGCGACGATCGTGCTCTTTCCGCTGCCCGTCGCGCCGATGATTCCGAGCGATTCTCCCTTGTGCAGAGAGAAACTGACGTCGCGCAGGGCGGGAACGCCGCCGTAGGAGAACGTCACGTCCTCGAAGCCGATCACGGTCTGCGGGTCGCCCGCTTCGCGCTGCGGCTCGGGAAGAAGCTCCTGCGGCATGGCGAGAATGGCGGCAATGCGCTTTGCCGACGCGCCGCCCTTGGAGTAGTTGACAAAGATACGGCTCACCGAAATGACGGCGTTCAGGATGATGGTAAAATAGGACGTAAAGGCGATGAGATCGCCCGGCATGGCGTAGTCGCCCGCGACGCGGTAGGCGCCGACAAACAGGACGGCCGCCATTCCGAGGTTGAGCACGGCACTCATAAAGGGATTGGTGATGCCCATTGTCATGCCTGCGCGCGTCTCGTTTTTCACGACGGTCTCGTTGACGGCGCGAAAGGAATCGCTCTCGTACGCCGTGCGCGAGAGCGCGCGGATGACGCGGATGCCCGTATAGTCGTCGCGCACCTTGCGCACCATGCCGTCTACCGAGCGCTGCAGGTTGTCGTAGAGACGGATTCCGCGCCTGGCGACCAGAATGACGATGACGGTGAGCACGGGAACGAGCGCGACGAGGATGAGCGCCAGAACGGAGTCGACGAAGAAGGTGAGGACGATCCCGCCGACGAGCAGAATGGGGGCGCGCACGCCCAGCCGCTGCATCATGCCGATCATGTTGTGGACATTGTAGGTATCGGAGGAAAGGCGGGAGACGAGCGAGGGTACGGTTGCCTCGTCGGTCTGCCGCGCGGAAAGGCGGAGCGTCTTGGCGAAGAGATCGGCGCGGATGCGCTCCGTTGTGTCGCGCGCCACTCTGGAGGCCATGCGGTTGGCGGTCACGTTTCCGACGAGACCGACGACGGCGCACGCGAACATGCCCGCTCCCCAGAGGGAGAGGGCAAGGACGTCCTCGGTGGGCGCCACATTGTCGATCATGTGCGCCATGATGAGGGGCAGAAAGAGCTCCGCAAGCGTTCCCACCGCCTTGATGAGCAATCCCGCCGCCATGCGCAGTTTATAGGCGGAGAGATAGTGAAACAGCGTCTTCAATGGCTCTCTCCTTTGTCCGCCGAGAGAATGCGCTTGGCATTTTCAGCAAGGCGATCGGCAAATTGCGAAACGAGCGCCCGCTCTTCTTCGGAAAAGCCCGCAAGGATTTTTTCGTTCCAGACGCGATGGACGTCCCGAATCGTCGGAATGACGTCCAATGCCTTCTGTGTGGGATAGACAAGCAGCGAGCGCTTGTCCTGCGGCGCAGGCCTGCGCGTGATAAATCCCTTCTCCTCCAACGAGGCAAGCTGCCGCGCAACATTGCTCTTATGGACATAGATGAGCCTTGCCAGCTCTTCCTGCGAAATCCCCGGATTGCGGCAGATGTGCAGAATATAGGAGTCCTGATAGCTCCCGATCCCGAGCGCCGTGTACTGCGCCGTACGGTACAGGTTGGCACACCGCCATACCTCGCCCAGATGCTTCATAAAAGGATTGGTCATACTTCCTCCCGCATATCGTTGCGCACGCAATGATTGCGCGCGCAACGATATAATAGCAAATAAAATACATTCTGTCAAGCGGCGGAGGGGGCGAAAGCGCGCCGAAAAAGAGAAGGAAGCGCAAAGTCCTTCGGAACAGGACGGGAGGGGACGGTCTCGGGAATTCAGAACGGTCAGAGAATTTGAGAAACGGAAAAAAGATGTGGAGAACCGGCGCCCGTCCGCATTGCGGACAGGCGCCGGTTTTTCCATAACATATATTTTGGACAGAGAAATCGTACGGCCGACCGACCCTGCCTGCGGCGTCGGCTTTTCCGCGGTTTACAGAAGCGGAAGGAGGGTCACATTGCGGGGGCGTTTGCCGAAAGGGCATAGACGCGGGCGGCGAGGTCCTTGTCCAGAAGGTAGAGGCTCTTGGCGTCCTGTCCGAAGAGCGTCATTTTTTTGATGAGATCTTCGGCGTTTTTCTCCTCTTCGCCCTGTTCCTTGACGAACCAGTCGAGGAACTGCATGGTCTTGAAGTCCTTTGCGGCGAAGGCGGCGGCATAGATGTCGTTGATCCAGCCCGTCACGAGGCGCTCGTGCGCCAGTCCCGCCAGGAGGGGAGCGTTGTTGTCCGCATACGTCTGATCGGGTGCGGCGACCTGTCCGAGCATGACCTGCTCGCCGTTGTCCAGAAGGTAGCGGCGCATCATCATGGCGTGATCGCGCTCCTCCTGCGCCTGAACCTCATACCAGTGGGCAAATCCGTCCAGACCCGCCGCCGCATAGTAGTCGGCAAAGTCCAGATAGAGGTATGCGGAATAAAATTCCTTCGTCACCTGTTCGTTCAGGAGGGTTTTGACCGTTTCGTTTAACATGGGGAAGTCTCCTTTTTTTGAAAATGATCTTGTCTTGCATTATATCCCGTCGCGGGAGAAAAAGCAAGGCCTTTGAAAAAATTCCCGCCCGAAAGGGGCGGGAAAAAGGTCAGATGGTTTCGATGTTGATGAGGTTGGAATTGCCGCTCTTGCCGTTGGGCGTTCCGCCTGTGATGACGATGGTATCGCCTTTCTTGACCAGTCCCGAGTCGCGTGCGGCGCACTTTGCGAAGTGGAACAGGACGTCCACGGAATTGTATTCCTCGCTCATGACGGGCATGACGCCCCAGCTCAAGGCGAGTTTCTGGTAACTGCGCGCATTCGTGGTCATGCCGATGATGTCGATCATGGGGCGGAAGCGCGAGACCATTTTTGCGGTGCCGCCTGTGCGGGTGCATACGACGATCGCCTTGGCCTTGACGTCTTTCGCAAGCGTGCAGGCCGAGTGCGAGAGTGCATCGGCGGTGCTGCGGATGAGGAAGTCCTTGTCGGCGACTTTCTGGATGAACTGTTCCTTGCTCTCCGCCTGGATGGCGATGCGGGCCATGGCGGCAACTGCCTGAACGGGGTAGAGTCCTGCCGCGGTCTCGCCCGAGAGCATGACGGCGCTCGAGCCGTCGTATACGGCATTGGCGACGTCGGAGATCTCCGCACGGGTGGGGCGGGGTTTGCTGATCATGGATTCGAGCATTTCGGTCGCGGTGATGCAGCGTTTTCCCGCGCGGCGGCAGGCGTTGATGATGGTCTTCTGGATATCGGGAAGCTCTTCGTAGGGGATTTCCACGCCCATGTCGCCGCGGCCGATCATGATGCCGTCCGAGACGTCGAGAATGGACTGAAGATTGTTGACGCCCGCGCGATTTTCGATCTTTGCGATGAGGTCGATGTCGTCCGAGCCGTTTTCGTGCAGGAAGTTGCGGACGTCGAGGATGTCCTGCGCTTTGGAGACAAAGGAGCAGGCGACGAAGTCGACGCCCTGTTGAATCCCGAAGAGCAGGTCGCTCTTGTCTTGTTCGGACAAATAGACGAGGTTGAGTTCCTTTTCGGGGAAGAACATGGACTTGCGGTTGGAGAGTTCTCCGCCGATGACGACTTTGCACACGACGTCGGGCGCTTTGACGCTCTGCACCTCAAAGACCATGAGCCCGTTGTTGAGCAGAATTTTATCGCCGGGCTTCATGTCTTCGCAGATGCCCTTGTAGGAGACGGAGACGCGCGTCTTGTCGCCCTCCACCTCGTCGGTCGTAAAGGTGAACTTGTCGCCCTCTTTTAAGTTGATCTTGCCCTCTTTGAAGGTACGGATGCGGAATTCCGGCCCCTTGGTGTCCAGCAGAATGGGAAGGGGGATTTTTTTCTCCTCGCGGATCTTCTTGATCATGGCAATTTTTTTGGCATGCTCTTCGTGCGTGCCGTGCGAGAAGTTGATGCGCGCGACGTTCATGCCGGCATCGGCCATGGCGGAGATGATCTCCTCCGTATCCGATGCGGGCCCCAGCGTGCAGACGATTTTGGTCTTTCTCATAGATGGTCGTTCCTCTTCAAAAAATATTCTGCGTCTATTTTATCATATTTCCCGTAAAAAACAAGCATTTTTTTCAAAGATGTGCTATAATGATTTTGCTTCGAGCGGACTGCGCGGCCGCGGCGCACTTTTGCGACGAGGAAAGTCCGGGCATCGCAGGGCAGGACGCCTGATAACGTCAGGTGAAGGCGACTTCAAGGAAAGTGCAACAGAAATAGACCGCCGATTTTTCGGTAAGGATGGAAAGGCGAGGTAAGAGCTCACCGACGGGACGGTAACGCCCCGTGCCATGTAAACCCCGTCCGATGCAAGGTTGGGCCGTGTTCATATGGGTTGCCCGCCCGAATACGGCCGTGAACACCGCTTGAGCGCATCGGTGACGATGCGCCTAGATAAATGACCGCGCTCGACAGAACCCGGCTTACAGGTCTGTCTCGAAGTACCTTTTGATGCGGACGCGCCCCGAAGACAGCTGCCTTCGGGGCGCGCTTTTGTTCTCTTTTCAAAATTTGAGGGAGGATTGCCTTTGCCTGAAATGCCGCGGGACGCCCGTATCCTATGCCGCGGAAATTGCCCCGCGGCGGGGGACAGAGGGACTGCTCGTCGGGCATGAGGCATCCGGAACGGATCTGCGGAGGACAAAAATGCTGCCGTGCGTGGAGAAAAACAAGGCGTTGCGGAGGATTTTTTATTTCTTCGGAAATTTTTCTCCAATGAGCGGAAAAATGCTTGACACTTTTTGAATAGTTGTTATAATAGGATATGCTGTTTTTGAGAAAACACATTGAGGTGTAGCGCAGTTTGGTAGCGCGCTTGGTTAGGGACCAAGAGGTCGCGTGTTCAAGT
>CAJFMF010000060.1 GCA_904391375.1 Candidatus Gallimonas faecavium | reverse complement strand
TCCCGTCGAGCCCGTGCGGCCCGTCGAGCCTGTGCGCCCCGCGGAGCCCGTGCGGCCCGTCGAGCCCGTGCGGCCCGTCGAGCCTGTGCGGCCCGTGGAGCCCGTGCGGCCCGTGGATCGGTTTTCGGAGCGGGGGATCGAAGGACTCGCCCCGAACGGCGGTGCGGATTCCTTTTCGGAGGAGCCGTCTCTTTCGCAGGACAGCCGCGTCTACGGCTCGCCCGGATTTGATTCGGCGGCCGATCTCTTTGACGATGGCGGAAATGACGGCATGGAGTCGGCCGAAGAGCCGCCCGTTCCCGTGCGCAGAGAGCGCGGCATGCGTTCGATGCGCGGGGAGGAGGAGCTGACGCCCATTCCCGAGGGAGAGGCGCCCGTTCCGCAGAAACACATCTATAAGCCGTATGTCCATCCCGATCTCAGTCATCTGAAGGAGGCGGAAAACGCGGCAAGCGTCTCGCAGGAGGAGATCGATCAGAATTCTGCGATTATCGTGGACACGCTGGCGGGATTCCGTGTCGATGCGGAGGTCATCCGCGTGACGACGGGCGCCGCCGTTACGCGCTATGACATCGACATTCCCCGCAACATTGCGGTTTCGCAGGTCATCAAGCGCGACGCCGAGATCGCAATGCGTCTGCACACGCGCGACGGCGTCAACATATTCTCCAACTCGGAGGCGGGCGCGATCTCCATCGAAGTCCCCAACTCCGTACGCGGAACGGTGAGCCTGAAATCGGTCATGCAGGCGCCCGAGTTCATCAATTCCAAGCCGGAGGCGCTGATGTTTGCGCTCGGGCAGGACGTCGAGGGCCGCAACGTGTGCGAGAATATCGTCAAGATGACGCACATTCTCGTCGCGGGTGCCACCAACTCCGGTAAGAGTATCTGCCTTGACTCCATGCTCATCAGTCTCATCTGCAAGTACTCGCCCGAAGATTTGCGGCTGATCCTCATCGACCCCAAGAAGACAGAGTTCATCGTCTTTGACGGCCTGCCGCACCTCATGATCAACGAGATCATCTCCGACGCGCAGAAGGCGATCGCCGCCTTTAACTGGGCGATCAAGGAAATGGAGCGTCGGTACAGTCTCTTTGAAAAGAAGACGCGCGGCGGCACCAACGTGCGCGACATCGACGGATACAACAAATCGCTCACCGAGGACGAGGAGAAACTGCCCAAGATCGTCATTGTGGTGGACGAGCTCGCCGACCTCATGTCGGTCGCCAAGAAGGACATCGAAGAGCGTATTCAGCGTCTGACGCAGAAGGCGCGCGCCGCGGGCATTCATCTGGTGCTCGCCACGCAGCGCCCCTCCGTGGACGTCATCACGGGCGTCATCAAGGGCAACCTGCCCACGCGAATCGCGCTCCGCGTCGTCTCCGACGTCGACTCGCGCACCATTCTCGACGAGTCGGGCGCACAGAAGCTCCTCGGCAAGGGTGATATGCTCTATCGTACGGGCGGAATGTTCACCTGCCGCCGTGTGCAGGGCGCGTACGTCAGCGATCGCGAGATGCAGGAGATCGTCGAGGACGTCAAGGCGAACAACGAGGCCTATTTCGATTCCGCCGTCGCCGATTTCATCAACAATACGCAGGCGGATGCGGAGGAGAGCGACGTCTCTGCCGACAGCAGTTCCGTCGATCCGCAGTACATCAAGGCGCTCGGCATTGTCGTCAATCTCGGACAGGCGTCCATTTCGCTCATTCAGCGCAA
The DNA here is from genome assembly GCA_904391375.1 of Candidatus Gallimonas faecavium. Taxonomy (GTDB): domain Bacteria; phylum Bacillota; class Clostridia; order Christensenellales; family Borkfalkiaceae; genus Gallimonas; species Gallimonas faecavium. The sequence continues at coordinate 10,810 of CAJFMF010000060.1, read as the reverse complement.
GTGCTCGGTGGGGTACAACCACGCCGGCAAGATCATCGAGTGGATGGAGGACATGGGCTACATCACGCCCTTTGACGGAAAGGCAAAGGCGCGCGGCGTGCTCCTCTCCAAGGAAGACTTTATCGCAAAATACGGAGATCTCAACTGATGCAGAAAGTGTTCGGTATGATCTCGCTCGGATGTGACAAAAACCGCGTGGACGGGGAGCGTCTTCTGGGCGAGGTAAAGCGCCACGGCTGTCCCATCACGGATGATCCCGCGGAGGCGCAGGTACTCATTGTCAATACCTGCGCCTTTCTGAACGCCGCCCGCAAGGAGGCGATCGAGACCATCCTCGAGGGCAATTCTCTGCGCGGGGGAAAGCTCGAGAAGATCGTCGTCACGGGATGCCTTCCCGAAAAATTCATCGGCGAACTCTTCCCCGCGCTCACGGAAGGGGACGTCTTTTTGGGCGTGTCCGACTGTTCCGCGCTCTTTCCCGCCCTCGAACGCGCCTATGCGGGCGAACGGGTCAACGCCGTCGGCACGGGCTGCGAAGGCGGCGTGCGCGTCATCACGACGCCGCCGCACCTCAAATATCTCAAGATCGCGGACGGGTGCTCCAACCATTGCACCTACTGCCTCATTCCGAGCATCCGCGGCAAATACCGCTCCTATCCCATGCAGCAGCTCCTCGACGAGGCAGGATCGCTGGGCGAAACGCAGGAACTCGTGCTCGTCGCGCAGGACACCACGCGCTATGGCGAGGACAACGGAGCCAATCAGTTTGTGGAATTGCTCCAAAAACTTTCGGAACTGGACAATATCTGTCATATTCGTCTGCTATACTGTTATCCGGAAGTGGTCACGGATGACCTCATCCGCGAAGTGCGGGACAATCCCAAGATCCTGAAATATCTGGACATTCCGCTGCAGCACAGCGAGGACAGGGTCCTGAAGCTGATGGGGCGGCGGGGGAGTCGGGCGGAATATCTCGCCCTCATTGAAAAACTGCGCCGCGAGATCCCCGGGATCGCCCTGCGCACCACCTTCATCGCGGGATTTCCCACCGAGACGGAGGAGGAGCATGCGGGGCTCAAGGCATTCTTGTCCGAGGCGCGCTTTGAAAACTGCGGCTTTTTCGCCTACTCGCGCGAGGAGGGGACGCCCGCCTATCGGCTCAAAGGACAGATCCCCGCACGCGTCAAACAGCGGCGCGTGAAGACCCTGTATTCGGTGCAGGAGGCGATCTCCGCACAGCGCCTTCTGACGTTTGTCGGACAGCATGTGAAGGTCTTGTGCGACGGCATCGACTTTGAGCGGGGCTGTTTTACGGGCAGGACGTATTTTCAGGCATACGACGTGGACGGAAAGGTGTTCTTTACGGCGCCCAAGGCGGAGACGGGAGCCTACTACGACGTCCTCATCGAGCGCACCGACGAGGCCGATCTGTACGGGCGTGTATCGTCCTTGCCGACGGACTGAAAGCGGGACGGAATGGCTCTGCACTCACGGGACGGACACGGAATGCAGGCACCGTTGCGGCGATTGTGCGCGGTTCTGCGATGAGATGTACTTCGTACACAAAAAACACACGGACAAAATCGGAGACCCGTTCTGCTGAGCAGGCCGATTGCGGCGGGCAGACGCTGTACCCGCAGACAGGCGCTTTTGCAAAAATGTTATAAGGCGTCGGAAGGGGTTCGGCCGGTTGCCGCGGGCAGACGTGTGAAGAGAGGTTATCATGAATCTTCCCAATAAAATTACATTGACACGCATCTTTATGATCCCCGTATTCGTTGTGTTCTTTTATCTGAACGTGATGGACGGGTGGAACTATCTTGTTTCCGCCATTGTCTTTGTGCTGGCGGCGGCGACGGACGCCATTGACGGGCATATCGCAAGGAGCCGTCATCTCGTCACCGATCTGGGCAAATTTCTCGATCCCATTGCGGACAAGGTGCTTGTCTCCACGGCGCTGATCCTGCTTCTGACGCAGGACAGCGTGTTCACGGTGAGCTTTTTTGAGGGCTGGGGCTACATTGCGGCCGCGATCTGCGTCGCCGTCATCCTCGCGCGCGAGCTCATCGTCAGCGGGTTCCGTATGGTGGCCGCGGGCAAGGGAGTCGTGCTGGCGGCGGACAAACTGGGCAAGCTCAAGACGACCTTCCAGGATATCGCCATCGCGCTCCTTCTGGCGAGCATCACCATTCTCGGGCTTTTTAGCGAAGCGGGCGAGATCGTCGCCTTGATCGGGCTTGTGTGCTTTTACGTCTGCACGCTGCTCACGATTCTCTCGGGCGTCAACTATATCGTGAAGAACAAGCAGGTTCTTGCAGAAGATAAGCCGCAGGAGGCGCAGGCGTGAAGTACGCGGGCATCGTCCTTCGCAATACCAAAAACAATCTGTCGTCGGTGGACTATGCGCCCGTGTTCGACGCGCTCCTGGCGGGCGGCGTGTTTGTGGACGAGATCGTGCTTCTTGCCTATGATGTCCCGAGTAAGGTCTCGGCGGCGCTTTTGCGGCTCTCGACGGAGTGCGACGGCGTGTTTGTCGTCTGCGCGCCCGTCCTGCTCTCTTCCGCCCGCGATGCCGTGAGCGTCGCCGCCGAGGAGAAGTTCACGGAAGAGTGCCTCCTCGAGACGGAGGACTGTCTCTTTGCGGTCCTGCCCGAAGGGGAGCGCGGGGCGAAGGCGGCGGAGACGGAGGTCATTCCCCGCATCGACCGCAGGCGGCACCGCTCGTATGCGCGCGTCGTCATCTGCACCTGCACCGCGCCGCATGAGATGGTGCGTTCCGCCGTCAAAAAGGCGACGGAGGCGGGCGGGGGCAAACTCATCCTGCACGCGTCCGAGGAATACGGCTGCGGGCGCATCGAGGTCATCTACGATCAGGATACGCCCAAGATGACGGCGGACGAGGTCGTGCGCATTCTCGCAACCGACCTCGCTGACTACATCTATGCCATGGAGGACGTAACGCTTGCCGAGCGGCTCGTGGAGGCGCTTCGCCTGCACAAGATGCACGTTTCGACGGCGGAATCCTTTACGGCGGGCGGCGTCGGCCGCGCCATCGTGCAGGTTCCGGGTGCGAGCGACGTCTTCTTTGAGGGGATCAACGCTTATGCAAACCGGGCGAAGCATATTCGCCTGGGAGTCAACGAATACACGCTCAAGCACAAGGGCGCCGTTTCGGACGAGACGGCCTTCGAGATGGCGGCCGGCCTGCTGCGCGGGGGCAACTGCGAACTTGCCATTGCCACGACGGGGCTTGCCGGGCCTCGGGCGGACGGGACGAACAAGCCGGTCGGGCTGTGTTTTCTCGCGGCGGGGACGAACGAACGCGTCCGCGTGTTCCGCTTTCAGCTCACGGGCGATCGGGAGACGATCACCCGCACGGCGATCAACTATGCGCTGTTTCTGGCGTATAAGCAGATCGCGTGACGGCAGAATTTTTTGAAACTGATCAAGGAGAACGCATATATGAACGAAGAGAAACGCAAAGCGCTGGACGCCGTGCTTGCCCAGATCGAAAAGGCATACGGCAAGGGCGCCATCATGAAGCTCGGCGAGGACGCCGGGAATACCGATATCGAAGTCATTCCGACGGGGTGTCTGTCTCTCGATCTGGCGCTCGGCATCGGGGGGCTTCCCCGCGGAAGGATGATCGAGATCTACGGGCCCGAGTCCTCCGGTAAGACGACCGTCGCGCTGCACGCCGTGGCGGAGGCGCAGAAACTGGGCGGCGTTGCGGCCTTTGTGGACGCCGAACACGCGCTCGATCCCGTCTATGCCAAAAAACTGGGCGTGGATCTGGAAAATCTCTACGTCTCGCAGCCCGACACGGGCGAGCAGGCGCTCGACATCGTCGACGCGCTCGTGCGTTCGTCGGCCGTCGATATCATCGTCGTGGACTCCGTCGCCGCGCTCACGCCCAAGGCGGAGATCGAGGGCGACATGGGCGAATCGCACGTCGGTTTGCAGGCGCGGCTGATGTCGCAGGCGCTTCGCAAGCTCACCGCAATCGTCAACAAGAGCAAGACGTGCGTCGTGTTCATCAACCAGCTGCGCGAGAAGGTGGGCGTCATGTTCGGGAACCCCGAAGTCACGCCGGGCGGCAAGGCGCTCAAATTCTATGCCTCCGTGCGCATCGATATCCGCAAGACGGATATCCTCAAGGACACGGACGGCGCCGCCGGCAACCGCACGCGCGCCAAGGTCGTCAAGAACAAGCTCGCGCCGCCCTTCCGTCAGGCCGAATTCGACATCATGTACGGCGAAGGCGTCTCGCAGGAGGGCTGCCTCATCGACCTCGGCGTCCAGTACGACATCATTCGCAAGAGCGGGGCGTGGTTCAGCTATAATGACCAGAAAGTCGCAAACGGCCGCGAGAAAATGCGTCAGTTCCTCAAGGACAATCCCGAGCTCTCCAAGGAGATCGAGATGAAGATCCGCGCCGCGGCGAAGGGCGCGCCCGTCGAGGAAGTCGCCGGGGCGGAAGAGTCGTAAGGTATGAAATACGGATTTTTACGGGTGGCGGCGGCAAGCCCTGCGCTTCGCGTCGCCGACCCCGCCTACAACGCCGCGCGCATCATCGACGTCATCGGGGCGCAGGCCGAAAAGGGTACGGAAGTCCTCGTCTTTCCCGAGCTCTCGCTCTCCGGCTATACCTGCGGAGATCTGTTCCTGCAGAAGATGCTGCTCGCGGGCTGTATGGACGCCCTGCGTGCCGTAGCCGAGGCGACAACGGGGAAAAAGATGCTCGTCTTTGTCGGGCTTCCCGTCGTGTGCGAGGGGAAACTGTACAACTGTGCGGCGGCACTCGCGGACGGGGCGGTGCTCGGGTTTGTCCCCAAGACGCATCTGCCCAACTACAACGAATTTTACGAGGCGCGCCACTTCGTGCGCGGACAGCAGAAGCTCGCGCTCGCCGATCTCTGGGAGGGAAAGCGCGCGCCGCTCTCCACCGATCTTTTGTTCTGCGCCGAGGGCCATCCCGAGACGCGCATCGCCTGTGAGATCTGCGAGGACGTATGGGTCGCCGACCCGCCGTCCACCCGTCATACGCAGGCGGGTGCGATCGTCGTCGTCAATCTCTCTGCCAGCAACGAGATCATCGGAAAGCGCGAATACCGCAAGACCATCGTCTCGGCGCAGTCGGGGCGCAACGTGTGCGCCTATGTCTACTGCGATGCGGGCATGGGGGAGTCCACCTCGGACATGGTCTTTGCGGGCAACAACATGATCTATGAAAACGGCACGCTGATCGCCGAGACGCTTCCCTTTGCGGGAGAGGCGTGCGAGGCGGAAGTGGATATCGGCTTTCTCATCGCGGAGCGCCGTCGGCTCAATACCTTCGGAAGCCGCGGGGAGAGTGCCGACAAATACCTCACCGTGCAGGCGGACTTCTTCACCGACGCCCTTCCCGCGCCGCGCGTGACGTCCATGCCCTTCGTCCCCGCAGGGGAGGGGGAGCGTGCGGAACGCGCCGAACTCATTCTCTCCATGCAGGCGCACGCGCTCGCCAAGCGGCTCGCGCATACCAACGCAAAGACGGCGGTCATCGGCATCTCGGGCGGGCTGGACTCCACCCTCGCGCTCCTCGTCACGGCGCGCGCCTTTGACCTGCTCGGCAAACAGAGAACGGGCATCGTAGCCTATACCATGCCCGGATTCGGCACGACGGGCCGCACCAAGAACAACTCGCTCGCCCTCATGAAAGAGATGGGCGTGACTGCGCGCACGGTGCGCATTTCGGACACCGTTCTGCGCCATTTCCGCGACATCGGCCATGACCCTGCCGTCCTCGACGCGGCTTACGAGAACGCCCAGGCGCGCTATCGCACCATGATCCTGATGGACGTCGCCAACGAGACGGGCGGCCTCGTCATCGGAACGGGGGATCTGTCCGAACTCGCCCTCGGCTGGTGTACCTACAACGGCGACCACATGAGCATGTATGCCGTCAACTGTTCGGTGCCGAAGACGCTCGTGAAGTACCTCGTCGGTGCCGAAGCGGGACGGCTCGGCGGCAAGACGGAAAAGATTCTCAAGGACATCCTCTCCACGGAGATCTCGCCCGAACTGCTTCCTCCCGACGCGGCGGGCAACATCGCCCAGAAGACGGAGGACATCATCGGCCCGTACGAGCTGCACGACTTCTATCTGTACCACTTCCTGCGCCGCGGCGACTCGCCCGCAAAGACGCTCTTCCTCGCCGAACGCGCCTTCGAGGGGAAATACGACCGCGCGACGCTCAAAAAGTGGCTCGTCAACTTCTATCGGCGCTTCTTCTCGCAGCAGTTCAAGCGCAACTGCATTCCCGACGGCGTGAAAGTCGGCTCGGTCTCGCTCTCGCCGCGCGCCGATTGGAGAATGCCCTCCGACGCCTCTGCCGTCCTTTGGCTTCGGGAGGCCGAGGCGCTCTGATTCGTCCATAGGAAAATCTGTCCCGGGACGAAGAAAACGGACAAAGACAATTCAAAGCGGAAATTCCCGTGCGCCTTGTTCGATCGGCCGTCGGCGGCGCGCCCCGCAGGTCCGTTTCCGCGAGCCGATCCTCGCAAGCCAGCCCCCGCAGGTCAATCTCCGCAAGTCAATCTCCGCGAGCCAATCCTCGCAAGCTAACCCCCGCAGGCCGATTCCGCAAGTCAATCCAAGCAGGCCAATCCCCGCAACTTGATTTCTTTCTTCGCAGGACAAACTCCGCGGCCTGATTTCCGCAGACGGATTTTACGGGTCGATTTCTGAGGCGGACAAATATTTTTTACGCATTTTTTGCGCAATTTCCGTCAAGCGGTTGACAGCATTGCGGAAAATATTGTATAATAGACCCGACAATGTCGTATTCCGCCCTGATTTCGTTCGGCCGATCGCGGTCTGACGGGGAGGGGGTGTGTGATAAAGTCAAATATATCATCCAGGGAGGCTGTATGAACGATTTCGGCAGCCTGCTCCTTGCTATGACCGGGCTCGAGATCGGATTGCTCGTCGTCGCCGTAATTCTTGCGATCGGCGTCGTGGCGGCCGTTTTCGTGACGCGGGATATCCTGAATAAGCGTGCCAAAAAGAGGTCGGAACAAAAGCTCGACGAAACGAGCAAGCGCGTGGAGGAGATGCTCTCCGAGGCGCGCGCGGCAAGCAAGCAGCTCAAAAAGGAAGCGATCTTAGAAGCAAAGGAACAGGAACTCAAGCGTAGGAACGATTTTGAACAGGAGATGAAGGACAAGCGCGCCGAACAGCAGCGCACGGAGGCCAGACTCTCCAAGCAAGAGGATCTTTTAGAGCGCAAAGAGGCGGATCTCAACAAAAAGAACGAGGCGCTCGACGCGCAGAAGGAGAACCTCAACAAGCGGCTCGAAGAGGTCGCCAAGAAGCAGGAAGTTCTCTCGCACCAGCACGAACTCATGGTGCAGGAACTCGAAAAAGTCGCTCAGCTCACCAAGGAAGAGGCAAAAAAACTCCTCACCGACGAGATCATGGAGGAGACGCGGCACGATGTGGCCGTTCAGGTGCGCAACCTGGAACAGCAGGCCAAGGAAGATGCCGATCTCAATGCAAAGAACATCATCACGCTCGCCATTCAGCGCTGTGCCGCCGATCACGCGTCCGAAGTGACCGTGTCCGTGGTGCCGCTGCCCAACGACGACATGAAGGCGCGCATCATCGGCCGCGAGGGCCGCAACATCCGCGCCATCGAGAATGCGACGGGCATCGAGCTCATCATCGACGACACGCCCGAAGTCGTCATTCTCTCCGGCTTTGACCCCGTGCGCAGGGAGATCGCGCGGCTTACGCTCGAGCGCCTCATCGCCGACGGCCGCATTCATCCCGCCCGCATCGAGGAGACGGTGGAAAAAGTCACCAAGGAACTCGATCAGCAGATCAAGGCGGCAGGCGAAAACGCCATGTTTGAAGTGGGGATCTTCGGCCTGCACCCCGAGCTCATCAAGCTCATCGGACGGCTGAAATTCCGCACCAGCTACGGACAGAACGTCTATAAGCACTCCATCGAGGTCGCCAACCTCGCCGGGCTCATGGCGCAGGAACTGGGACTGGACGTCAACTTCGCCAAGCGCGCGGGCCTTCTGCACGACATCGGCAAGGCCGCCGACCGCGAGCAGGAGGGCACGCATATCCAGATCGGCGCCGATCTCGCCAAGAAGTACAAGGAAAACGCGATGATCGTCAACGCCATCATGGCACACCACGGCGACGTCGAACCCAAGACCATCGAGGCTGTCCTTGTGCAGGCGGCGGACGCCATTTCGGGCGCACGTCCCGGGGCAAGACGGGAGACGGGCTCCAATTACGTCAAGCGTCTGGAAAAGCTCGAGGAGATCGCCGCAAGCTTCCAGGGCGTCGAGAAGAGCTATGCCATCCAGGCAGGCCGCGAGGTGCGCGTCATCGTCAAGCCCGAGCAGATCGACGACGCCAAGGCCATGTTCCTCGCCAAGGACATCGCCAAGAAGATCGAGTCGGAACTGGAATATCCCGGCCAGATCAAGGTCAATGTCATCCGCGAATTCCGCAGCGTGGAGTACGCAAAATAACGAAAACGAGAAAACGCAGGGAATTTTCCCTGCGTTTTTTTGTTGAAAAAATCGCCGGCCGAGGCGGCGGATAGTGTTTGCGGGATCCGTCGGCAAAAGATCGATCGCCGCAAAAATCGCCGGCCGATGCGGCGGACACTGTTTGCGCGACCCGTCGGCAAAAGACCGATCGACGCGAGAAGACGTCTGCCGTGTCAGCGGATGGTATTTGCGGAATCTGTCAGAAAAGACCGATTTCGCAAAACGCGTCTGCCGCGGCGATTGTGTATTCGGATCAGGTCAAGGCGCACTCAGCGGCAGCACCCGCAGTTGGAGGAACGCGCGCAAGAACAGCTCGTCGTGTTGTTCAGGCCGTACTGGCGCGCATAGTATGCGTCCGAGCAGCACCACAGGGAACTGCACGAGCCGAATCCTCCGCAGACGGAGGACTGTTCCGACTCGGAAGAGTGGTTGCAGGAGTTACAGCCGTTGCAACAGGAGCGGCAGGACGAGCAGCACGAGGACGTGCGGCAGGAAGTACCGGTGCGGAGGGGCGTTTTTCCGCAGCAGCAGAAGAAGTCGGTGGAAAACAAATTCCCGATGGCGCGCAGGAACGGGCAGCCGCAGGAACAGCAGTTCATATCGTACATAGAAATCCTCGGGTAGAAAATTCGGCAGATGCCGTACTCCATTGTATGCAGCTGGCGGGCGGCGGCGTGTACCGCCGCTTTTTTTCCTGTCGTCCGCCTTCTCAAAGACTGCGCGGGCCGAACTACGGAGCGGGGGAAAAGGGCGCCCAACGGGGCGGCAATGTACGGAGGATACGGGAACGGAAGAAACGGGAAACGAGAAGCGCAAAAACCGTAAAGAGGGCGGAACGCGTCAGAAAGATTAGGGCGGCGCGCATAGAGGGAATGCGATTGATGGATTGGGGGGATCGGGCGGTATGTGCGGACGCGAAGGGGCAAAAGAGGGGGCGTTGTGTCGGAAACCGCGGGCGGAAGATGGAAGAGAATCTCTTCGGGACGTACAAAATGCGGGCAAACGTGCAAGCAATCGACAAAATGAGAGAGCTTTGAAAAAAATTTGCAAAACGCTTGTCTATGCGGCGCGAGAATGTTATAATAGCAACGTACGCTTTGAGGAGACCAGTCATACCACATGAAAATCCAGCTGAAAAAACCGACCAAGAAGCAGGTCTGCCGCTTTCTTGTCTATTGCCTAATTGTCATGGCGGGAAACGCCGTTGCAGCGGCGGCGAGTACGCTCTTTATTATTCCGAACGGTTTTGTCATGGGCGGAACGACGGGACTGGGCATTTTCGTGAGAAACCTCGTGGACGGCAGCAACGAATGGCTCGTTTCGCTCACCGTCTATGCCGTCAACATCCTCTTTTTCCTCGTGGGAGCCATTTTGCTCGGAAAGAAGTTCGCGGTCGGCACGCTCGCGGGAACGCTCTTGTATCCCTCCTTCGTCAGCCTGTTCACCTATCTCAACGAGCTGTACACCTCCTCCACGGGCCACGCGATCGCCTCGGACGACCCCTGGCTCGCCATTATCTGCGGCACGCTCCTGTTCGGTACGGGCATCGGAAGCGTCGTCCGTATCGGCGCCAGCACGGGCGGAACGGATATCCCGCCGCTCATTCTCAAGAAGTTCTTCAATATCCCCGTCGCCGTTTCGCTCTGGTGCCTCGATCTCACCATCGTGCTCATTCAGCTCATCGTCGTACCCTTTGAAACCGTTCTCTACGGGATCATCATTACCGTCTTTTCGTCGGCGGTCGTCGATCTCGTCTCGCCGATCGGACTCCGCAAACGGCAGGTGCAGATCGTCAGCCGCTGCTGGAAGGAGATCCGCACCATGATCCTCAACGAAATGCACCGCGGTGTCACCCTGCTCCATGCGCGCACGGGCTTTTTGCAGGAAGAGCGTTACGTCATCATGACGGTCGTCTCCAACCGCGAAGTGGTTCGCCTGCGCAACGCCGTACAGGCCATCGACCCCGAGGCATTCTTCACGGTGTCCGTCGTCTCCGAAGTGCGCGGAAGGGGATTTTCTTCCGAAAAGATTCTTTTGCCGCTCTCCGAAGAGCGCGATGCCGACGATCCGTCCGTGCCTTACCGCGAGGCGAGCGCCGTCTATACGCCCGCACCGCCTGCCGGCTCAAGCGTCCCGCCCGAGGAAACGGCCGCGCCCGATCGCGATCGTTCGGGGAAGACGGAACCGCCGTCCGAGGCCTGACGATCGGAAAAAAGCTAAGAATACGGCGCCGTGCGGCGGGAATTTCCCGCCGCACG
>CAJFMF010000059.1:2820-11254 GCA_904391375.1 Candidatus Gallimonas faecavium | reverse complement strand
TCGCCTACATTCTGCTCGACATGGAACGCACGGGCGTGCGCGTAGACGTCAGCAAGTTCCCCGCCTTTTCGGAGCGGTTTCGGAGTGAGATGGACGCACTCTCCAAGCAGATCTATGCGCTTGCGGGCGTCTCGTCCTTTAATCTGAACTCCCCCTTTCAGCTCTCCGAGATCCTCTTTGAAAAGCTCGGATTCAATTCGCGCGGGATCAAGAAGAACATTCGCGGCGGATATTCGACGAGCGCCGACGTCTTGGAAAAACTTGCCGAAGATCACGAGATCGCACGGCTCATTCTCAGATATCGCGAAGTGCAGAAACTGCAATCCACCTATGTGGACGGCATCCGTCCGCTCGTGCGGGGCGACATCGTGCACACGACGTATTATCAGACCATGACGACGACAGGCCGTCTTTCGAGCGCCAACCCGAATTTGCAGAATATCCCCGTGCGGAGCGAAGCGGGCAGAGAGCTGCGCAAACTGTTCATTGCACGCGAGGGAAACGTCCTTGTCGACGCCGATTACTCGCAGATCGAGCTGCGGCTGCTTGCGCATTTCTCGGGCTGTAAGGTACTTGTTGACGCCTACAAGGCAGGCGAAGACATTCATGCCGCAACGGCGGAGAAGATCTTTCATGTCCCGCTTGCGCAGGTCACTCCCGACCTTCGCCGCCGTGCAAAGACCATCAACTTCGGCATTATCTACGGCATGAGCTCCTTCGGACTGGCAAAGGATCTGAACTGCTCCAACGACGAGGCGCAGTCCTATATTACGGCCTATTTTGCGACCCATCCCGAAGTCAAGGCGTACATGGACGAAAACGTGCGCAGGGCAAAGGAAGACGGCTTTGTCACGACCATTCTCGGGCGGAAGCGTTATATCACGGAACTCAAATCGAGCAACTACAATCAGCGCTCTTTCGGCGAACGGGCCGCCATGAATATGCCCCTTCAGGGAAGCGCCGCCGACATCATAAAAATCGCCATGCTGCGCGTAGCCGATCGTCTCAAAAAAGACGGCATGCGCGCTAAGCTCGTTCTCCAGGTGCACGACGAACTCATTCTCGACGCGCCGGAGGAAGAAAAAGAGGCGGCGGCCGCTCTTCTGAAGGAAGAAATGGAAGCCGCAGTACAACTGAACGTGCCGCTGATTGCGGAAGTATCCACGGGGAAGAGCTGGTATGACGCCAAATAAAATCGCCGTAACGGGCGGAATCGGAAGCGGAAAATCTGTCTTTTGCGAAATCGTGCGCGAATTCGGATTCCCGGTATTTTCATGCGATGCCATAAACCGCGAATTGTGGACGGACGAAGCGTATCTTTCCACGCTCTCGGAGCAATTCCCGGATTGTCTCACGGGAGGCTCGATCGACAAGGCAAAACTCTCTGAAAAGGTCTTTTCAGACGACGAGGCGCGCAGACGCCTCAATGCACTCGCGCACCCCGCCATCATACACCGTCTGCTCGCACATATGAACACGTGCAAAGGCCCTTCGTTTGCGGAGGTTCCCCTTCTCTACGAGGGCGGCTATGAAGCGTTGTTCGACGCCGTCATCGCCCTGCGCCGTTCAAAAGAGTCCCGCATCGCCGCCGTGGAGGCGCGGGACGGACTCAAACGCGAGGAGACGCTGGCGCGGATGAGCCGACAGCTGGATCCCGCACGGCTCTCCGAAAAACACTGTCTCATTCTGGACAATGACGGTGACCGTGACGCGCTTAAAGAAAAAACGCGCAATGCCCTGCGCTCGCTGCACCTCCTTGCTTAGGGAAAGTTTCCGAAAGAACGCGCATACTCTCTAATATGAGAGCAAGTTGCAAAGCCATCCTCTTTGCCTGTACGGCCTTTCTGCTCGCCTGCGCAATCGTTCTCGGCGTGCGGGCATCCTATCCGCGTCCCTATTCGGACGTCGTTCACGCGAGCGGCGCCCCTGCGTCCCTCGTCTATGCCGTCATGAAGGCAGAAAGCCGCTTCGATCCCGATGCCGTCAGCCATGCAGGTGCCGTCGGCATTATGCAGATCAAGCCATCCACCGCAGAATTTATCTGCCGCAAAGACAACATCGCATGGGAAGCCGATCGGCTGTCCGACGGCGCTTACAACACGGCACTCGGATGTCATTATCTTTCTTACCTGCTGACCCGCTTCTCCGACGAGCGAACAGCCGTATGCGCATACAACGCAGGAGAAGGCACCGTGCGCCGCTGGCTCTCAGACACACAATATTCTGAGGACGGCGTCACGCTCTCCGAGATCCCCTATGCCGAGACACGCGCCTACGCAAAAAAAGTTGCAAAATTTCGGAAAATTTATGAATTTTTATATGAATAAAACTTGACTTTTCCATAGAATTGCGATACAATAACAAAGCTGTCGCAAAGATGCGGTCGTGGCGGAACTGGCAGACGCGCAAGACTAAGGATCTTGTGGTTCACACCATGCAGGTTCAATTCCTGTCGACCGCACCAGAGAAAAAGAGTGCATTTGGCACTCTTTTTTCTTTTCTATCCTTGCATGAGTTCAAAGTCTTTTTTGCCCTTGCATATTTCTCACGCCTTGCCGCGCTTGGACGTTCCCGTCGGACTTTCAAAAATTTTTTCAGTACAAGCCCCTTCCGCTTTTCTGCGGCGGAAAGCACATAGCAAGCGCCTTCTCGCAGCTCAAAATTACGCCGATCATATTGCAGGCGCCCTCTGTCAGACCAAACAGCGACGGTCAATATTATAAATTCTAACTCGGAAACACAAAAAGAGAACACGATATCCCGTGTTCTCTTTTTTCAATCTTGCAGACCGTCAAATGGTCGTCTTTGCAATTCTCAATTCTTGCCGCGGATATACGCGTCGATGGCCTTTGCCGCTGTCTTTCCCGCACCCATGGCGAGGATGACGGTCGCGGCGCCCGTCACGGCGTCACCGCCCGCATAGACGCCATCCAGGCTGGTCTTTCCGGTCTCGTCGGCGACGATTTCGCCGCGCTTCTGAGTTTCAAGCCCGGGCGTCGTCTTTTTGAGCAAGGGGTTGGGCGAAGTTCCGAGCGCCATGATCACGCAATCCACGTCGATGTCGAATTCGCTTCCGGGAATTTCGACGGGACGGCGACGGCCGGAAGCATCGGGTTCTCCCAGCTCCATGCGGATGCACTTCAACCCGACGACATTGTCCTCGTTATCGGTAAGAATCTCGACGGGATTGGTGAGAAGTCGGAAGATGATTTCCTCCTCTTTGGCGTGCTCGACCTCTTCGCGGCGGGCAGGAAGCTCTGCCTCCGAACGGCGATAGACGATATAGACCGTCTCCGCACCGAGCCGTTTTGCACATCGCGCCGCGTCCATGGCGACATTTCCGCCTCCGACGACGGCGATCTTCTTCGCGTGAAGGATGGGCGTCTCGCTGTCCGCCTCATACGCCTTCATGAGGTTGGTGCGCGTGAGATACTCATTGGCGGAAAAGACGCCCTTTGCGCCCTCGCCCTTAATTCCCATAAAGCGCGGCAGGCCGGCCCCCGTGCCGAGGAAAACAGCTTCAAAGCCGTATTCATTTTTAAGTTCGTCAATGGTGAGGACGCGGCCGATGACGGAGTCCGTCTCAAACGTGACGCCGATCGCCTTTAATCCGTCCACCTCTTTTTGCACGATCGCCTTGGGAAGACGGAATTCGGGAATGCCATAGACGAGAACGCCGCCCGCGACATGAAGCGCCTCGAATACGGTGACCTCATAGCCGAGTTTTGCAAGATCCCCCGCACAGGTAAGGCCTGCGGGGCCCGAACCGACGATGGCGACTCTGTGCCCGTTCCGAACGGGACAGACGGGTGCTTCTACGGGATGCGCCATGTGCCAATCGGCGACAAAGCGTTCAAGGCGTCCGATTCCGACCGGCTCCCCCTTGATCCCGCGCGTACATTTGCCCTCACACTGCGTCTCCTGCGGACAGACTCTTCCGCAGACCGCGGGCAGAGAAGACGTGCGCGCGATGACCTGATAGGCCTCTTCAAAGCGCCCTTCGGCGACCAGCGCGACGAAGGAGGGAATGTCCACGGCGACGGGGCAGCCGGTGACACAGGGCTTATTTTTGCAGTTCAGGCAGCGTTTTGCCTCGTCGACAGCCGTCGCCTCATCGTAGCCGAGCGCGACCTCTTTGAAATTCTTATTGCGGACAAGCGGATCCTGGGAAGGCATCGGATGCTTTTTGGGATCCATGTTGAACTTCGGCATATCAGGACACCTCCTTCTTGAACAAGTTGCAGTGCTTTTCTCTTGCTTTTGCTTCAAACTCGACATAAGTGCGCGAACGCTTCATCGCCTCGTCGAAGTCGATGAGATGCGCGTCGAAATCCGGCCCGTCCACACAGGCGAACTTCATCTCGCCGCCCACGGTGACGCGGCAGCAGCCGCACATTCCCGTTCCGTCGATCATGATGGGATTCATGCTGGCGACCGTCTTGATCCCGTACGGCTTGGTCGCCGCCGCGACAAACTTCATCATGATGAGCGGGCCGATGGTGATAACGGCATCGAACGTCTCTCCGCTCTCCAGAATGCGGTTGAGCGGCACACAGACGTTGCCCTTTTCGCCATAGGAACCGTCATCCGTCATCATGAAGAAGCGATCGCTCACTTCCTTGAACTCCTGTTCCAAAATGACGAGATCCTGATTGCGGAACCCAACGATGGACGTGACCTGTGTCCCCTGTGCATGCAGAGCACGCGCCACGGGAAGCGCAATGGCACAGCCGACGCCACCGCCGACAACGGCCACTTTTTTCAGACCCTCGATCTGCGTGGGCGTTCCGAGCGGGCCGACAAAGTCTGCAACACAGCCGCCCTGCGGGAGCGATGCGAGCGTCATGGTCGCGCCGCCGACGATCTGGAAGATAATGGTGACCGTCCCGGCCTCGGTATCACAGCCCGCAACCGTGAGCGGAATCCGCTCGCCGCGTTCGTCCGCGCGCAGGATGATGAACTGTCCTGCCCGTGCCTTCTTCGCAATGAGGGGGGCCTTGATATCCATGCGCATGACGGTAGGATTGAGCGCCTCTTTCTTTACGATCTCGAACATACTTAGCACAATCTCCTTGTATAAATTCCATTGTTTATTATACTATCCGAGCTCTGAAATGTCAACGGGGATCCCGTGGTTTTCCCGCAAATGTTCCCCTCAATTTCTTGACATCGCAGGCGTAATGGGATATAATGACAATTAGTTCAAATTATGAAATAAATATTGGAGACCGACATGACGAAAATCAAGATCGTCACCGACTCGAACAGCGGCATCACGCAGTCGGAGGCAAAGAAACTGGGAATCTTTGTCATCCCGATGCCCTTTCTGATCGACGGCGAAGAGTACTTCGAGGACATCAACCTCACCCAAGAGCAATTCTATGAACATCTGCGCGGCGACGCGGTCGTATCCACGTCGCAACCGTCCGTGGCAAGCGTCACCGACCTTTGGAACGAGCTGCTTCAGGAGGACTGTGAAATCATTCACATCCCCATGTCAAGCGGGCTTTCCGAGACCTGCCATACTGCGCAGAACCTCGCCAAGGAATACGGCGGAAAAGTGCACGTCGTGGACAACCAGCGCATTTCCGTCACGCAAAAGCAGAGCGTATTCGATGCGATGAAGCTCGCCGCGCTCGGGAAAAGCGCCGACGAAATCGTACAATACCTGCTCGCGACCAAACTGGACAGCAGCATCTATATTGCGCTCGATACGCTGAAATACCTCAAAAAAGGCGGCCGTCTTACGCCTGCCGCCGCATTGGTCGGTTCCATTCTGCGCATCAAACCCGTCTTGCAGATCCAGGGAGACAAACTGGACGCCTTCCGCAAAGTGCATTCGCTCAAACAGGCCAAACAGGAGATGATCGCCGCCATTCAACACGACCTCTCCGCGCGCTTTGCGCAATTCCGCAAAGACGGGGAAATGAGTCTCTCCGTCGCATACACGGACAACCGCACGGAGGCCGACATCTTCCGCAAGGAGCTCGAGGAAGCCTTGCCCGACGTTCCCGTGCTCTACGCCGATCCCCTTTCGCTGTCCGTATCCTGCCACATCGGCCCCGGCGCGCTTGCCTGCACGGCGACAAGGGTATTAAAGACGGTATAAGCGCCCCGTAACCACTCCATAACTGCACCCCTTTCTCTAAAAAAATAGTACGAAGCATTCTTCGTACCTGAATCGGAAAAAAGTTTTGCAAAAATCGCGCGAGCCGCCGATCATTCGGCGGCTCGCGCGATTGTTTAACATGCGTCCGTGACTCCTATGAAACTTACATAAGAGCTGTTCGGAAATTTGTAGGTTGCGCACGAAAGCTCTTTTCGCTGACGCGCAAAAAAGCGCGGCGCGTTTTCAGGAATCTTCCAGAATGCGGATCAGCATGGGCAGATCGGCGCTGGTGAGAAGGTTGACGATCTTATCGCCGACCGTTCCGTCCTCCGTGACGACGACCGCAAGCAGTTTTCGGTTATCTTCAAACGCGTCGATCGCCTCCTGCACGGTGTCATTCCGCCCCAAGATCCGATAGAAACGGCGAAGGTCCTCCTCGTGCAGCGCATTTTCACAGCGTGTCTGCAAAAATTCGTCCATGTCCTCGCCGCGCTCGAGCGCCTGACCCATGGCGCGCACGATACGGCGGTTATTGAGAATCCCGATCATATGTCCCTTCCGATAGACGGGCAGATTGGAATAATTGGTCGCAGAGACGCGCATAAGGGCGTCGGCCAGCGTCGCATCCCCGTCAATTCCCGTCACGTTTTTCTCTTTGAGGACAGAGAGTTTCGGCGGGCGGCTCAGAAGATCAGCAACGTGGCAGATGAGCTGCGTGATGTCCGCGCAGGGCTCGGCGATGAGATAGTCGCGTTTGCTCTCATGCACAATGACGTTGCGCAGCCGTGCGCAGAGCAAAAGATCGTCCTCATACTTGCGGACGGTATTGTTGAACTCGGCACAGCGTCGGACGAGGTCGGAAAATTGCAGATTGCCCTTTCCGCGATAGATCGCCCGCAGGCGCGCGTCGATGGTGTTATACGCCGAAATAAAATCAATGGCATTGCTCATGCGAAAAGTATAGCACATCTTTTCGGAAAATGCAAGATTCAAAATTTTTTCCTTCCGGAACGATACAGGCCGCGCCGTCTCGTCTCCACAAGGTGGTACTCCTGTTCCTTTTCCAGATCAAAACAGCAGGGACTGTGCGCCGTTGCGAATCGGGTCTTCCCGCCGATGTCGGCAATCAGAGCATACCCGTATCCGCACAGAAGAACGGGGATGCCGCACAAAAACGCCTGCGCACGGGCAAGCAGCGGTTCCAGCCCCTCCGAGAACTGCTCAAAGATACATACGGCAATGTCCGCACCGCACACGGAAAGCGTCTCCGGAACGCGGGAAAAATACAGATCTTCCGCGACGATCACGCCGATCTTTCCGACCGAGGTCTCATAGATCTTGACCCCTGCGCCTGCACGGTACGGCCCGCCGTCGATGCGGTTGATCATGTCGGAAACGCCGAGAATCCGCCCTTTTTCGGCGACGACGACCGACTTGCGCCGCATCCCGCGCGCGTCGGTGAAACAGCCGCTTATGACGACGCCGCGCCGCTCCCGCGAAAGAACGGCAAGATCGGCGAAGAGCCCCGTCTCCCCTTTCAGTTCGCGCTCATAGCTCACTTCGCCGAGCGCATGAAAGCCGCACACCAGCACGTCTGCAGGCTCTGCCTCGTGTCCGGCCAAATCCGAAATCCCCCCTCTTGTCAGAAAACAGATCCGCATAATCACCCCCACGCAGTATATGCGCCGAGGAGAAAGAATGACAAAAGGACACGGAACATTCCGTGTCCTTTTCCATGCGATCTTTACTGGCTTATCTGTGACGGCCCTTGAAGAAGAGCGCAACCGTTCCCGCACCCGAATGCGTTCCGATGACGCTTCCGATCATGTTCACGAAGAAATTGCGCGTTCCGAAGCGATTTTTGATGAGGCCGATGAGGTAGTCGACATCCGCCTGGCAATCGCCGTGGCTGATGAAAATGGGATCGTCTTTCCCGAGCGTCTGGAGTTCCGTCATCTTATCAACGAGCGCGGCAAGCGACTTCTTTCTTCCCATCGCCTTGCCGATCGGGATGAGGTGTCCCGCATCGTCCACATGGAGGACGGGTTTGATGTTGAGCATCTTTCCGACGACAGCCGTCGCACCGGACACTCTTCCGCCGCGCTTCAGGTGGAACAGATCGTCCACCGTGAAGAAGTGACAGATGTGGCTCTTGAGTTCTTCGCCGTATTCAACCGTCTCCTCAAGCGACGCTCCGCTGTCCGCCTTTCTGACAATATAGTCCACAAAGAGCCCCTGGCCGAGCGAGGCACACAGGGAATCGATAACGCGCACTTTTGCATCGGGATAGCTCTGAGCAAGTTCCTTGGCCGCCGTGCAATAGCT